>NZ_JBEXMT010000012.1:0-238398 GCF_040610675.1 Nonomuraea sp. NPDC003804
GGTGACGGCGGCCAGCCGCTCGGCCCAGTACTCGCCGCGCTCGACGGTGTAGCGGGCCACCAGGCCGTCGAGGATCTCGTCCTTGTTGCGGAAGAACTGGTACAGCGAGCCGGGCGACATGCCCGCCCGCGCCGCCACCTGGTTCGTCGTGAGGTCGGGGTAGCCCACCTCGGCGATGACCAGCTCCGCCGCGTCGAGGATCTCGGCCATGCGCTTGAGGCCCCGCGCTTGGCGGCGTACCGGACGGTCGGCCATGCGAGCAGTTTACCGAGTTTCGTCGGCGACCAGCAGCGCCTCGGCGCCCACGGGCGTGAACCCCGCCGCCAGGAAGGCGCGCAGGCTGGCCGCGTTGCCCGGGGCGACCTGCGCCCACAGCGGCTCGTCGCACAGCGCGCGGGCCGCCGCGGCCAGCCTCCTGCCCACGCCGCGCCCTCGGTGGGCGGGATCGACCTCCACCGCGACCTCCCATCGCCCCGCCACGCCCCTGCCGATCACCAGCACGCCCTCCTCGCCGGCCCACACCCGTACGGCGTCGCGGTGCCGCATGGCGCGCGCCACGCGGGGATGGCCGTCGTCGGTGATCTCGGTGAGCCCGGCGGGTGGCGGCCCTGCCAGCGGCCGGGCGAGCAGGAGCGCGTCGAGGTTGTCGACCGTCCTGCCGGTCTCCAGCTCCAGCGCCCGCAGGAACGGCGGGTTCAGCGGCGCGGACAGGTCGCCGTCGGGCAGCCTGTCGCGCAGCCAGCCGTGGTCGAGGTCGGCGAAGACCACGCTGTGCGCGGTGAAGGCGATCACGCCCATGTCGCGGTGGCTGGGCTGCGGCACGATCGTCACCGTGCCGTCGGCGGGGGGAAGCCTGCCCGCCGCCACGCCGGACAGCAGCTCGGCCAGTGTCATCAAGGGTCCTGTCGTCGGGGACGCGGCATCCCCTCCTGATCTACCGCAATCCGCCGGCCGGGGAGTGCGGGCCGGCTTCAGAGGTCGAGGGACCAGACCTGCTCGACGACGTCCACCCCGTTCTCGACCGACGTCTCCTCCGAGTCCAGCCTGAAGCCCGCCGCCTGGTAGATCCGGCGCGCGCTCACCAGTGAGTCCCTGGTCCACAGCACGATCCGCTTGTACCCCGACTCCCGCGCGTGCCGCAGGCACTCCTCCACCAGCCGCCGCCCCAGGCCGAGCCCGCGCGCCGCGGGCTCCACCAGCAGCATCCGCAGCTGCGCGGTGGTGTCGTCCTTGTGCACGCAGAACACCGAGCCGACCGGCTCCCCGTCGATCTCGGCGATCCAGCCCGTGTCCCTGGCCGGGTCGTACTCGCTGACGATGCGCGCGACGACCTTCTCGAACTCGAGGCCCCAGCCGTACTCCTTGCCGTACAGCGCCGCGTGCCGCCAGACGGCCCATCCGAGGTCGCCCGTGCGCGGCGGCCTGATGACGTACGGCACGCGCGAGGCGGGCGCCTCCCGGCCGAGCGTCTTCCTGATCGACGACATCGCCGCGACGAGCCGTGCCTGCTCCTCCTCGCCGAGCCCGTCGAGCAACTGGCTGATCCGCTCGCTCTGGCGCCGGTCGAGCCCGGCGAAGGTGGTCGTGCCGGCCTCGGTGAGCCGGACGACCTGCTTGCGGGCGTCGCTCGAGGACCGCTCCCTGACGAGCAGGCCGTCAGCCTCGAACCTGGCCAGGATCCTGCTCAGGTATCCGGCGTCGAGGTCGAGCATGCGCCGCAGCTCGCCCGCCTCCAGCGCCGGCCCCTCGGCGCTGGCGAGCTCGAACAGCACCCTCACCTCGGTCAGGGAGTAGGGCGAATCGAGCATGCCGAGCTGCAGGACGCCGATCACCTTGGTGTAGAAGCGATTGAAGGCCCTGATCTCGGCGATCCTTGCCTCGGTCAATGAGTTCATTGACACAGTCAAGCATGAGAGGATGTCTGTTGTGAAGCACCTGTTCATTGGTGGATACGGTCCCGACATCGTGGTCGTAGGCAAGGACCTGGCCGTGCTCGCGCGCGCCGCGGCCCACAAGGCCTCCTTCCTGGCCTTCCATCCCGCGATGCCGGTGCTGTACGCCGTGGGCGAGGACGACCGCGGCACCGTGAGCGCCTACTCGGTGGCCGCCGACCGGCCGGCTCCGCTCGGCGAGCGCTCCAGCGAGGGCGGCCAGCCGTGCCATGTGGCCGTGCATCCGGGCGGGCGGTTGCTGGCGGTGGCCAACTACGGCGACGGCGTCGTCAGCCTGCACGAGCTCGACGAGAACGGCGCCTTCGCCGGTGAACCCGTCGTGCTCACCCACCACGGTTCAGGTCCGGTGTGGGAACGGCAGGAGCGGCCCCACGCCCACCAGACCGTCTTCCATCAGGACGTGCTGCACGTGTGCGATCTCGGCACCGACGAGATCCGCCGCTACGCGCTCGACGGCCGCGCGCTGGAGTCCGTGAAGCTGCCCGCCGGGATGGGCCCCCGCCACCTGGTGTTCGACGGCGACCGCTGCCACGTGGCCGGCGAGCTCGACGCCATGGTGCGCAGCTACGACAGCCACTGGAACGAGGTGGCGGCCGTCCCTGCCAGCCAGGCGCCGGGCACGAACTATCCCTCGCACATCGAGGCGGCCGACGACTACGTCTATGTCGCCAACCGCGGCCCCGACACGATCGCGGTCCTGCGCAGGACCGATCTGGCGCCGGTGACGGAGGTGTCCAGCGGCGGCGCCTGGCCCCGGCACTTCGCCATCGACGGCGCCGCCATGTACGTGGCCAACCAGACCGACGACGCGGTCTCCGTGCTGTCACTGCACGGCGGCCTGCCCCGGCCGACGGGCGGGCGCATCGAGGTGGTCGCGCCCGCCTGCGTGCTGCCCCGCTAGTCAGGCCTTGCCGAGGAACGCGCTCAGCAGCCGCCTGATCTCCGGCTCCACCGCCTCCTTGGTCACGCCCAGGCCGGTCAGCGCCGCCGTCGCGGGGCCCTCCTCCAGCGACAGGACGCCCAGCAGGATGTGCTCGGTGCCCACGTAGTTGTGGCCGAGCCGTAGCGCCTCGCGCAGGGTGAGTTCGAGCGCCTTGGTGGCCTGGGCGGAGAAGGCGACCATGTCGGGCGCGCCTGACCCGGCCGGCGGCGTCACCGCCTCCCGCACGGCCGTGGGGCTCGCCCCGAGCGTGACCATGATCTTGGCGGCGATGCCCTCGGGCTCGTGCAGGAGGCCGAGCACGAGGTGGCCGACCTCGATCTGGTCGTGCCCGCCGTCGCGTGCCTCCGCCTGGGCCTGGACGACCACGTGGCGGGCGCGCTCGGTGAAGCGGGCGTAGTTGCGCAGGTCCTCGGCCAGGGTGGGGCCGTCCTTCGACACGAACCGCTTCTGCGCGGCCTGCTTGCTCACGCCCATGCTGCGGCCGATCTCCGTCCAGGAGGCGCCCGAATGCCGCGCCTGGTCCACGAAGTGGCCGATGAGGTGGTCGGCGACGTCGCCGAGGTGTTCGCCGAGCGTGACCGCGTCGGACAGCTGGTCGAGCGGATCGCCGCCGCGGGTCTTGATCGCTGAGATCAGGTCGTCGAGCCTGACGGTGTTCTCCATGCGTCAACCATAGGTTGACGATAAAGGGTCGTCAACCGTTGGTTGACGCTCGGCTCGCCGCTTGCCGGTGAGCCCGCCGATACCCGTCCTGGAGCGGCACGCCGCGCCGCGGGCGCCGTCGGATGATCTCCTCCGGTGCGTGTTCGATCCGGCCAGGATGGGCAGGGAACTCCTCGTGACCACGCGACCCGATCCGCCCCTCCCCGGTGACGGCCGGCGCGGTCACGCCTGTCGTGCCCGCGTCCGGCGTCGGACCGCGCACGGCACCCGCCTTTTGGTCTAGACCATTGCCGGTACCAAAGGGCACAATGCGTTGCATCGGCGATACGTCGAAGGCACCGCCCCAGCAGTTTGGCCGTGAACCCCATCGGGAGGAACTTGCCATGCGTATTGGAGTGCTCACCGGAGGCGGCGACTGCCCCGGTCTCAATGCTGTGATCAGGGCTGTTGTTCGCAAGGGTGTCAGCGTTTACGGGCACGAGTTCGTCGGCTTCAGGGACGGCTGGCGCGGCCCCCTTGAAGGCGACACCATGCCGCTCGACATCCAGGCCGTGCGAGGGATCCTGCCGCGGGGCGGCACGATTCTGGGTTCGTCCCGCACGAACCCGATCAAGATCGAGGGTGGCGTCGACCGGATCAAGGACAACCTCACCGCGAGCGGGATCGACGCCTTGATCGCCATCGGCGGCGAGGACACCCTCGGTGTCGCCCGCCAGTTGTCCGACCGTGAGGTCAAGGTGGTCGGCGTGCCCAAGACCATCGACAACGACCTGTCCGGCACCGACTACACCTTCGGCTTCGACACCGCCGTCAACATCGCCACCGAGGCCATCGACCGGCTCCACACCACCGCCGAGTCCCACCACAGGGCGCTGATCTGCGAGGTCATGGGCCGTCACGCGGGCTGGATCGCGCTGCACGCGGGCATGGCCGGCGGTGCCAACGTCATCCTCATCCCCGAGAAGCCGTTCGACATCGACCGTGTCTGCGAGTACGTCGAGTCGCGCTTCCGCACGCGCTACTCACCGATCATCGTGGTCGCCGAGGGCGCCCACCCCCTCGAAGGCCAGATGACACTGCAGGCGAGCGAGCTCGACGCCTTCGGCCACGTACGGCTCGGCGGCATCGGCGAGATGCTGGCCAAGGAGATCGAGAAGCGCACCGGCAAGGAGGCCCGCACGACCGTGCTCGGCCACATCCAGCGCGGCGGCACGCCAACCGCCTTCGACAGGGTGCTGGCCACCCGGTTCGGGCTGCAGGCCATCGACGCGGTCCACGCCGGTGACTTCGGCACGATGGTGGCGCTGCGCGGCACCGACATCGTGCGCGTGGGGCTCGACGAGGCCACTTCGGAGCTGAAGACCGTCCCGGTCGAGCGCTACGAGGAGGCCGAGGTCTTCTTCGGTTAAGCGGATTGCAAGTGGCGGGCCGTACCGTGAGGGCAGAGCGGGAGACCGCTCCATTCCCTCCGGGTACGGCTCGCCCCCGATTGTCGCGGCCCATGATGAAGGGGGCGGGCCGTACCCGACGGATGCTGTCGCTCTCGCCGTCCCCGCAGGCCGGAGGGCCGGGAGAAACGCCGCGAGGGCCGCGGCGGATCCGGGATCGCCCCGGCCGCCGCGGCCCTCGCGTGCGGATGTCTCAACCCCGTGGGTGCTGCTGGGGCCGGCCGTAGGGCGCCTGCGTCCTCCTGGGGAGGGGGCCGCCCGTCTGTGGGGCGGCGCCGTACTCGGGTCTGCCGTACTCCGGCCGTCCCTGCTCGTTCAGCCCCTGCGCGGCCCGGCCGCGCTCCTGCCGCCCGTGCGCGGGCCGCCCCTGCTCGGGCAGGCCCTGCGGGGGACGGCCGCGCTGCGACCGGCCCTGCGCGGGCGGGCCCGCGGGCACGGGCGCGCGAAGGGTCTGGGCGCTCTCGGCCGCCTGGCGGCGCATCTCGAGGCGGGCCATCAGCTCGGCGTCCTCCTGCATCTCCGCCTGCGACGGAGACAGGATGACCATCAGCAGCATGGTCAGCGTGATGAGGCTGACCACCGTCATCAACGGCACGAGGAAGGACAGCGCGTCCGCGCCGGCCACGTGCCCGGATGCGGTGTGGAGCTGGACGCTCATCCCGAACATGCCCGTGTAGTGCATGCCGGCGACGGCGACACCCATGATCAGCGCGGCGCCGGTGATCGCCAGGGCCCGCCTGACGCGCAGGGTGAACCACAGGGCGACCGTCGCGGCGACGACCGCGATGACGACGGAGGCGCCCACGAACACCGGGTCGTAGGTGACGTGGGCCGACATGTTCATGGCGTACATGCCCATGTAGTGCATGGCGGCCACGCCGAGCCCGGTCAGCAGGCCGCCGCCGAGCAGGGCGAGCGCCTTGGCGCGGCCGAAGGAGACCAGAAACAGTCCCGCGCCGACCACGACGACGGCCACCAGCGCCGAGGCGACGGTGAGCGGGACGTCGTACCTGATCTCGGTGCCCTCGACGTCGAAGCCCATCATGGCGATGAAGTGCATGACCCAGATGCCGGTGCCGCCGATGGAGATGGCCGCGCCGATGAGCCATCGCGCACGCGAGGAGCCGGTCGAGGCGTTGGCCTGGGCGGTGAGCCGTAGGCCGAGCATCGAGCCCATACACGACATCACGTACGCGAGGATCGGCGTGAGCGGACCCTGGGTGAAATGATTCATGTTGTGACAATCCTTGCCATAGGGATCTTCCGGATTGTCGCAGCGCGTCTATCCCATTTGCATGGATAGCTCAACTATCTGTCAATCTCCTCTGTCGGAAACGTGAGAACCTCTCATGGGCGATGCCTTCTGGCGGGCGATCGCGGTCTTCAGGGTCGCGTCGCTGATCTACGCGGCGATGCTGATGCTCCAGCACGAGGGCTTCGCCCACCCGGTCGCCGGCTGGACGGTCATCGCGATCATGGCGCTGTGGACCGCGGCCGCCACCGTCTGCTACTCCGTCGAGGCCCTGCGCGGCTGGCCGCTGCTGACCGTCGACATGCTGGTGGCGCTGGGCTGCCTGCTGGCCACGCCGTACGTGCAGGGTTCCTTCCAGGGGCAGCTCGGCAGCATGCCGGTCCCCGCGATCTGGATCGCCGGCCCCGTTCTGGCCTGGGCCGTGTACGGCGGGCGCCGCCTGGGCGGGGTGGCGGCGGCGATCGTGGCGGGCACCGACCTCTGGGTGCGGATGGCGGGGCCCGGCTCCCCGATCCTGATCAACGGGGCGGTCCTGCTGTTCATGGCGGGAGTCGTCGTCGGGCACGTGGCGCGCCTCGCGGTACGGGCCGAGGAGCACATGCAGCGCGCCGTCGAGATGGAGGCCGCCCAGCGCGAACGCGAACGGCTGGCCCGCGGCATCCACGACTCGGTGCTGCAGGTGCTGGCGCTGGTCAAGCGCCGCGGTCAGGAGCTCGGCGGCGAGGCGGCCGAGCTGGGCAGGCTGGCAGGGGAGCAGGAGGCCGCGCTGCGCGAACTGGTCGCGGTGCGGCCCGCGCCGACGGGGTCGGCGGATCTGCGGGCGCTGCTCATGAGGTTCGGCTCGGCCCAGGTGACGATCTCCACGCCGGCCACGCCGCTGGTCCTGCCCACCGGCGTGGCCGAGGAGACAGCGGCCGCCGTACGGGCGGCGCTGGACAACGTGCGGGCCCACTGCGGCGAGCGGGCGCGGGCCTGGGTGTTCGCCGAGGAGGGTGACGGCGAGGTGACGGTCAGCGTGCGCGACGAGGGCCCCGGCATCGCCGCAGGACGGCTGGAGCAGGCGCGCGCCGACGGGAGGCTCGGCGTCGCCCAGTCGATCAAGGGTCGGGTGGCCGATCTGGGCGGCAGGGTGTCGATCCTGTCCACGCCCGGCGAGGGCACCGAGGTGGAGATCACCGTGCCCGCGCCGCTTCGCCGGCGGTCCTGAAGGTGACGGCCCTTAGAGTGACGGCATGGTGCGGGTGATGGTGGTCGACGACCATCCCATGTGGCGCGACGCGGTGGCCAGGGACCTGGCCGAGGCGGGGTACGAGGTGGTCGCCGCCGTGGGCGAGGGACGGCAGGCGCTCCGGGTGGCCGAGGCGGTCAGGCCCGACGTGGTCGTCCTCGACCTGCAGTTGCCCGACCTGTCGGGGGCGCAGGTGGCCAGAGGGCTGCCCGGGGTGAAGATCCTGGTGCTGTCGGCGAGCGCCGAGCAGGAGGACGTGCTGGAGGCGGTGAAAGCCGGCGCCTGCGGCTACCTGGTCAAGTCGGCCGGCCGGGAGGAGTTCCTCGACGCGGTGGCGCGGACCGCCGTGGGCGACGCGGTCTTCACGCCCGGGCTCGCGGGGCTGGTGCTGGGGGAGTACCGCCGGCTGGCCGCCGAGTCGCGCACGCGGCCGGAGGGTCCCCGGCTGACCGACCGGGAGACCGAGGTGCTGCGCCTGGTGGCCAAGGGGCTGTCCTACAGGCAGATCGCCGACCGGCTCGTGCTCAGCCATCGCACGGTGCAGAACCACGTCCAGAACACGCTCAACAAGCTCCAGCTCCACAACCGCGTCGAGCTGGTCCGTTACGCGATCGAGCAGGGGCTCGACGAGGACCTCTGACGGACGACCGCACGCCGGGCGGGTCTCGCCGCCGCGCGGCGGACTAAACTCGAGACGTCGCGGCGTTGCAGATGGGGCCGCGTTCCCACATTCCTCCCGGAGGTTCCCGCCATGACGATGTCCGCCCTGGGCGAGCCGTGCGTGCTGCTCAAGCTGGGGGAGATCGTCCTGAAAGGCAAGAACCGCGAGCTGTTCGAGCGCAGGCTCGTCGGCAACATCCGCGCCGCCCTGAAGGACTTCGACCTCAAGACCGATGTGCGCCAGCGCCACGGCGTCATCGCGATCTTCCTGCCCGAGGGCACCGGCGTCGAGGTCGCCGACCAGGTGGCCCAGCGCGTGACCGACGTGCCGGGCCTGGTGTGGATCCACCGCGCGTGGCGGGTCGCCAAGGACCCCGACACGGTCGTCAAGGCCGCGCTGGAGCTGATCAGGGACCGCGAGGAGGTCAGGCGGGGCGCCAGGTTCGCGGTGCGCTCGCGCCGCCGCGACAAGCGCTTCCCGCTGCGCTCCAACGAGCTCGACCGGCTGGTCGGCGGCACCATCAACGACACCTACGGCCTGCCCGTCGACCTGAAGAACCCCGAGCTGACCGTCTACATCGAGGTCGACCGCGACGAGGTCTTCGTCTTCACCGACGGGCTGCCCGGGCAGGGCGGCCTGCCGGTGGGCAGCAGCGGCAGGGCCCTGGTGCTGATGTCCGGCGGCATCGACTCGCCCGTGGCCGCCTACCGCATGATGCGCCGCGGGCTCCACGTCGACTTCCTGCACTTCTCCGGCATCCCCTTCACCACCTCCGAGTCGATCTACAAGGCGTACGCGCTGGTGCGCCGGCTCGACCGCTTCCAGGGCAAGTCGCGGCTGTGGGTCGTGCCGTTCGGCAAGGCGCAGCAGTCGATCAGGACCTCAGGGCAGGACCGGCTGGCCGTGATCGCCCAGCGCAGGCTCATGCTGAAGACGGCCGAGGAGGTCGCCCACCGCATCAGGGCGGGCGCGCTCGTCACCGGCGACGCGCTCGGCCAGGTCTCCTCCCAGACGCTGCAGAACATCACCGCCCAGGACAACGCGGTCGACCTGCCGATCCTGCGACCGCTGATCGGCTGGGACAAGACCGAGATCATGGCCGAGGCCCGGCGGATCGGCACGCTGGAGATCTCCGAGCTGCCCGACGAGGACTGCTGCAGCCTGCTGGCGCCCAAGCGCGCCGAGACCCGCGCCAAGATCGAGGACCTCAAGCTGATCGAGAAGCGCCTCGACGCGGAGGAGCTCGTGGTGCAGCTCGCCGACTCGATCCAGGAATACACCCTCTGACGGGGCCACCGGCCGCGGCGACGCCCATGCCCACGGGCATGGGCGAAGTCCGGGCCGCCCAGGGGTCAGTCCGTCAGAGGTCCGTCCCATCAGGGGGCGTCGCGCTCAGGGGGTGTCGACCTTGAAGGGATCGTGCTCGGCGAGGAGCTTGTCGAGGCGCGCCTGGTCGACCCGGTTGGTCATCGCGCTCAGCTCCTGCCGGTCGCGTACCACCTTGGCCAGCGTGAACGCCGACGTGATCACGTAAAGGACGCCGACGGTCAGGAACGCCCTGATCCATCCGGAGACCGGCAGGTAGGCCACGCCGATCGCCACGGCGGCGAGCGACGCGCCGAAGGACAGGACCGCCTGCACGTAGTAGGCGGTGGTCTGGGAGGGCTGGATCGGTTTGCTCATGGCTCGATGATGAGACGCCACGAGCGCCCGACACATGCGGAGAAATACTTAGTTACTCATGAGTACGGCAGGCGGTTCGTGGCGCGCCGGCCGTACCAGCCCTGAGCCCCCTGCCTGGTCAGACCGTGACCGCGTCGCCGGTCAGGCCCTTGCCCAGCAGGGCGGGGAAGGTCCGCATGGTCGCGGCCAGCTCGCGCAGGTCGCCGTCGACCAGGGCCTGCGGGCCGTCGCACAGCGCCTGCTCGGGGTGCGGGTGCACGTCCACGATGACGCCGTCGGCGCCGACCGCGATCGCCGCGCGGGTCAGCGGCAGCACCAGGTCGCGGCGGCCGCCCGAGTGGGACGGGTCGATGATGACCGGCAGGTGCGAGAGCCGCTGGGCGACCGGGACGGCGGAGACGTCCAGGGTGTTGCGGGTGGCGGTCTCGAAGGTGCGGATGCCGCGCTCGCACAGCACGATGTCGAGGTTGCCGCGCTGGGCGATGTACTCGGCGGCCATGAGCCACTCCTCGATGGTGGCGTTCATGCCGCGCTTCAGCATGACCGGCTTGCCCGCCGCGCCGACCGCCTGCAGCAGCGCGAAGTTCTGCGCGTTGCGCGTGCCGACCTGCAGCATGTCGGCGTAGGAGGCGACGAGGTCGACGTCGTGGGCGTCCACGACCTCGGTCACGACCGGCAGCCCCGTCTCCTCGCGCACGTCGGCGAGGATGCGCAGCCCCTTCTCCCCGAGCCCCTGGAAGGCGTACGGGGAGGTGCGCGGCTTGTAGGCGCCGCCCCGCAGCAGTGTCGCGCCCGCCGCCTTGGCCATCTGGGCGGCCTCGAGCGTCTGCTGCGGCGTCTCCACCGCGCAGGGCCCCGCGATGAGCGTCACGGTGTCGGGGCCGATCGGCACCCCGCCGACGTGCACGGTGGACCTGTCCGGGTGGTTCTCCCTGCTCACCAGCTTGTACGGCGTCGACACCCGCATGACGTCGCGCACCCCGCTCATGCCGCGTAGGTTGACGGCGCTGAGCTGCGTGACGTCGCCTACCAGCCCGATGATCGTGCGCTGCACCCCCCTGCTGACGAACGCCTCCACGCCTGCCGCCTGCACGAGGCCGACCACCGCCTCGACGTCGCCCTGCGTCGCCTCGGAGCCCATCACGATGACCATGTTCTCTCCTCGAAAATGACGAAGGCCCCGGGTCCTCATGGACCCGGGGCCTTCGTTCGCCTGTGTGCTAGCGCATCACCAGATGGCGAACGGTCCGATCGGGTCCGTCGCCATACCAAAACAGGAAGGTGATCCGCATAGTCCGGCAATAGTAGCGCATGCCGGAGACCTGACAAGCCAGGCACCGCGTCCGGGACGCCGCACCCGGGATGGGAGGATGGCCTGGAACACAGTCGGTGAGGGAGTGATCGTGGAGGAGTCGCGCCTGCCCCCAGGCCAGTACGTCCCACGCGGCCGACCCGTCATTCACTACGGCCGGGTGCCCCGCTTCAAGCCGGACACCTGGGACTTCCGGGTCTTCGGCGCGACGGCGTCGGGCGAGGAGCACCGCTTCACCTGGACGGACTTCGGGCGACTGCCCCGGACGTCGGTTCTGGCCGACTTCCACTGCGTGACCAAGTTCTCACTCATGGGCAACGAGTGGTCGGGCGTCACCCCGCAGACGATCATCGCGGCCGCGCCGCCGGCCGCCGGCGTCCGCCACGTGATGATCTGGGCGGAGTACGGCTACAGCGCCAACCTCAGGATGTCCGACCTGACCGCACCCGGCACGCTGTTCGCCACGGAGCTGGACGAGAAGCCGCTGGCGCCCGAGCGGGGCTTCCCGTTGCGCATCGTCGTCCCGCACCTGTACGCGTGGAAGAGCGTCAAGTGGGTGCGCGCGGTGGAGTACCTGGTCGAGGACAGGCGCGGCTTCTGGGAGGAACGCGGCTACCACAACGTGGCCGACCCGTGGAAGGAGCAGCGCTACTCCTACCAGGAGGAGCCGGGCGAGGGTCCGCCGCCCTAGCTCTCGCTCTGTTCCCGCCCGGACACGGTGCGTTGTTGGCTACCGTTACGCGCATGTCGACCACGGCTTGCGCGGTTCTGGCCGCCTTCGCGTTCGTCGCGGGGTTCGCCCTGGCCAGAAGGCGTCCCGTGCTCCCCGAGGGCCGCTGGAAGGGTGCGGCCACCTTCACCACGCTGCACGTGGCGGCGCTGGCGGCACCCGCGCTGCGGACCGGGCTGACACGGGAGTCGGCGCGCAGGGCCGTACGGCATCTGCGGGCGCTGCTCGGCACCTCGGCCGTCGCGATCACTTCCACGGACGCGGCGCTCGCCTGCGACGGGGCCTGCCCCGAGGAGGTGCTGGCGCACGCGCGCGCCTCGCTGGCCTCCGGGCGTCCGCACGTGTTCGCGGGCGAGCCGAACGGCGCGGTCGTGGTGCCGCTGACGGTCGAGGGCACGGTGGTGGGCGCGCTGGCCGCCTACGACCGGCAGGTGAGCGCGGCGCTGGTGCGCACGGTCACCGAAGTGGGCAGGTGGGTGTCGGGGCAGCTGGAGCTGGCCGAGCTCGACTCCTCCAGGCGGCGGGCGATGGAGGCGGAGCTGCGCGCGCTGCGCGCCCAGATCTCCCCGCACTTCGTCTACAACGCGCTGACCACGATCGCCTCGTTCGTCAGGACCGACCCGTGCCGGGCCCGCGAGCTCATCCTGGACTTCGCCGACTTCTCCCGCTACGCGCTGCGCAGGGCCCGCGACTTCACCACCCTGGCCGACGAGCTGACCTGCGTGGACCGCTACCTGCTGCTGGAGCGGGCCCGCTTCGGCGACCGGCTGCGCTTCAGCGTGCAGGTCGCGCCCGAGGTGCTGCCGGTGCCGGTGCCGTTCCTGTGCCTGCAGCCGCTGGTGGAGAACGCCATCAAGCACGGCATGGGCGGCCGTGACGGCACCGGCGAGGTCAGGATCGTGGTCCGCGACGCCGGCCCCGAGGCGCACATCACGGTCGAGGACGACGGCACGGGCATGGAACCCGAGACCGCCCGCCGGCTGCTGGACGACGACCCGCACCGCGGGGGCGGCGGCATCGGCCTGGCGAACGTGGACGTCAGGATGCGGCAGATCTACGGCGAGGACTACGGCCTGGTCGTGGAGACCGGCGTCGGCGCCGGCACCAAGGTGAGGCTCCGCGTCCCCAAGAGCCACCATAGCTCTTTGTAGTCAAATCTTTACGCAAAGCTGGCGTGTCACTTGTGACGTGCGCGTTCTTGAGGCAGCGTAAAGGTCATGCTACGCGTGCTGGCCGTCGACGACGAGGTCCCCGCCTTGGCGGAGCTGGCCTACCTGCTCCGTCAGGACGCCAGGGTCGAGCATGTCGCGACGGCCTCGGACGGTGTCACGGCGCTGCAGGACATGGTGCAGATGATCGGGGCGGGAGAGCGGCTCGACGGCGTCTTCCTCGACATCCGCATGCCGGGGCTCGACGGGCTCGACCTGGCCCGGCTGATCGGCGGTTTCCCCAGTCCGCCCCGGCTGGTGTTCGTGACCGCCCACGACGACTGCGCGGTGCAGGCCTTCGAGCTCGAGGCGGTCGACTACCTCCTCAAGCCGGTGCGCGCCGAACGCCTCGCCGAGACGGTGCGCAGGCTCGAGGCGGCCGCCGCCCCCGCCGCCGACCACGGCTGTGACGACGTCATTCCGGTCGAGCTCGGCGGGGTCACCAGGTTCGTGCCGCAGCAGGCGGTTTGGTACGCCGAGGCCAAGGGCGACTACGTGCGCCTGCACACGCCGGACGGCGGCTACCTGGTGCGCATGTCGCTGGCCGCGCTGGAGCGCCGGTGGGCGGGCGCGGGCTTCATCAGGGTGCACCGCAGCACGCTGGTGTCCGCCCGCCATGTCAGCGAGCTGCGGTTCGACGGCGGCCGGGTGACGCTGACCGTCGGCAGGGAGACGCTGCCCGTCAGCCGCCGCCACACCAGGCAGGTCAGGGAGCAGCTGGTGCGGCAGTATAAGGCGTTCACGTGAGCGGCAGGCGGGTGCTCGTGGTCAGGCGGCCCACTCGTCGGCGCGGTCCCCGGCGGCGTGCCCTCGTGCCGCGGGCCCCCGTGCCGCTCGCCTCGGACGGCCCCGTCAGCGACGCGCGGGTCAGGGCGCTCATGGGCAGGCAGGCCAGGATCGCGCTGGCCACGGTCGCGGCGGTGCTCGCCGCGCTGGTCGCCCTGCCGCTGCTGACGGCGCGGGGCGACTGGCTGGTGGTGACGATGGCCGTCCAGCCGCTGTGGGTGGTGCTGGCCGTGCTCCAGCTCAGACGAGCGGAACGCGCGGAACGCGACAGGTGAGCGGCGGCAGCGTCGCCGCGTCGGCGGTCGGCATCGCGTTCGTGGTGGTCATCTCGGTGGTCGTCGGCGTGGTACGGCCGCGGCGCTACACCAGCGCCGCGGAGTTCTACGTGGCGGCGCGGACCGTCCGGCCGTGGTGGAACGGGGCGGCGATCAGCGCGGAGTTCACCTCGGCCGCGGCCTGCCTGGGGCTGGCCGGCCTGATCGCCCTGCACGGCGCGTCGGCGCTGTGGTACCCGGTGGGCGCGGCGGCGGGCTACGTCGTCGTCATCGCCCTGGTGGTGGCGCCGCTGCGCCGTTCGGGCACCTTCACGCTGCCCGACTTCGCCCAGTGGCGGCTCGGGTCGGTCGCCCTGCGCAGGTTCGCCACCTGGCATGTGCTGGCGATCGGCCTGCTCTACCTCGTCGCCCAGCTCCACTCGGCGGGGGTGGTGCTGCGCGTGCTGACCGGGATGCCGACGTGGACGGGCTGGGTCTCGGTCACGCTCGTCTCGGTCGTCGTCACGCTGGCCGGAGGCATGGGCAGCGTGACCAGCGTGCAGGCGGTGCAGTACTGGCTCAAGCTGGTCGTCTTCACCGGGGTCGCGCTGGTGCTGTGGTGCGCCTGGCGGTGCGGGGGGCGGGGCGGGGCGCGGGCGACGGCGGGGTTGGAGGGGTTCGAGGGGTTGGCGGCGCCGTACGGGGAGGCGCTGGCGGGGGCGGGCGAGCCCTCGCTGCCGGGTGTGCTGGCCGTGCTGCTGGTGTGCGCGCTCGGCACCATGGGGCTGCCGCACATCATCGTGCGCGTCTACGCCAACGGCGACGCGCGCGCCGCGCGGCGCTCGATCGTGGCCACCCAGGTGCTGCTCGGCGTCTTCTTCCTGGTGCCGCCGCTGTACGGCATCCTCGGCCGGGTGCACGTGCCCGGCGCCCGCGAGGAGGAGGTCGTGCTGCTGCTGCCCGGGGCGCTGCTGCCGGGGACGGCCGGAGACGTGCTGACCGGGCTGCTGGCCGCCGGGGCCTTCGCCGCCTTCCTGGCCACCTCCTGCGGCGTGCTGGCCGCCGTGAGCGGCGCCGTGTCGGCCTGCGTGACGCGAGCGGGCGTGGGCGCCTTCCGCTTCGCCACGGCCGCCGTGGCGCTGGCGGCGCTGACCCTCACCTCGCTCACCACCCCCGCCACCTCCGTGATCGGCGTGCTGTTCGGGTTCTGCCTGTCGGCGGCGACCTTCTGCCCGTTGCTGGTGCTCGGCATCTGGTGGCGGCGGCTGACCGCCGCGGGCGCCGCAGCCGGGCTGGTGGTGGGCGGCGGGCTCACCGCGGCCCTCGCCGCCGGCGACCTGGCAGGCGTGAAACTGGGGGCGGTGTCCGTGTATCACATGGCGTTCACCGTGCCGCTCGCCTTCGTCGCGATGGTGGTGATTTCCCTGGTCACACCAGGTCGGGTACCTATGGGGGTGGATCGGATGATGGCCAGGATGCATCTGCCCGAACAGATCGCGGGCCCCGCCGAGGACCACTCGTCGCCCGGGACCGACCGCTCGTCGCGGCAACACTCTCCGTACATCGATGACTACTAACCGTTTACCGAGCTGTCGCCCAACGGGGTTTCAGCTGCAAGATCGCGACCGTAGTGTTTCCGCATCGGAGAGCCACTCCGCCGCATCAGAGAGACGAGCCACCCGGCTCATACGGGCCTGATGCGCGGATCCCTCCGGTGACCTGCCGGTCACCGAACGGTGGTCGGGCCCTTTACCGGGGGGTAGGGCCCGCACGCCGTAGACGTGAAGGGGCGCCCGCTGTGGCCGCGTGCTGAACCGCGATCCGGCCATACGGGGGCGGCCGGATCGCGCGAGCGGCGCGCCCCTTTACGTCTCCACAGGCCCGGCGGAGCTCAGGAGTCGCGCAGCTTCTTCAGCAGCTCGATGTCGTCGCGGTGCTTGTCGGCCTTGCCCGGCGTCTCGATGCAGATCGGCACACCCGCCACCGCCGGGTGCCGCATCAGGTCGGCGAACGGCTGCGCGCCGATGTGGCCCGCGCCGATGTTCTCGTGGCGGTCCTTCTTCGACCCGCACACGTCCTTGGAGTCGTTGGCGTGGATCAGCTTCAGCCGTCCCGGCGCGATCCGGTGGAGGGCGTCGAAGGTCTGCGTGACCCCGTCGGTGGCGGCCAGGTCGTGGCCCGCCGCGAAGGCGTGGCAGGTGTCGAGGCAGACGCCGGCCTTGGGATGCCAGTCGAGCGCCGCCAGGTAGGGCTCCAGGTCCTGGACGGTGGCGCACAGCATCGCGCCCTGGCCCGCCATCGGCTCCAGCAGCAGGTCGGGGCCGTCGTCGGGGATCTCCTCCAGCAGCGGCAGCAGGTGCTCGCGCAACTGGCGCAGCGCGTCGTCGCGGGACTGGCTGACCGCCGAGCCCGTGTGGACGACCACGCCCCTGGAGCCGGTCTCGACCCCGCGCCGCAGCGTGTGGCGGGTGACGGCGATCGAGTTGGCCAGCGTCTCGGGGCTCGGCGAGCCGAAGTTGACCAGGTAGGGCGTGTGGATGAAGGACAGGACGCCGGACTCGGCCAGCTTGGCGTCCTCCTCGGGTCTGCCCGCCGCCAGGGCCCAGCCGCGCGGGTTGGTGACGAACACCTGGACCATCTCGGCGCCGATCTCGGCCATGTACTTCAGGCCGCCCGTGGCCAGGCCGCCGGTGACGGAGACGTGTCCGCCGATGAGAGATGTAGCGCTCATGATGGGGCCAGTCTAGGCGCACGCGGTGACATCCCAGGTGGGAGTCAGTGCCAGGGCACCTCGGGGGAGCGGTAGAAGGTCACCGACTGCGCCTGCCAGCGGGGCGCCTGGGCGGCCAGCCGTCCCCGGTAGTCCTCCCAGGAGCGGGCGGCGGCGGGCGACCAGCCGATCTCGGCGATGCCGGGCAGGCGCGGGTAGGCCATGTACTCCAGCGCGTCGGGCGTCTCCAGTGTCTCCGTCCACAGCGGGGCCTCGACGCCCAGGATGTCCTTCTCGGTCACGCCCTCGACGAGGGTGGCCGGATCCCACGCGTAGCTGTCGCCGACCTCGACCAGGCCCGCCCAGTCCAGGCCGTAGCCGGTACCGGCGGTGTACTTCATGTCCAGGTAGGAGCGGTCGGCGGGCGACATGATCAGCTTGGCCCCCCTGGCCACGGCCGCCACGGCGCGGTCGGGCTCGCGGGGGTTCCAGTGCTGGGCCACCTCGCCCGAGGTCATCTCCGCCCAGCCGGTCAGGCGCTTGCCGTACGTGTCGACGATCTGGTGGGCGCGCGTGACGAACTTCTCGTAGTCCTCGGGGTCGGTGCTGTGCGCCTCGTCGCCGCCCAGGTTCAGGTACGGCCCCGGCGTCAGCGCGGCCACCTCGCGCACGACGTCGTCGAGGAAGCGGTAGGTGACCTCCTTGCTCGTGCACAGCGAGCTGAAACCCACCTCCCTCCCCCTGTACGGCTCCCGCGCCCTGCCGTCGCAGTTGAGCTCGGCGTAGGCGGCCAGGGCCGCGTTGGTGTGCCCGGGCGTGTCGATCTCGGGCACGACGGTGACGAACCGCTCGGCGGCGTAGCGCACGATCTCGCGGTAGTCGTCCTGGGTGTAGAAGCCGTCGGCCGCCAGGCGGGGCCAGCTCTTGATCTCGATGCGCCAGCCCTGGTCGTCGGTGAGGTGCAGGTGCAGGTGGTTGACCTTGTAGGCGACGGCCAGGTCGATGTAGCGCTTGACCTGCTCGACGGTGAAGAAGTGGCGGGCGACGTCGAGCATGACGCCGCGGTAGGGAAAGCGCGGCCGGTCCTCGACGCGGACGCCGTCGATCGTCCACGGCCCCGGCTGCGGGCCGGTGCTCTCGACCTTCGGGGGCAGCAGCTGGCGGAGCGTCTGCACGCCGCGGAACAGGCCCTCGGGGGTGGCGGCGGCCAGCCGTACCCGCTCGGGGGTGACGTCGAGGGTGTAGCCCTCCTGGCCGAGACCGCCCGCCGGGGGCCGGCTCGTCACCTCCAGGGTGATCTCCGCCTCCTGCCGTACGACGGGCAGCGCGTAGCCGGTGGCCCTGCGCAGCAGCCGGGCCAGCCCTTCGGCGACGGGCACCCCGCCCGCCTCGCGCACCCCGATCCGCGCGCCGGCGTCCAGGGTGAAGCCGCCCTCGCTCGCCCGCACGGAGACGGGCAGCGGGACCAGGGCCGGGCTCGTCGGGTCCGGCGCGTCGGCCGTGCACCCGGCGGCGAGGGCGGAGGCCGTCATGAGCGCGGCGAGTCGGCGGTGTGGCAACGGGCCCTCCCAAATTGTAAGGTTTCTTTACATATATCACCTACTGCAGGCGGAGGGCGAGGAAGAAGTCCACCCGGTCCTCCAGGCGCGACAGGTCCCTTCCGGTCAGGTCCTGGATGCGCTGGATGCGGTAGCGCAGGGTGTTGACGTGGACGTGCAGCAACTCCGAGCACCTGGTCCACGAACCCGAGCACTGCAGGAAGGCCTCCAGCGTGCCGACCAGGTCGGCCTTGTGCACCTGGTCGTAGGAGCGCAACGGGTCGAGCAGGCGCACCCTGAACATGTGGCGGACCTCGTCCGGCACCGACGCCAGCAGCAGGACGTGCGTCGCCAGCTCGTCCTGGCCCACGACGGCGTCGGGTCCGGGCTTGCCCTCGGCCATCCGGCGGGCGTACCTGGCCTCCTCGACCGCGCCGCGCAGGCCCTCGACCGGGGCCGTGCCGCTGACGCCCACGGTCAGGCGGGCCCCGGCCAGCCCAGGGGCCAGCTCGCGCACGGCGGCGCGGACCCGCTCGGTGAGGCCGGGATCGTCGCAGGGCACGAGCGCGAGCGCCTCCTCGCCGACGATGCCGATCGCCAGCGGAGTCAGGCGGTCGCCCGGCGGCGGGCCGGTGCCCCCGGGCGTGGCCGCGTAGAGGATCTCCTTGACGACGGCGCGCAGCTCGGCGGGGCGCAGCGCGCCGTGCGCGGCGGCGGCCAGGGCGACGTAGCCCGGCGCCCCCGCCAGGCCGGTGACCTCCAGCCGGGGCAGGATGTCGCTGGGCCTGCCCTCGGTGACCACCAGGCGCACCAGTTCCTGGGCGATGCGCCCCTCCGGGCTGAGCCGGTCGTCCAGCCTGACCCGCTCCAGGGCGGCGACGGCGGCCAGCTCGCCCGCCAGCGCCTGACGCTCCTCCGGCCAGTCGGTGAAGCAGCCCTCGACCGCGACGAACCAGTCGGCCACCCTGGAGGTGGTCTGCTCGTCCACGGGGAAGATCGAGTACCCGTTCCGCGAGCAGGGCAGCCGCTTGACGGTCAGGAAGGTCCTGGCCATGGCGGCGGCCGTGTCGCGGTCCAGCGGGCTCGAGCCCGACACCAGGCGCCCCGACGAGGTGAGGACCCAGCACCGCATGCCGAGGTCACGCCCGATCATCTCCAGGACGGGGTCGAGCCCCGCCCCCGAGACGAGCTGGCGGTGCCGGTCGAGGACCGCGGTCACGTCGGAGGCCCTGGCCGTGGACAGGTGCCGCACGATGTGCTCGGTCACCTCGGCGAACGACAGCGCCTGCGGCACGTGGAAGAGCGGCATCCGATGCCGGCGGCAGGCGTCGACCAGGTCGGCGGGCAGATCGCCGCTGCGCGCCTCGCAGGCGCCGAGCCCCGAGGCGCCGGCTCTGGCCAGCGCCCTGACGAAGGTTTCGCTGTCGGCGGGCGCGCGCCGCCAGATCAGCCCGGTGAGGACCAGCTCGCCGCCGCTGAGATAGCGGCCCGGATCGAGCAGGTCGGTGGTGACGACCCACCTGATGGGCCGCTCCAGATCGTCGTGACCTGCCACGACGGACAGGCCCAGCTCGGTCATGCCGAGCAACGCGTTGAGCCGCATGCACTCGGAGGGTAACCGATGGGTGAACGGGACGTGCATTGGAGCATGACACGAAAAGACCTGGCCAACCCCCCGCGCACTTCGGAGTTCTTGCTGCTGGACCGGGGACATCAGCGCTGTGTGTACTCGTGACATGTCCAACCTCAACGCCCTCAGCGCCGGCGAGGCGGAGGCGGAGCTGCTGACCTGCTGCGCCTCCCGCGCCTTCGCCCGCGAGGTGGCGGCCCGGCGTCCCTACGCGGACCTGGCCGAGCTGACCGCCGCCGCCGACGCCGCCGTCCGTGCCCTGGGCTGGCCGGACGTCGAGGAGGCGCTCGCCGCCCACCCGAGGATCGGGGAGCGGGTCCAGGGCGCCGGCCGCGAGTCCGCCTGGAGCAGGCAGGAGCAGTCGGGAGTCGAGGACGACCTGCGCGAGGCGCTGGCCGAGGGCAACCGCGCCTACGAGGACAGGTTCGGCCACGTCTACCTGGTGTGCGCCACCGGCCTGTCCGGGCAGGAGATGCTCGCCCGGTTGAAGGAGCGCCTGGTCCACGACCCCGCCACCGAGCGCGAGGTCGTGCGGGACGAGCTGGCCAAGATCACCAAGCTGAGGGTGGCGCGGATATGAGCTTCTCGACGCACGTGCTCGACGCGGTCACGGGACGACCCGCCGCGGGCGTCCACGTACGGCTGGAGCACCAGGGGCAGGTGGTGGCGCAGGGCCGTACGGACGACGACGGCCGGATCAAGGGCTGGAACCCCGGAGCGGGCGTGCACCGCGTGGTCTTCGACACCGGCTCCTACCTCCAGGACACCTTCTACCCCGAGGTGGTCATCACCTTCACGATCGCCGACCCGGCCGAGCACTACCACGTCCCCCTCCTGCTCAGCCCGTTCGCCTACTCCACCTACAGAGGGAGCTAGATGTCAGTCATCCTCGGACCCAACCGGTACGGCAAGGCCGAGACCAGGCTCGTCCGCGTCGTCCGCGACGGCGAGGTCCACCATCTCAAGGACATCAACGTCAGCAGCTCCCTGTCGGGCGACATGGCGGCGGTCCACCTGACCGGCGACAACGCCGCCGTGCTGCCCACCGACACGCAGAAGAACACCGCCTACGCCTTCGCCAGGAAGTACGGCGTCGACCAGATCGAGGACTTCGCGCTGCTGCTGGCCAGGCACTTCGTCGACACCCAGCCGACCATCCACCACGCGAGGGTGGAGATCGAGGAGTACGCCTGGGAGCGCATCGGCGGCGGCCACTCCTTCGTGCGCGGCGGCAGGGAGGTGCGCACCTGCGTCGTCCACCACGACCGCGACGGCCGCACCAGCGTGGTCTCGGGCCTGCGCGACCTGGTCGTGCTGAACTCCACCGGCTCGGAGTTCCACGGCTACATCGTCGACGAGTACACCACCCTCCAGCCGACCACCGACAGGATCCTGGCCACCGCGGTGGCGGCCCGGTGGCGGCACGCCGCGCCCGGCGCCGACTTCGGCAAGTCCTACACCGAGGTGCGCCAGTGCCTCCTGGACGCCTTCGCCGAGACCTACAGCCTGTCACTGCAGCAGACGCTGTACGCGATGGGGCGGCGCGTGCTGGAGGCCAGGCCCGAGGTGTGCGAGGTGCGCTTCGCCATGCCCAACAAGCACCACTTCCTGGTGGACCTGGCGCCGTTCGGGCTGGACAACGACAACGAGGTCTTCCATGCCGCCGACCGGCCCTACGGGCTGATCGAGGGCAGCGTGCTGCGAGACGACGCGCCGGACGCGGCGTTCGCCTGGGAGTGAGACATGGACTTTCTGCGGCCCACCACGTGGGCGGAGGCGCTGGCCGCCAAGGCCGACCAGCCCGAGGCGGTGCCCGTCCAGGGCGGCACCGACGTGATGGTGGAGATCAACTTCGACGTGCACCGGCCCGCCGCGCTGCTCGACCTCAACCAGGTCGGCGAGCTCCAGACGGTCGAGCTGGTCGACGG
The DNA here is from genome assembly GCF_040610675.1 of Nonomuraea sp. NPDC003804. NCBI lineage: Bacteria > Bacillati > Actinomycetota > Actinomycetes > Streptosporangiales > Streptosporangiaceae > Nonomuraea > Nonomuraea sp. NPDC003804. Next base: position 21,927 of record NZ_JBEXMT010000012.1, read on the forward strand.
GATGTACCGGGTGGGCGCGGGCGTGCCGTACACGCGGATCATCGAGGAGCTGCCCGGCGCGCTGCCCGGGCTCGCCCAGGCGGCGCGGACGGTCGGCTCGCCGCAGATCCGCAACCGCGGGTCGGTCGGCGGCAACCTGGGCGCGGCCTCGCCCGCCGGTGACAGCCACCCTCCGCTGCTGGCGGGGGACGCCGTCATCGAGGTGGAGTCGCGCGACGGCGGGGTCAGGATGATCCCGGCGCCCGAGTTCTACCTGGGCGTCAAGCGCAGCGCGCTGCGGCCCGACGAGCTGATCAGGGCCTTCCACATGCGGCCCGCCGAAGGACCGCAGTACTTCTCCAAGGTCGGCACCCGCAACGCCATGGTGATCGCGGTGTGCTCGTTCGCGGTGGCGCTGCACCCGTCGCGGCGCCGGGTCGGCACCGGGATCGGCTCGGCCGCCCCGACGCCGCGCCGCGCGCTGGAGGCGGAGGAGTTCATGGCCGCCGAGCTCGACTGGGACGCCCGCCTCGACCCGGCTGTGCTCAAGCGGTTCGGCGAGCTGTGCGCCGCGGCGGCGTCGCCGATCGACGACGTGCGCGGCACGGCCGACTACCGCAGGCACGCGATCGCGGTCATGGCCCGCAGGACCCTGACGTGGGCCTGGAACGACTACCGGAAAGCGAGGGCCGCGTGATGCGCGTGAACTTCACCGTCAACGGCCGCACCGAGGCCGTCGACGACGTGTGGGAGGGCGAGAGCCTGCTCTACGTGCTGCGCGAGCGGGTGGGCCTGCCGGGCTCCAAGAACGCCTGCGAGCAGGGCGAGTGCGGTTCGTGCACGGTCTACCTGGACGGCACGCCGGTCTGCTCGTGCCTGGTCGCGGCCGGCCAGGTCGAGGGCCGGGAGGTCCGCACGGTCGAGGGGCTGGCCGACGGCGACCGCCTCGACCCCGTCCAGGAGGCCTTCGTCGAGTGCGGCGCCGTCCAGTGCGGTTTCTGCACGCCCGGCCTGATCGTGCAGGCGCACGACCTCATCCAGCGCAACGACCGGCCGACCGACGCGGAGATCCGCGAGGCGCTGGCCGGCAACCTGTGCAGGTGCACGGGCTACGAGAAGATCCTCGACGCCGTACGGCTGGCCGCCGCCAGGAAGGCGGCGCAGCCGTGATCATCGAGAACGTCCGCATCGCGCCCGTCGTCGGCCCCGAGATCGAGTCCGGGTACATCAGGATCGAAGGGGACACGATCGCCGAGGTCGGCCGCGGAAGGCCGGCCGAGGACGGCGACGCCGAGCGGATCGACGGCACCGGCTGCCTGGCCACGCCCGGCCTGGTCAACACCCACCACCACCTCTACCAGTGGGCCTCGCAGGGGCTGGCCCAGGACGCGACGCTGTTCGAGTGGCTGGTGGCGCTCTACCAGGTGTGGGCCGCGATGGACGCCGAGGTGGTGCACGGCGCGGCCACGGCGGGGCTGGGCTGGCTGGCCCTGTCGGGCTGCACGACCTCCTCCGACCACCACTACGTCTTCCCCAAGGGGCGCGGCGACCTGTTCGGCGCCGAGATCGAGGCGGCCCGCGCGGTCGGCATCAGGTTCCACCCCGCGCGCGGGTCGATGGACCGGGGACAGTCGCAGGGCGGCCTGCCGCCGGACGTCGTGGTCGAGCGGCTCGACGACATCCTCACCGCCACGCAGGAGGCGATCGACACCTACCACGACCCCTCCTTCTCCTCCAGGCTGCGGATCGCGGTGGCCCCCTGCTCGCCGTTCTCCGTCAGCGCGGAGCTGATGACCGAGGCCGCCTCGCTGGCCCGGGCGGCGAACGTGCGCCTGCACACCCACCTGGCCGAGACCCTCGATGAGGACGCGCACTGCCTGGAGCAGTTCGGGATGCGGCCGGTCGACTACATGGAGAAGCTGGGCTGGCTCGGGCCGGACGTGTGGTTCGCGCACACCGTCCACCTCAGCGACGGCGACATCGACAAGTTCGCCAGGACCGGGACGGGCTCGGCGCACTGCCCCTCGTCCAACGGCCGGCTCGGCGCGGGGATCGCGCGGGTGTCGGAGATGCTGGCCCGCGGCGCCACCGTGGGCCTCGGCGTCGACGGCAACGCCTCCTCCGAGCTGACCACGATGGCCGGCGAGATGCGCCAGGCGCTGCTGTTCCAGCGCGCCCGCTACGGTCCCACCGCGCTGACCGCCAGGCAGGCGCTGGAGATGGCCACGCTCGGCGGCGCCCGCAACCTCGGCAGGCAGGACGAGCTGGGCTCGCTGGAGGCGGGCAAGCTCGCCGACATCGCGCTGTGGCGCGTGGACGGCGCGTTCGACTCGGCCGTCACCGACCCCGTGTGCAGGCTCGTCTTCGGCCCCAGGCAGCCGCCCCTGGCCAGGCTGCTGGTCGGCGGCCAGACGGTCGTCGAGGACGACGAGCTGCGCACGGTGCCGCAGGACGTGGCGGGCAGGGCCGGGGCCGACGCGCACCGCAGGCTGCTGCGCCTGGCGTCCGAGCAGGGATTCAGCGCCGCCAAGGAGGTTCACGCGTGACCGGCTCCCGACAGAGCACACCGCTGAGAGCGCCGCACGAGATCACCGCGCCGGGACAGGGCCGGGTGGGCGACAGCCCGCTGCGGCCCGACGGCACCCTCAAGGTCAAGGGCGAGTTCGCCTACTCCTCCGACCTGTGGATCGACGGGATGCTGTGGGGCGCGACGCTGCGCAGCCCGCACCCCCGCGCCCGCATCGTCTCCATCGACACGTCCGCGGCACTGGCCCACCCGGGCGTGCACGCCGTGCTCACGCACGAGGACGTGCCCGGACGCAAGCACTTCGGCCTCGACCTCACCTGGGACCAGCCGGTCCTGGCCATCGGCGAGGTACGCCACCAGGGCGAGCCGATCGCGCTGGTGGCCGCCGACCATCCCGAGATCGCCCGCAGGGCGCTGGAGAAGATCGCCATCGAGTGGGAGGTCCTGGAGCCGCTCCATCGGCCGGATCCTCACCGTCGACGGCCTCGGCGCGGTCATCGGCGGTGGCACAGGGGCCTCGGCGAACACCGTCGTCGTCGAGTCGGCCGCCGGGGTGGGGGAGGGCGCTCGCACCGGCCTCGCCAGCCTCGTCACCGGAGCCCTGTTCGGCTTGGCGATGTTCCTCACCCCGCTGGCCGCCGTGGTGCCCGCGCAGGCGGCCGCGCCCGCGCTGGTGCTGGTCGGCGCGCTCATGATGACCGCGGCCCGCAAGATCGAGTGGGACTCCCTCGACCCGGCGATCCCCGCGTTCCTGACGATCGCGCTGATGCCGTTCACCTACTCCATCACCAACGGCGTGGGAGCGGGCGTCATCGCCTACACCGTGATCAAGGCCGCGCGCGGCCGCTTCGACGAGATCCACTGGCTGCTCTGGGTGATCAGCGCGATCTTCGTCGGGTACTTCGGCATCGGCTTCATCGAGGGCCTGATCGGCTGATGTTCGAACTCCTGGAGCAGATGCGGGCATGGGCCGCCACCGGCAGGCCGTACGCCGTCGCCTCCGTCGTCTCGACCACCGGCAGCGCCCCCCGCCCCGCGGGCGCGGCGCTGGCGGTGTCGGCCGACGGCGAGGCCGTCGGGAGCGTCTCCGGCGGCTGCGTGGAAGGCGCCGTCTACGAGCTGTGCCTGCGGGTCGCCGCCGACGGCGTCCCCGTCCGCCAGACCTTCGGCTACAGCGACGACGACGCCTTCGCCGTGGGCCTGACCTGCGGCGGCATCATCGAGGTGCTCGTCTGGCCCAGCCCCCGCCTCCTCGAGCGGGTACGGCAGGGCGAGCGGGTCGCGCTGGCCAGGACCCTCGACGGGACGGCCGGCGCCGTCGTCGTGTGGCCCGACCGGCACGAGGGCGGCACGGGCGACGACGAGCTCGACGCGGTCGTCGTGGCCGAGACCAGGGCGATGCTCGACGCGGGCCTGACCGGCGTGCGCGAGGTGGGCTGCGGCGAGCGGCGGGTGGAGGTGTTCGTCGAGTCGCACACGACGCCGCCGCGGATGCTGATCTTCGGCGCGATCGACTTCGCCGCCGCGCTCACCAGGGCGGGCCGCCTGCTCGGCTACCACGTCACCGTCTGCGACGCCCGCCCGGTCTTCGCCACCAGACGGCGCTTCCCGGACGCCCACGACGTGGTCGTGGACTGGCCGCACCGCTACCTTGCGGGCACCGAGGTGGACTCCCGCACAGTCGTCGCCGTCCTCACCCACGACGCCAAGTTCGACGTGCCGCTGCTGGAGGTGGCGCTGCGGACGAACGCGGCCTACGTGGGGGCGATGGGCTCCCGCCGTACGCACGCCGACCGGCTGCGGCGGCTGCGCGAGCAGGGGCTGACCGAGCAGGAGCTCGGCAGGCTGCGCTCGCCCATCGGCCTCGACCTGGGCGCAAGCACGCCGGAGGAGACCGCGGTGTCGATCGTGGCGGAGATCGTCGCCGCCCGCCGCGGCGGCAGCGGCCTGCCGCTGTCGCGGACCGGCGGGCCGATCCACCGGTTCAGCGACGACCGGAGGGGTCTTCGCGCAGCGCGCGTTCCAGCGGAGTCCTGAAGCGCGGGGTCACCGTCACCCCGTCCAGCCACGTCGTGACAGCGGCGGCGGCCCGCTCGACGGCGGCCCGCGCGTCGGAGCCGGCGTCCTCCAGCAGCCGCCACACCACCTCGCCGTCGCCGCGCTGTCCCCAGCCGCCGACGACCGCGCCGTTCCACCACACGGTCGGGCCGACGTTGCCCGACCGGTCGAACAGCTCGGCCCTGTGCTCCCGCGGGAGGTACCAGTCGCGGTGCTGCCAGCCCATCGGCGTCGGGTCGAGGGCCGGCAGCAACGCCGCCCACGGCTCCGGATCGCCCGCCTCCAGGTCGTCCGGCAGCAGGTGGCCCGTCGCGCCGTCGTCGAGCTCGACCGGGACCGCGCCGACCGCGTGCAGAGCCTTGCGCACGTCGCCGAGCGACCAGCCGGTCCACCACTTCAGATCCGCCTCGGTGCCGGGGCCGTAGGACCACAGCCACCGGCGCACCAGCTCGGCCTGCGCCTCCCGCACGGTCAGGACCGGCATCTCGGGCGCCAGGGCCCACCGGTGCTGTCCGCTGACCCAGGAGCCGGCGGGCCGCCCCTGCCTGACGATCAGGCCCTCGGCCGCCATCAGGAACAGCAGCCTGGTGCCCACACCCTGTTTGGCCTCGTACGGCTTGCCCGGCGCGTAGACGATCTGCTCGCGCAGCTCCGGCACCAGCTCGCCCAGCCGGGCCGCCGTCGCCTCGCCGTGCTCGCGCAGCGCCGCCAGCACCGCGCCCTCGACCCGTGCGATCCACGCGCCGTCGAAGCCGCCGCCCCGCTCGAAATGCTGGAGGAGTTGCCTGCGCTCCTTCACGGCGACCGCCAGCGCGCTGGAGTGGTGGATGACAGGAGCCAGCTCGCGCCGCACCACGAAGATCGTGCGCCGCATGCCCGTCATCCTGACCAGCGTCCTGTCCTCATACAGGGCCCGCTCCATCGGCCCCGGTCCCGGCGTGCCGGTGCGCGCCGCCGCCGACAGGAACACCGTCGCGGGGTCGGTGCCGTGCAGCGCCACCACCGCCCCGGCCGCCTCCTCGACGCTGCGGCCCCGCTCGGCGAGCAGATGCCTGACGCCCAGCCGGGCACGGCGTTGTGCCGTCGTCATGCGCATGATCGGAGCATATGGGGTTGGACCAACACACAATCCCGCCCCGCTGTCGGCCCCGCAGCTTCGGACGTCCTGCCGGTAGACCCGGTGGAGGGCGGGTGTGTCTACTGGTTGGCACACCAGGTACCGCGCTGCCGTACGGCAGAACTACGGGCCTCTCCCCACGAGAGGAGCCTGCGATGGCCCTGATGTTCCTCAACGGCGGCGCGATGCGAGGCGGACCGCTGCACCACCTCCTCGACGGCGCGCCACTCGTCGCCCAGATCGACACGGCGCCCAAGTACCGGTTCTACTCGGTCGGCGGGCGCTGCCCCGCGCTGGTGCCCGTCGCGCACGGCGGCGCCGCCATCGCGGGCGAGCTGTACGACGTGGACATGGACGTCCTGCGCGACCGCCTGCTGCCGGCCGAGCCGCCCGAGCTGGAGCTCGGGGTGATCGAGCTGGCCGACGGCCGCTCGTCCCTGGCGATGGTGCTGCGCAGGCCGATCACCTCGCACGTTCCGCTCATCGACATCACCTCGCAAGGAAGGTGGGTTTCGTGAGGTTCGACGTCAACTGCTCGATCCTGTTCACCCAGCTCCCGCTGCTCGAACGCCCGGCCGCCGCCAAGGCCGCCGGCTTCGACGCGGTCGAGTTCTGGTGGCCCTTCGACACGGCCGTCCCCGACGACAGGCAGGTGGACGCCTTCATCGACGCGATCAGGAACGCGGGCGTGCGGCTCGTCGGCCTGAACTTCGCCGACGACATCCCCGAGGGCGGGCGCGGGCTCGCCGGTCGCCCCGGCGACGTGAAGAGGTTCAGGGACAACCTCGACGTGGCCGTCGGCATCGCCGGACGGCTCGGCTGCCAGGCGCTCAACGCCCTGTACGGCAACAACGCCGACCCCGACCTGGCGCTGGAGAACCTGGCCCTGGCCGCCCGCAAGGCCGCGGCGATCGACGCGGTCGTGCTGGTCGAGGCGCTCAACGCCTACGAGTCGCCGACCTACCCGCTCGTCTCCGTCAAGGCCGCGACCGACGTGATCGAGGCGGTGGGGCGGCCGAACGTGCGCTTCCTCTGCGACCTCTACCACCTGGCCCGGATGGGGGAGGACCTGCGGGCCGCGCTCGCGCACCCGCTGACCGGGCACGTCCAGATCGCCGACGCCCCCGGCCGCGGCCGTCCCGGCAGCGGCACCCTGCCGCTGGCCGAACTACTGCAGGTCCCCGTGCAGGTCACGCTCATGGGCAAGGGTTCCATCCCCGACGACCACCCGCTCCACAGCGGGATGACCGGCATCCAGACCTCCCAGCGGTACGGCAACGCCTCCTTCCTGGAGTCCGACCTCGTGCTCGCCCTCGGCGCCCGCTTCGGCGACCGCCACACCGGCGCGCTCGACGTCTACCGCGGCGAGCGCACGTTCATTCACGTCGACATCGAGCCCACCCAGCTCGGCAAGGTCTTCGAGCCCGACCTCGGCATCGTCTCCGACACCGGGCTGTTCCTGCGGGCGATGATCGACCTGGTGAAGGCGCGCGGCATCACCCGCGCCCCCAGCGCGTGGGTCGAGCGCGTGCGCGACCTGCGCAGGACGCTCACCCGGCGCGAGGACTTCGACGACATCCCCGTCAAGGCGCCCCGCGTCTACAAGGAGATCAACGACTTCTTCGACGAGGACACCTACTTCGTCACCGCCATCGGGCTCTACCAGATCTGGGGCGGCCAGCACCAGAAGGCCTTCAAACCGCGCCGCTACCAGGTGTGCGGCCAGGCGGGCCCGCTCGGGTGGGAGATCCCCGCGGCGATCGGCGTCAAGAAGGCCGCGCCCGACGCGCAGGTGGTCGGCGTGGTCGGCGACTACGGCTTCCAGTACCTGGTCGAGGAACTGGCCGTCGCGGCGCAGTACGACGTGCCGTTCGTGCTCGTCATGCTCAACAACGAGTACCTCGGCCTGATCAGACAGGCGTCGCTCCCGTACGAGATGAACTACCAGGTGGACATCCACTACGACGAGTACGGCACCGACAACGTCAAGATCATGGAGGCGTACGGCTGCGCGGGCGTCCGCGTCTTCGACCCGGCCGAGATCAGGTCCTCGCTGGAGTGGGCGACCAAGGAGGCCGCACGCACGTCCCGGCCGGTGCTCGTGGAGATCATGATCGAGCGGGAGGCGAACACCCCGCACGGCCTGTCCATCGACGCCGTCCGCGAGTTCGAACCGCTTCCCGCCGAGGTGTGATGATGGGTCATCGCAGGCACGCCCTCCTGCCCGCTCGCACCGGGCAGGAAGGCGTGCCAGCCCATTCTTCATCATCAGGCTGGGAGTGTCGCAGTGGTTGAGCATGTTCTTGTCGCCCCTGACAAGTTCAAGGGGTCGCTGACGGCGGCCGAGGTGGCCGCGCGGGTGTCGGCGGGCCTGGGCGTCTCCACCGTCGAGCTGCCCGTCGCCGACGGCGGTGACGGCACCGTCGACGCCGCTGTGGCCTGCGGTTTCACCCGTGTCACCCGGGAGGTGACCGGGCCCACGGGCACGCCCGTGACGGCCTCCTACGCCTTCCTGCCCGCCGCCCACGGCGACGCGGGCCCGCCTGCCGTCGCGGTCGTCGAGCTGGCCGAGGCGTCGGGGCTGCGCCGGCTGCCCGGCGGGCCCGAGCCGCTGACGGCCACCAGCCGCGGCACCGGCGAGCTCGTCGCCGACGCCGTACGGCGCGGCGCCCGCCGGATCGTGCTCGGCCTGGGCGGCAGCGCCTCGACCGACGGAGGCGCGGGCATGGTCCAGGCGCTCGGCGCCCGCCTGCTCGACGCCGGCGGACAGGAGCTGGGCGCCGGCGGGGCGGCGCTGCGCGAGCTGGCCAGGATCGACCTGTCCGGGTTCGCCGACCTGTCAGGCGTGGAGTTCGTCGTCGCGAGCGACGTCGACAACCCGCTGCTCGGCCCGCACGGCGCCGCCGCCGTCTACGGACCGCAGAAGGGCGCGACACCCGGTGACGTCGCCGTCCTGGAGGCCGCGCTCGGCCGGCTGGCCGCCGTCGCCACCCAGACCCACGGACTGGTCGGCGCGGTCGAGCACGACGGCGTCCCGCGCCCCATGGGCGTCGCGGGCGCGCCCGGCGCCGGCGCGGCGGGCGGGGTGGGCTTCGCCGCCCTCGCCTTCCTGCGCGCCGAGATCCGCCCCGGCATCGAGTACCTGCTGGACCTGCTCCGCTTCGACGAGCAGGTCAAGGGCGCGCGGCTGGTCGTCACCGGCGAGGGCTCGCTCGACGGGCAGTCGCTGCGCGGCAAGGCGCCCGTCGGCGTCGCCCAGGCCGCGGCGAAGGCCGGTGTGCCCGTGGTCGCCGTCTGCGGTCGCCGCACGCTCACCGACGAGGAGCTCCGGGCGGCCGGCATCGAGGCGGCCTACGCGCTCACCGACATCGAGCCCGACCCCGCCCGCTGCATGGCCGAGGCGGGCCCCCTTCTGGAGCGGCTGGCCGCCCGGGTCGCCGCCGACCGGCTGAGCTGATGCGCACCACCTCGCGGAAAGGCAGCAGATGACCGGTTACGAGCTCGTCATCCGATCCCGCAGGGCCGTCACGCCCGACGGCGAGCGGCCCGCTGCCGTGGCCGTACGGGATGGGAAGATCGTGTCCCTGCACGCCCACGACGCCGCCCTCGACACGGCCGAGGACGTCGACCTCGGCGACCTGGCCCTGCTGCCCGGCCTGGTCGACACCCACGTGCACGTCAACGAGCCCGGCCGTACCCACTGGGAGGGCTTCGCCTCCGCCACCAGGGCGGCCGCGGCGGGCGGGGTGACGACGATCGTCGACATGCCGCTCAACTCGCTGCCGCCCACCGTCACGGCCGACGCGCTGACCGTCAAGCAGGAGGCGGCGCGCGGCCAGTGCTACGTGGACGTGGGCTTCTGGGGCGGGGCGGTCCCCGGCAACCTCGACGACCTGTACCCCCTGCACGAGCGCGGCGTCCACGGCTTCAAGTGCTTCCTGTCGCCCTCCGGTGTGGAGGAGTTCCCCCCGCTGACCCCCGACCTGCTACGGCAGGCGCTCAAGGTCGTCGCCGGGTTCGACGGGCTCATGGTCGTCCACGCCGAGGACCCGTCGCTGCTGCGGGAGCCGGCCGGGCCGAGCTACCCGGAGTTCCTGCGGTCGCGGCCGGGGGCCGCCGAGCGGCGCGCCGTCGAGCGGGTCATCGAGCTGGCCAGGCGGACCGGCGCCCGCGTCCACATCCTGCACGTCTCCAGCGCCGACTGCCTGGAGCCGCTCGCGGCCGCCCAGCGCGACGGCGTGCGCGTCTCGGCGGAGACCTGCCCGCACTACCTCACGCTCACCGCCGAGCAGGTCCCCGAAGGCGACACCGCCTTCAAGTGCTGCCCGCCCATCCGCTCGGCCGGCAACCGCGACCGCCTGTGGGCCGGGCTCGCCGACGGCGTGCTGAGCTGCGTCGTGTCCGACCACTCGCCGTCGACGGCCGACCTCAAGCTGCCCGACTTCGCCGCCGCCTGGGGCGGCATCGCCTCCCTCCAGCTCGGGCTGGCGGCGGTCTGGACCGAGGCCGTGGCCCGCGGGCACGGCCTGGCCGATGTGGTGCGCTGGATGTCGGCCAACCCGGCCGCGCTGGCCGGCCTCCACGGCAAGGGCGGCCTGGTTCCCGGCGGCGACGCCGACCTGGTCGCCTTCGACCCGGCCGCCGACCTCACCGTCGACGCCGCCGCCCTCCACCACAAGAACCCCGTCACCCCCTACCACGGGCGCACCCTCAAGGGCGCCGTCCGCGCCACGTGGCTGCGCGGCGTCCCCTTCGACGTCACCGCGCCGCCGCGGGGCGTCTTCCGCTGACCTAGCATCGAGACCGAGCAGGAGAGAGAGCGAACCGCATGCCGGACTTCACCACCCTTCCCGACCTGGCCCTGCGTACCGTGGGCGGCTCCGTCGTGGCCGCCAGCGACGAGTCCTTCGCCGAGAAGGAGAGCCTGATCAGGCCCGGCCGTCCCGGCTTCCAGGCCGAGACGTTCGGCAACAAGGGCCAGGTGTACGACGGATGGGAGACCCGGCGCCGCCGCGAGCCCGGCCACGACTGGGCCGTCGTGCGCCTCGGCATGCCCGGCGTGATCCGCGGCGTGGTGATCGACACGGCCTGGTTCAAGGGCAACTACCCGCCGCACGCCTCGGTCGAGGCCTGCGCGGTCAGCGGCCACCCGAGCCCGGCCGAGCTGGCCGAGGCGACGTGGGTGGAGATCGTCCCCAAGGCCGACCTGAAGGGCGACGCCGAGCACGCCTTCGAGGTCTCCGACGAGAGCCGCTACACCCACGTCCGGCTCAACATGTTCCCCGACGGCGGCATCGCCCGCCTGCGCGTGCACGGCGAGGTCCGCGCCGACCTGTCGGTGTACGAGGGGCTGGGCCTCGACCTGGCGGCGCTGGCCAACGGCGCGGTCGTCACCGCCTGCTCCGACGAGTTCTACTCCGCGCCGAACAACGTCCTGGCCCCCGGCCTGGCCCGGCACCAGGCGGAGGGCTGGGAGACCGCCCGCAGGCGCGACGGCGGCAACGACTGGCTCGTCATCCGACTGGCGGCGCCCGGCGTCGTCAAGGTGGTCGAGCTCGACACCACCAACCTGCTGTTCAACGCGCCCGGCGCGGCGTCCGTGCAGGGCAGCCTGGACGGCGAGACGTGGTTCGAGCTGCTGCCGAAGACGCGCCTGCAGCCCGACACGCCGCACCGCTTCCGGCTGGAGGAGGCGCGTCCGGCCGCCTACGCGCGCGTCGACATCTACCCCGACGGCGGCCTCGCCCGCGTTCGCCTGCTCGGCACGCTCGCCTAGCCGTCACGCGGGGCGCGGCGGCGGGGGCCCGCCCGCCCCTGCGGGGCCGGTCACCGGCTCGCCATCAACAGGGTCCAGCGCTGGCGCGTGTAGCCGACGCCGACGTAGGCGTAGCCGCAGTTCAGGATGTTGGCCTTGTGCCCGGGGCTGGCCATCCATTTCTTCACCACCTCGGCCGCCGTGCCCCTGCCTCTGGCGATGTTCTCGCTCCACGCGGCCGGCGGGGTGAAGCCCGCCGCCTCGAGGCGCTGGCCGGGCCCGAGGCCGTCGGGGGAGGTGTGGCCGAAGTAGTTCCGGGCCGCCATGTCGTCGGAGTGGCTCACGGCGGCGTCGCGCAGCCGCGGGTCGGGGGTGAGCGGCTCGCAGCCGGCGGCGGCGCGTGCCTCGTTGGTCAGCCTGACGACCTCGTCGGCCATCTCCGCCTCCGGGCTGTCGAGCCGGTCGAGGTCGTAGAGCGTCTTCCAGCCGCCGCAGTGCTGGGCGACGCGGCCGTCGGACTGGCAGGCCCGCACCCGCATGCCCTTCACCCGGGTCACCTCGAAGCCGAAGGTCCGCGCCACGTCGCCGCACGCCGTCGCGGTGTACGCCGTGCTCCACCGCCCGGTGGTGGTGGCGAGGGCCTGGAAGACCACCCGCGCGCACCTGCGCCGCGTCTCAGCCGAGTTGTCGAGGTCGCGGAGGATCACGGCGGCCCTGGCGTCGGTGTCGCCGTCGGTCGAGGCCCTCACCATGATCGTGCCGCTGGCCTCGGCCAGGCCGTTCGCCGAGGAGACCGAACCCCAGGAGCTGGGCATGTCCGCGATGTCCGCGATGTCCGCGGTGCCCGCGACGGGCGGCGGGGCGGCCGGGACGGTCGCGGCGGTGGCGATCCCGGGAACCGACAGGACCAGCGCCCCCACGGCGGCCGTCGCGAGCAACCCCGGTGTCGACTTCGTGCTCATGCTTTCTCCGGACAGCCCTCCCCCCTCCGGCCCCCTGCCGGATCCCGGGCTGTGGTGACCACCGATATCGCGTGCCGCTTGCACGTCACCTGCAGCCCGCAGAACGCGTCCTTGCAGGTCACAGACACCGTAGGCGGCGGCGGGCTCAGGGGACGAGCCTGGCCTGGTGCCGCGGCGGCAGCGTGAGCCTGCGCAGCGACAGCCGGGGCTCGCCGGGCCGCCACGCCGCCACGAAGCCGGCGTAGTCCGTCTCGGCGGGCATCACCCGGTCGGTCGTCACGAAGTCGCCGGTCAGGACCAGCCGTCCGTCGCGGCTCCACGCCATCGCGGTCGACTTGAGCGAGGCGGGCACCGGCATCGACGGCAGTCGCGTCCACGTCCGCGCCCGCACATCCAGCACCTGCACGTCCAGGTACTGGCGTGGTCCCGGCCAGGCCGGATCGGCGAACCAGAGCGCGATCAGCCGCCCGTCCGGGCTGACCTCGGCGGTGGACGGGCTGCCCCCGGTGACAGGGGAGGGCAGCGGCGTGCGGCGGCCGGCCGCCGGCTCGACCAGGGACAGCCGGGACGCCCTCGAGACCAGGACGAGGTCGCGGGTGACGGCGTGCACCCGCTCCTCGGCGAAGACCTCCTCGCCCGTGGTCCTGTCGAGCAGCCGGGCGCGCTCCTGGGCGGCATACGACAGCAGGCCCTGCGGGGTGTCCTGGGCGGGAGCGCGCGAGCAGGCGATCGGCAGGACAGGGCCGCGCTCGCGACCCCGGAAGTCGAGCGGGCGCAGGCGGCAGCCGTCGTCGCCGCGCGCCCGCTGGAGCACCCACACGCCCTTGCCGTCGGCCGCGGCGAAGGCGGACGACACCGCGCCGCCGAGCGGGCGGGCCCGGTCACCGGACAGCAGGAACAGGCGGCCCTCGGCGGAGGGGTCGGCGGGCGTGGTCACGACCAGCTCGCGGGTGCCCGCGGTGAAGGACCAGGCCGGCCGGCCGTCCGGCAGGCCGCGCAGCTCGGTGCGTACCCGCGAGTCGACGTCGAACCTGAAGGCGCCGCTGTCGCCGGTGACCAGCAGCCGCAGCCCGCTGCCCGGCGGCAGCGGACGGCCGGAGACGGGCGGCATGGGGTCACGGGGGCCGCGCCCGGGACCGTCCGTCCCGGGAACCCCCGACGCGCCGGGCGCGCACGGGCCGGGATCGCAGGGGCCGGCCGTACGGGCGGAGGACGCGGGGACGGCGGGCGAGCATCCCGCGGCGGCGGCCAGCACAGGGACCAGCACGGCGACCAGCACGGCGACCGGCACAGCGGCAGGCACAGCGGCCGGCACAGCGGCCGGCAAGGAGGTCTGTCTCACGCTCCTTCTACCGCGCTGGGCCGCCACGGGTTCCGGCCGCTCAGCGCCAGATCGTCACCGTGGTGCCGGAGGGCCGTTCCTCCCCGGGCATCGGGCGCTGGAAGCGAACCTGCTCGCCGTTGGTGAGGTTGCGCACCCGCACCCGGTAGCCCTGCTGCTGCAGCTCGGTCGTGGCGTCACGGACGCTCTTGAACACCACGTTGGGGACGATCTTGAACTCGGCATGGTCGTCGGCCTGGCCGTTGCGCTTGCCGAACCAGTCGAGCCAGAGGCCGCCGCATCGTGAGACCGTGATGCTGGTCATCGTGCCGGGGTCGACCTCGGCCTTCGGCCGGGGGTTCTGCGAGATGACCTGGCACGGCTCGGCGTCGTCGTCGACCTCGTTGACCTGCACCTGGAAGCCCTGCTGGGTCAGGAACGCGGCGGCCTCGTCCTTGGACATGTCGCCGACGTCGGGCATCACCAGCCCGGCGCTGAGCACCAGGTTGATGCGGGTGCCCTCCTTGACCCGGTCGCCGATGCTCGGCCTGGTCTGCGTCACCAGACCGCGCTGCACCTTCGGGTTGGCGATCTTGGTGACCTTGCCCACCTTGAGGCCCTGCTCGGCGAGCTTGACCGCCGCGTCGTTCTGGCCCAGGCCCTCCACGTTGGGCACGGTCACCCGCTTGGCGCCGAGCGAGGGCACGAGCGTGATCGTCTGGCCGATCTCCGCCTCGGTCTGGGCGACGGGGTCGGTGCTGATCACCTTGCCCTCCGCCACCTTCTCGTCGTACTGCCCCGGCGCCTCCTTCACCAGGAAGCCGTTCTTGGCGGCCTCGCTCTTGGCGGCCGAGACGCTGATGCCGACGAGGTTGGGCACGAGCGCGTACTTGCTCTGCGCGAAGTACCATCCGGTCAGGCCGACCGCGACCACCATCAGCCCGGCCAGCGTCACCAGGAACCAGTTCGGCCGGAAGCCCCGCCGGCGCGCGGGGGGCTGGCCGGCCTGTACGGCGGGCGCGGTCAGCACCTCGGTGCGGGAGACCACCAGCGTCGGGTTCGGCGCGGCCGCCGCCCTCGGCTGCGGCTGCGACGGTTGTGGCTGCGACGGCTGCGGCTGCGGCTGCGAGGCGTTGGGCACGGCGTGCTGCCCCGTGGAGTAGGGCGGGATGGACTCCCGCGGCAGCATCCGGTGCGTGTCGACGGCCGCCACCAGCATCGCCGAGGCGTCGGCGGGGCGGTTCTCGGGATCGCGCGCGGTCGCCTGCGCCACCAGCGTGTCGATCAGCGGCGGCACGTCGGGCACCACCGACGAGGGCGGCGGGACGGTGTCGTGGACGTGCCGGTAGGCGATCGACATCGGCGTCTCGCCGTCGTACGGCTGGCGGCCCGTCACCAGCTCGAACAGCATGATGCCCGCGGCGTAGACGTCGCTGCGGACGTCCGCCCCTCCGGTGGTGACCTGCTCGGGCGACATGTAGCCGATCGTGCCGATCATCACGCCGGTGCGGGTCTGGTTCGTCGCCTCGATCGCCCTGGCCAGGCCGAAGTCGACGACCTTGACCCGGCCGTCGTCGGTCAGCAGGACGTTCTCCGGCTTCATGTCGCGGTGGACCATGCCCTGCTGGTGGGCGGCGCCGAGCGCGGCCAGCACCGGGATCATGATCTCCAGCGCCTCGCGGGCGGGCAGCCTGCCCCGCGAGCGCAGCACGTCGCGCAGCGTCTTGCCAGGCACGTACTCCATCGACAGGTACACCACGTCGCCGTCGGTGCCCTGGTCGAACACGTGCACCACGTTGGGGTGGGACAGGCTGGCCACCGACTTGGCCTCGCCGATGAACCTGCGCACGAAAGCGGGGTCCTCGGCCAGCGTGCGGTGCATGACCTTCAGCGCGACCGTGCGGTCGAGCCGGATGTCGAGCGCCAGGTAGACCGTCGCCATCCCGCCCCGGGCGATCCGGGACTCGATGCGATAGCGCCCGTCGAGCAGTCGCCCTACGAGGGGGTCCGCGATCGTCGTGTCCACCTGGCCGAGTTTACGGGCGATTCGCCCCCCGCATGGCCCGACAGTCCCAAACCGATGCCCGTTTGATTCCTGATCTGGGAAGGCGGCGCGAAGCCTGCCCGGAGGTCACGTCCCACCGGTGCTCTGCGCCCACCGCGGACCCACGGCCCCACGGCCCCCCGTGGCGCGGGGGCCGTGGCGGACCCCGCGCGGATCAGGGGGTCATCGGGGAGGACGCCTCGGCGTAGCGGCGGCGCGGGATCCGTCCGGCCTGGCGCGCCAGCCGCCCGGCCTCCACGGCGGACCGCATCGCCGCCGCCATGAGGTCGGGCCGCCGCGCCCTGGTGACCGCCGTCGCCAGCAGCACCGCGTCGCACCCCAGCTCCATCGCCTGGGCGGCGTCGCTCGCCGTGCCGATGCCCGCGTCCAGGATCACCGGAACCGACGCCGCCTCCACGATCAGCTCGATGTTGTGCGGGTTGCGGATGCCGAGCCCCGAGCCGATCGGCGCGCCCAACGGCATCACCGCCGCGCACCCCGCCTGCTCCAGCCGCCGCGCCAGCGCCGGGTCGTCCCCGATGTACGGCAGGACCACGAACCCGTCGGCCACCAGCCGCTCGGCCGCGTCGAAGGTCTCGATCGGGTCGGGCAGCAGCGTCCGCTCGTCGCTGATGACCTCGAGCTTCACCCAGTTCGTGCCGAGCGCCTCGCGGGCCAGCCGCGCCGTCAGCACCGCCTCGCCCGCCGTGAAGCAGCCCGCCGTGTTCGGCAGGACCTTGATCCCGCGGGCGCGCAGCACGTCGAGCACCGACCCCTTGGCCCCGGGGTCGAGGCGGCGCATGGCGACCGTGGTCAGCTCGGTGCCGGAGGCGGCCAGCGCCTGGTCGAGCACCTCGAGGGAGGGGGCGCCGCCGGTGCCCATGATGAGCCGGGAGCCGAACTTCTCCCCGGCGATGATCAGCTCATCCACCCTGCACCGCCGTGAGGATCTCGACCCTGTCGCGGTCGGCCAGCGAGGTGGTCTCCCACGTGCCCCTGGTGACCACCTCGTCGTTGACCGCCACGGCGACACCCGTCGTCTGCGCCGTCAGCCGCTGGACGGCCTGGGCCACCGTGGTGCCGTCGGGCACCTCGTGCGCGGCCCCGTTGATCGTCACGTGCATCAGTCACTTCCTTGTCCGGCTGTCTGGAACCGCTGCGGCGCGCACAGGGCGGCCAGCTCGCCCTCCTCGCCGTGGAGGATCGCGGTGGTGAGCGGGGCCAGCAGCACGCCGCCCCTGTGGTGTCCGGTGGCGACGGTGAGGCCGGGGCCGTACGGGCCGATCAGCGGCAGGTTGTCGGGGGTGCCCGGCCGCAGTCCCGCCACGACGTCGGCCACCTGCAGCTCGGTGATGCCGGGGACCAGTTCCCTGGCGTCGCGCAGCAACTCGTACAGGCCGCCCGCGGTCACCGTGGTGTCGAAGCCCAGCTCCTCCTGGGTGGCGCCGACGACGAGCTCGCCGTCGCCGCGCGGCACCAGGTACACGGGCGAGCCGTGGACCACGCCGCGCACGCAGGTGCCGAGCAGGGGGGACGGCGAGCGCAGCCGCATGATCTGGCCCTTGACCGGGCGTACCGGCAGGTCGGTCAGCCCGCCGCTCCACGCGCCGGCCGCCAGCACCACCCGCTCGCCCGTCAGCACATCGCCCGAGGCGTCCGAGGCGTCCGAGGCGTCCGCGCGCCCGCCGTCCGAGGCGTCGATCGGCCTGCCGTTCGGGGAGTCGGCCCGCCCGCCGTCCGTGGCGTCCGCCGGAACGTTCCCGGTGGCGGCCGAGGGCGGCTCCAGCCGTACGCCCACCACGGCCGAGCCGTCGCGGACCAGCGCGGCCACGCGCCGCCGCACCAGCGCCACCCCCGCCTTCTCCAGCGCGGCCAGCAGGGCCGCGGTGACGCGTCGGGGGTCGACCCAGGCGTCACCCTCGGCCAGCACGCCGCCCCTGACCGACGGCGCCAGCATCGGCTCCCTGCGGCGGCACTCGCGCCCCGTCAGCCGCCGCACCGGCAGCCCGAGCTTGTCCATGAACACGGCGAGCTCGTCCAGCGCCGCCAGGTCGTCGGTGTCGAAGGCGACGTCCAGCGTGCCCTGGGTGCGGTAGTCGAGCCGCAGCCCGCTGTCGGCCTCCAGCTCCGCGGCGAAGGCGGGCCAGCGCTCCAGCGCCGCCAGCCCCAGCCTGAGCAGCGACTCCTCGGTGTAGGAGACCTCGCTGACCGGGGCCAGCATGCCCGCGGCCGCGTGGGAGGCGCCACGCGCCGGGGCCGGGTCGATCACCGTGACACGCGTGCCCGCGCGCGCCAGACGCCAGGCGACGGACAGGCCCACCACGCCGCCGCCCACGATCAGATGCATCTCGCTCCCTTCGCCGGCATGACCCGGATCAGGTGTCTTGCGGTCGAAGGCCCGTCACAGCCTTCCTCTCAGCCCGGTACGGCCGGACTCCCGCGCGTCTTCCGCGAACAAGCCTACTCAAGGCCCGGACCCTGGTGACCGGCGCCGGATTGGTTATGGTCTGAGCGTGAATCATGTCGTGGTGGTGGGCGCCGGACTGGCAGGCATACGCAGCGTCGAGGCGCTGAGATCTCGTGGATTCAGCGGCAGGATCACGCTGGTCGGCGAGGAGCGGCACCGGCCCTACGATCGTCCGCCCCTGTCCAAGGCGGTGCTGCTCGGCACGGCCGACTCCAGCTTCGTCGACTCCGACCTCGAGGCCATGCGGGTGGAGCACCGGCCGGGGGTGTCGGCCAAGGGGCTGCGCGCGGGGGTCCTGGAGACGACCGAGGGCGAGATCGCCTACGACGGCCTGGTCATCGCCACCGGGGCGGAGCCGATCAGGCTGCCCGGCGAGGGTCGCCAGCACGTGTTGCGCACCCTCGACGACTCCCTGGAGCTGCGGGCCCGCCTGGTGGCCGACGCCAGGGTCACGGTCATCGGCGCGGGCTGGATCGGCGCGGAGGTGGCCACGGCCGCCCGTACGGCCGGCTGCCGGGTCACCGTCGTGGAGGCGGGCCCCGCCCCGCTCGCGCACGTGCTCGGGCCCGAGGTGGGCGGCGACACCGTCCCCTGGTACGAGGGCATGGACCTGCGGCTGGACACCATGGTCGCGGCCGTGGAGGAGGGCGGGGTGCGCCTGGTCGACGGCGACTTCGTCGAGGCCGACGTGGTGGTGTCGGGCATCGGCGTCCGCCCGGCCGTCGAGTGGCTGGCAGGCTCCGACATCGACCTGCACAACGGCGTCGTCACCGACGAGCATCTGCGCACCTCCCTGCCGAACGTCGTGGCCGTCGGCGACTGCGCGGCCTGGTGGTCGCGCCGCTTCCACACCAGGCTGCGCGTGGAGCACTGGGACACCGCGCTCAACGCCCCCGAGGTCGCCGTGGCCACGCTGCTGGGCGACGAGGCGGTCTATGATCCTGTGCCGTACTTCTGGTCGGAGCAGTTCGGCCACATGGTGCAGTACGCCGGCCACCATGCCGGCGCGCGCCTGTTGCGCCGCGGCGATCCCTCGGCGGCCAAGTGGTCGGTCTGCTGGTTGACAGACACCGACAGGCTGGCCGGGGTGCTGACCGTCAACAGGCCACGCGACCTCGTCCAGGGCCGTAGGATCATCGAGTCAGGACAGCGACTCGACCCCCTACGCCTGGAAGATCCCGAGGTCGGGATACGTGACTGTGTAGTTTGAAGCCGGATGCGATGTGGTAGTGGTGGATTCGTGACGCTTTCTGTTGCGCAGATAGACCGGGAAACCGACCAGCTCGTCGCCGAGTGGCTGACGCTTCCCGAAGTGGCCGACCGCCTCGCCCTCTCGATCGGGCGGGCCAAGCAGCTCCTGAAGGACCACAAGCTCCTCGGCGTACGGCGGGGCGCGGGCGGCCCCCAGGTCCCCGCGGTGTTCCTCGAGGGCAGGGACGTCGTGAAGGGCCTGCCGGGCACGCTCACGCTCCTGCTCGACGCCGGCTACGACGACGCCGAGGCGTTGCGCTGGCTGTTCACCCCGGACGAGTCGCTGCCCGGCTCGCCCATCGACGCGATCAAGGCGGGTCGCCATACCGAGGTCAAGCGGCGTGCCCAAGCGCTCGGTTTCTGAAGCCCGTCTCTACCTCTGCACCGACGGCCGGAGGAAGCGCGGCGACCTGGCCGACTTCCTCGACGCGGTGCTGTCCAACGGCGTCGACATCGTCCAGCTCAGGGAGAAGGGCCTGGAGGCGCGCGAGGAGCTCGCGCTGCTGGAGGTCTTCCGCGAGGCGTGCGACCGTCACGGCGCGCTCCTGGCGGTCAACGACCGGGCCGACATCGCCTTCGCCGCCCGCCCCGACATCCTTCACCTGGGCCAGGACGACCTGCCCGTGAGCGTCGCGCGAGAGATACTCGGCGACGACATCCTCATCGGCAGGTCCACCCATTCGACGGCGGAGGCCTCGGCCGCCGCCGTCGAGGAGGGCGTCGACTACTACTGCTGCGGGCCGACCTGGCCCACCCCGACCAAGCCAGGCCGGCCGGCGCCTGGACCCGCCCTGCTCAGGCACGCGGCGGGGCTCGGCGACCGTCCGTGGTTCGGCATCGGCGGCATCGACCTCGGCAACCTCGACGAGGTCAGGTCGTACGGCGTCAGCCGCGTCGTGGTCGTCAGGGCGATCACCGAGGCGGACGACCCCGGAGCGGCGGCGGCCGAGTTCGCCAAGCGGCTGGGCCGGTAGGTCCGCGACCGCCGCGGCCCGTCAGGTCTTGCGCGAGGTGGCGGCCACCGCCAGTTCGGCCAGGGCGGCACGGGCCTCGGCGGTGATCGGCGCGTCGTCGAGCGAGGCGAGAGCCTCCTCCAGGTACGTGCCGATCATCTTCTCGCACGCCTCGAGCGCGCCGCTGGCCTCGATGACGCCGCGCAGCTTGGCGACGCCCTCGGCGTCGAGGCCGGGGTCGCCGAGCAGCCTGCGCACCGTCGCGGCGTCCTCGGGCGTGGCCGCGGCCAAGGTGCGGGCGATGAGCATGGTGCGCTTGCCCTCGCGCAGGTCGTCGCCGGCGGGCTTGCCGGTCTCCAGCGGGTCGCCGAACACGCCGAGGATGTCGTCGCGCAGTTGGAAGGCGATGCCGACGCGGTTGCCGTACTCGACGCACAGCTCGTCGATCCACGGCGCGCCGGCGCCCGCGGCCAGCATCAGGCCGAGCCTGAGCGGCTGCTCCACCGAGTACTTGCCGCTCTTGTAGAGCGCCACCCGCAGGGCCGACTCGAAGGTGTTCTCGCCGTGGGCCTGCTCCAGCAGGTCGAGGTACTGGCCGCACATCAGCTCGGTGCGCATGTGGTCGTGGAAGGGCTGGGCGACGGCCAGGTGGGGCAGGTCGCACGAGCGCCACATCTCGCCCGACCAGATCAGCAGCAGGTTGCCCAGCAGGACCGCCGCGCCCTCGCCGAACTGCTCGGCCGAGCCGTACCAGTCGCTCTTCTCGTGCAGGTGCTGGAAGCGGCGGTGCGCCGAGGGCATGCCCCTGCGCAGGTCGCTCTTGTCCATGACGTCGTCGTGCACCAGCGCGCTGGCCTGCAGCAGCTCCAGGGAGGCCGCCGCGACGAAGATGCCGGGCTCGTCGGAACCGCCCGCCGCACGCCACCCCCAGTAACAGAAGGCGGGACGCAGCCGCTTGCCGCCCGCCAGCAGCTCTCTGGCCGCGTTGAGCAGGGGGGCGAGGTCGGGGCCGCTGACCACGGCACGTTGCCGGTCGAGGAACTCCCCGAGGGAGCGATCCACCTCGGTACGGAGGGTGTCCAGGCTCATGCCATGAGAGTAACGGGCTGTAGCCGACGTTTCGATCTCCCGCTCCCGTCACATGGACGTGGCCACGTCGCCCGCGTCCGTACCGGTAGCCTTGGATTATGGCTCTGGGTCGACCCTCCGTCCTTCCCGATCGCGTCCCCACCGTTCGCGATCTCCTCGCCTCTGGCGGCCGCTCCTTCTCCTTCGAGTTCTTCCCCCCGAAGAACGAGGAGGGCGAGCGCCAGCTCTGGCGGTCGATCAGGGAGCTCGAGGCACTGCGGCCGACCTTCGTGTCCGTCACCTACGGCGCGGGCGGCTCCACCAGGGACCGTACCGTCGACATCGTCGAGCGGCTGGCCCACGAGACCACGCTCACCCCTGTGGCGCATTTCACCGCGGTCAACCACTCGGTCCGCGAGCTGCGCCACCTCGTGGGGCGCTTCGCCGACGCCGGGGTGCGCAACATCCTGGCCGTGCGCGGCGACCCGCCGGGCGACCCCAACGGCGACTGGATCCGCCATCCCGAAGGCGTGCTCTACGCCGAGGAACTCGTCAAGCTGATCCGCCAGGCCGGAGACTTCTGCGTCGGCGTGGCCGCCTTCCCCTACAAGCACCCGCGCTCGCCCGACACCGAGAGCGACACCGAGTACTTCGTCAGGAAATGCTCGGCCGGGGCCGACTACGCCATCACCCAGATGTTCTTCCGGGCCGACGACTACTTCAGGCTCAGGGACCGGGTGGCGGCGCGCGGCTGCGAGACGCCGATCATCCCGTGCATCATGCCCGTCACGAAGATGAGCACGATCGCCAGGTCCGAGCAGTTGTCGGGCGCGCCGTTCCCGCCCGACGTCGCCGCCCGCTTCGAGGCCGTCGCCGACGACCCGGCCGCGGTCCGTCGGCTGGGCATCGACCACGGGGCCGAGCTGTGCCAGCGGCTGCTCGACGAGGGCGCCCCCGGCATCCACTTCATCACCTTCAACCGGTCGAGCGCGACGCGCGAGGTGTTCCAGCTGATCCAGCCGGCCGCCCTGTCGGCCTGATCCCGCCGCCGCGCCCGCTCAGCGCGGGGGCAGGGGCAGGGGCGTGCCCGCGATCGCGTAGTGCTCGTACCCGCCGGGGAAGACGAACTGGGTGAGCAGGTCGGTGAAGCCCACCGCCCGGTAGAGGTGCCGGGCGGCCGTCGGCTGGTCGTGCGTCGACAGCACCGCCGACCGCTCGGGACGGCCCTCGCACAGGGCGTGGATCAGCGCCCTGCCGATGCCCTTGCCCTGGTAGTCGGGGTGCACGTGGATCTCGGCCACCTCCAGCGAGTCGCCCAGCCAGGCGTCGGCCACCTGGAGGCCCGACTTCTCGGCGAGCGCGCGGTAGACCACGTCGTGCCACCACTGCCCGGCCTGGCCGTGGAACCCGTAGGCGAAACCCGCGGCCCGGCCGTCGGGCAGTTCGGCGAACAGGCAGCGGAAGGCCGGGTTGGCGCCGTGGCCGCGCATGATCGCCTGCCGCCCGGCGAGCTGGTCGGCCGGCGGCTTCATGGCGGCCGTGTAGATGCCCATCACCGACTCGAGACGGTCGGTGAACTCCGCAGATCCGGTGCCGCGGATGGCTATCACTCGACTTCGACCGCCGTGCCGCCGGTGATGCGCAACAGCTCGTCGAAGGTGGTCGGGAAGACCGTGTGCGGGTGCCCGCCGGCGGCCCAGACCTGGTCGTGCTTGTCCAGCCACGTGTCGACGAAGGTGCGGATGGGCGCCGGATGCCCGACCGGGGCGACCCCGCCGATCGGCTGGCCCGTCGCCTCGCGGACGAACTCAGGGGTGGCCCTGCGCACCCGCTCGACCCCCGCCGTGCGGGCGACCAGCTCGACGTCCACGCGGTGGGCGCCGCTGGTCAGGACCAGCAGCGGAGCGCCGTCAGCGGCGAAGATCAGGCTGTTGGCGATGGCGCCCACCTCGCACCCCAGCTGCGCTGCCGCCGCGGTGGCCGTCGGCGCCGACTCGGGCAGCACCACGATCTCACCCGTCGCGCCCAGCTCACGCAGCGCCGATGCGACACGAACAGCGTTGGGGTGCAAGAACTTTTCCGGCATGCGCCCACTCTAAACAGATTGACCCAGGAATTGCCGGTCCATGGTGGTGCGCTAGGGTCCTTTGATTCGATTGTTAATTATTTGAGGGGATGGATGGCATGGGAGCTCGGCGCCGGCTCGGCCTGGCTGCTCTCTTGACGGTGGGCACCGTCGTTCTCTCAGCGTGCGGCACGGCCGCCACGCCGCAGCCCGCGGCCGTGGTCATGCGCGCCCCCGCGCCCGTCACGTCGCCCGCCGCGGCGCCCGTGACGGCGCCCGTCACGTCGCCCGCCACGTCGCCCGCCACGGCGGCCGGCGCGATGGCGCGGGTGGAGCGGACCGTCACCGCGCCGGACAAGACGCTGAAGCTCGGCTCGAAGGGCTCGGCGGTCGTGTGGCTGCAGAAGCGGCTCCGGGAGCTCTCCTACCTGCCGGGCAAGGCCGACGGCAGGTACGGCGGCAGCACGCTGGCCGCCGTGTGGGCGTTCCAGAAGGTCAACGGGATCAGGCCGACCAGCACGGTCGGCAGGCGCACCTGGGACGCGCTGGAGAACCCGAAGCAGCCGCAGGTCCTGGTCAAGAACGGCAAGCCGACCAGGGTCGAGGTCAACCTGACCAAGCAGATCCTGGTCTACTACGTCGACGACCAGGTGAAGCTGATCTCCCACACCTCGTCGGGCAGCGGCGTGCCGTACTGCGAGACGGCGGTCTGGCAGGGCAAGTCGCAGCGGTTCTGCGGGTCGGCGACCACGCCGACGGGCGACTACAGGACGACGTGGCGGGCGAAGGGCTGGCACAAGTCGTACCTGGGCCAGCTTTACAACCCGATCTTCTTCAACGGCGGCATCGCCTTCCACGGCGCGCTGTCGGTGCCGCTGTACCCGGCCTCCCACGGCTGCGTGCGGCTGCCGATGAACGTGGCCGAGGTGCTGCCCGGAATGCTCGGCAAGGGCGTGCCCGTGCACGTCCGGGGCCGTTTCAGGCGCTAGCGAGGAGGTCCTGACCCCGGTCGGTGGTCGTAGCCGATCAGCGACCGGGTGTCGGGCCGGCCGGGTTTCAGGCGGATCGTCTCGTGGTGCCGAGCGAGTCGAGACCGCCGGCGACGATCCGCGCCGCCGCGCGTACCGCCGCCCACGCCTCGGCGTACGGCTCGCCCCTCGACAGGCTCATGACGGCCGCCAGCTTCGTCGCGCCCACCATCGCCCCCACCGCGGCAGCAGCCGCCACGGGGTCCAGCTCGTCCGGGTAGGCCGCGCACAGCGCCTCGGCCGTCCGCCGCTGGCTGTCGAACAGCAGGTGGAGCGCCCTCGCCTGGAGCGCGGGGACCGTCATCACGAGCTGGAAGCGCTCGCCCCCGAGGCTCCTGGCCAGATCGTCCTCCCAGGTCGCGCCCGTCTCGACCACCCGCAGCAGCAGCTGCGCCACCGACTCTCCCGGCCGCCGCGCGGCCACCATGGCGAGAGTCCGGTCGAGGCGCTCCCCGGCGTCGAAGAAGACGATGTCCTCCTTGCCGGCGAAATAGCTGAAGAACGTGCGCGTCGACACCTCGGCGGAGGCGGCGATCTCGGCGAGCGTCGTCTGCTCGAACCCCTTCTCGGCGAACAGCCGCATCGCGCCCTCGACGAGCGCGCGCCTGGTCCTTGCCTTCTTGCGCGCCCGAAGTCCTGCCATATCCGTCATTGAAGCAATGTAGTGCACTGATGGAAATTTTGCATGCGATGAGGTTTTCTGGAGGGTAGTCGATCACGTCGATCTCACGAAGGAGCGCGACATGAGCTACCCGATGACCCGGCAGCGCAGGTTCGACCCGCCCGACGAGCTCTTCGACGACCCGGCGCCGGTGCGGCCGCTGACCTTCGCGGACGGACACCAGGGCTGGCTCGTGACGGGACACGCGGCCGGCCGGGCCGTCCTGGCCGACCCGAGGTTCAGCACCGTCCCCCGGCGGCTGCACCCGCTGCTCGCCTCGCGGCGCGTACCCGAGGGGGAGGTGCCGCCCGGATTCTTCCTCCGCATGGACGCGCCCGAGCACACGCACTACCGGCGCCTGCTCACCGGGCAGTTCACCGTGCGCAGGATGAACCAGCTCAGGGCGCGCATCGAGGAGATCACCGCGGCTCGCCTCGACGACATGGAGCGCGCGGGGCCGCCCGTCGACCTGGTGCGCACCTTCGCGCTGCCGATCCCCTCGCTGGTGATCTGCGAGCTGCTCGGCGTGCCGTACGACGACAGGGAGCAGTTCCAGCGCGACACGACCGAGCTGCTGCGGCTGGCGAACTCGCCCGAGCAACTGACGGCCAAGGTCGGCGACCTGATCACGTACGTCTACACGCTGGTCGCGCGCAAGCGGGCCGAGCCGGGCCACGACATGCTCACCGGGCTGGTCGACAGCGGCGAGCTGAGCGACGACGAGATCGCCGGCATGGGGTTCCTGCTGCTGGTGGCGGGTCACGAGACGACCGCCAACATGCTGGCGCTCGGCACGTTCGCGCTGCTGCAGCACCCCGAACAGCTGGCGCTCGTCCGTGACGATCCGTCCGTGATCGACAACGCGGTGGAGGAACTGCTGCGCTACCTGTCGATCATCCACTTCGGCGCGACGCGGGCCGCCGTGGAGGACGTCACGATCGAGGGCACGCTCATCAAGGCGGGCGACTGCGTCGCGGTGTCCATCCCGGCCGCCAACCGCGACCCCGCCCGCTATGCTGACCCTGCCGTCCTCGACGTGCGGCGGCCCGCGGGCGGGCACCTGTCCTTCGGGCACGGCATCCACCAGTGCCTCGGGCAGCAGTTGGCCAGGATCGAGATGCGGGTGGCCTACCCCGCGCTGCTCGGACGCTTCCCCGCGCTGCGGCTCGCCGTCCCCGTGGACGCGGTGCCCATGCGCTCGGACATGAGCATCTACGGCGTGCACGCACTGGAGGTGGCGTGGTGAAGGTCAAGGCCGACAGGGACGTGTGCATCGGCGCGGGCATGTGCGTGCTGACCGCGCCGCTGGTGTTCGACCAGGACGAGGAGGAGGGCCTGGTCGTGCTGACGTCGGCAGAGGTGCCGCCGGAGGCCGAGGAAGCCGTGAGCCGCGCGCTCACCCTGTGCCCCTCCGGCGCCATCACCCGCGTCGATCCGTAGGCGGCCTTCGGTCCTCATGGCGCCGGTCCGAGGGCGCCCTCGGCCATCGCGCCGATCTGTGGGCGCCCTTCGCGAGTTCGTCGCGCCGACCGGTCATCGCCCTGTGGGCGCCGTCGTACCGGCGACCCGAGGAGCCCTTCGACGTCATCGCCGCACCGATGTGGGGAAGTCCCATAGGTGGTGCCATCGCCGCGGCGATGCGCGGAGACCCGCAGGTGGTGGCGCCGCCGTGCCGAGGCGCAGGAGTCCTCGGGCGGCATCGCCCGCGTCTCTCGGCGGCCCCTCCAGCGGCCTCTTGGCGTACTTCCAGCGATCTCCCGACGATCCCTCCCGGCCTCTTGGCGTGCCTCCAGCGATCTCTTGGCGGTCGCCTCCGGGGCCTCTTGGCGTACCTTCGGCGATCTCTCGACGATCCCTCCCGGCCTCTTGGCGCGCCTCCAGCGATCTCTTCGCGTCCCTCAGGGGCCTCTTGGCGGTCCTCGTGCGGCATCGCCCGGTGTTCCGATCGCTCCGCGTGTCGCGCTCGCCCCGCAGGTCAGGCCCCATGATCGAACCTGTGTTCGCCAATCGGTTGACATTCAAGGTCATCGAAATTATGTTCGACGGAGTGACGTGAGACTCGCGGCTCGCGTCGAAGAACCTGGTCGCGGGCTCCCGCCACCCCCATGCGGGGCCCGCGGTCGGGTTCCACGGGCGAAAGGCTCGTCGTCGGCGGAGACGAGCGGGCGCGCCTTGACCGGACGGGGAGAGGGGAAGCTCCTCGTCCGGTCGCCCGGCGGAAATGTCGGTGGCGTCTGCGAGTGTTGGCTCCACCGACGGAGACGCCGGGAGCCGCCACGACCCCTCAAAGGAGGCTGGCATGACGACAAGGCTCAGCGACACGCACGGGCCCCGACTGTCGCCCGCAGTCAGGGCGCACCTCACCGAGTCACGCACCTGCTTGGCCGACGCCGTGACGGCCCGTACCCCCGCCACCCGCTACGTCGCCGCCCACCTCGCCGCTCTGCGCGCGGCGGCGGCGATCCTGGCCGCCCGGCCCCGTCCGATGGAAGGGCGCAGGCGCCGGCTGCGCAGTGCCTGGGAGCTGTTGCCCGAGGTTGAGCCCAGGCTCGCCGAGTGGGCCGCCTACTTCTCCGTCAGCGCCGCCAAGCGCGCGGCCGCGGAGGCGGGCATGGTGCGCGGCGTGACCCTCGCCGACGCCGACGAGCTCCTGGCCGAGGCCGAGACGTTCGTGTCCATGGTCGAGGAGATCCTCGGCGTCGCCGGGCAGCCCGCCCTTCCCGTCAGCGTCCCGCTGGCGGGCTGAGGGCCGCACACCCGGTCTCAGTCGCGGCTGGTCGCGTCATTCTCGTCGGTGGGAGGATGAACGCCCAGCCGGCCGTCCGGCTCGATCCCTCCGCGAGCCGGACCTCCCCCTTCCACCCCACGCGTTCACGCCCGCTCCCGCTCTCCGTGCGCTCGTCCTCCCGCACACAGTGGTCTCCGGTGTCATGAGGCGCTGAGCGTCATCCGGTCCCGCGCACCATCTGCTTGAACTCAGGGCAGGCGACGAGCGGGTCGTGCGTGCACGAGGCCGCGTGGCGCAGGCTGTTACGCATCCGGGTGAGCTGCGCGATCCGGTCGTCCAGTTCGCGCGCCTTCTCGGCGATCCGGTCGCGCAGTGCCTCGTCGGACGGCTTGGCGTCCAGCAACCGGCCGATCTCGCCCAGGGAGAACCCCGCGCTCCTCGCGCAGGCGATCAACGCCAGCCGGTGGAGCGTGTCCGGCTCGTACGCGCGCCTAAGCCCGTTGCGCCCGGTCGCCCTGATGAGCCCCTTGCGCTCGTAGAACCGCAGCGCCGAGGCCGCCAGCCCCGACCGCTGGGCCACCTCGCCGATGTCGAGCAGCATTCTTCGCACCCCTTGACTTGAACTGCGCTTCAAGTCGCAGTCTAGGGGCATGACGAAAGTTCACCATCTGAACCTTGCCTCCATGCGCACCGTCGAACCCACCTGCGACGGGCTCGCCCCCGCCCCCGCCGTCAGCCACGCCCTGCTGGTCGAGACGGACGCCCACGGTCTCGTCCTGGTCGAGACGGGCCTCGGCGTCGACTCGGTCGAACAGCCGGAGGAGGTTCTCGACCCGGAGTGGGTGGAGCTGGTCGCCCCGAGCCTCGACAGGGGCGAGACCGCGCTCCGCCGGATCGCCGACCTCGGCCACGATCCCGCCGACGTGCGCCACATCGTGCTCACCCACCTCGACGTCGACCACGCGGGCGGGCTGCCCGACTTCCCCCAGGCGACCGTCCACGTGACGGCGGCCGAGCACGCGGCGGCGATGGCAGGGGCGCCGAGCCGCCGCTACCGTCCCGCGCACTGGTCGCACGGCCCCCGCTGGGAGCTGTACGCCACGGGGGAGTCGCGCGAGGAGTGGTACGGCTTGGCGGGCGCCCAGCCGCTGCGCGGGCTGTCACCGGACTTCCTGCTGGTGCCGCTCGGCGGTCACACGGTGGGGCACGCGGCGGTGGCGGTCAGGGACGGGGACGGCTGGTGGCTGCACGCCGGCGACGCGTACTTCTACCACAAGGAGATCGACCCGGCCGGGCCCGAGTCGCACCCGCTGTTCGACATCGTGCAGCTGGACTCGCAGGTGGACGGCGAGCTACGGGTGGCCAACCAGGCCAGGCTGCGCGAGCTCGTGCGCGACCACGCCGACGAGGTGCGGGTGTTCTCCGCGCACGACCCGTGGGAGTTCGCCCGGCACGCGACACCCGCCTGACGCGCCCCGCCCCCGCCCTGGCCCGCGACGGTCTCGACCCCGCGCCCCGGTCCCGCGCCCGGCCCGCGACGGTCTCGACCCCACGCCCCGGTCCCGCGCCCCGGTCTCGTGGTCCGGTCCCGCGCCCCAGCCCTACGGTCGGGCCCGCGACGCCCTGGTCCCGCGCTCCGGCCCTACAGTCGGGCCCGCGACGTCCTGGCCCCATGGCCCGGCTCG
The DNA here is from genome assembly GCF_040610675.1 of Nonomuraea sp. NPDC003804. NCBI lineage: Bacteria > Bacillati > Actinomycetota > Actinomycetes > Streptosporangiales > Streptosporangiaceae > Nonomuraea > Nonomuraea sp. NPDC003804. The sequence goes on from NZ_JBEXMT010000012.1 coordinate 51,596, forward strand.
GGCCCGGCCCCACGCACAGCTCAGCCCCGCGCTCCGATCTCACCGGCCGGTCCCACAGCTCGGCCCCCGTGCTGCGGTCTCACGGCCGGCCCTGCGCTCCGGTGCCACGGACTCGCTCCGCGATGGCGCTGGGCGGAGGGCCGGGAGTTGGGCGGGCCGCGTCTGACCGGCGCAGGCAAGGGCTATCCACCCGCCGCGGCCATGCCCCAGCGTCCGGCGCCGAGCAACTGCAGGTGGTGGGTGTGGAAGGGGTGCAGCGTGCGGCGATGGCCCACGCTGACGAACATGCACCGCGGTAGGCGCTCGCGGATCAGCTGGTACAGCGTGTGTTCGAGCCCCTCGTCGACAGCGGACGTCGCCTCGTCGAGGAAGGCCAGGCTGGGCCGGGTCAGCAGGATCCTGGCGAACCCGAGCCGTTGCTGCTCGCCCGGCGAGAGCGTGCGCGCCCAGTGCGCCTCGTCGTCGAGGCGGTCCTCCAGGTGGCCGAGCTGGACCGAGCGCAACGCCTCGCGGGCCTGCTCCTCGCCGATGCGGTGCGCGGGCTCGGGGTAGGCCAGCGCGGTGCGCAGGTCGCCCAGGGGCAGGTACGGCTGCTGCGACAGGAACAGCGTGTGAGGCCCCGCGGGGCGGCGGACGACGCCGTGAGCGTGCGGCCACAGGCTGGCCAGGCTGCGCAGCAACGTGGTCTTGCCGCTTCCCGAGGGTCCTCTGACCAGGAGGGCCTGCCCCGGGCTCATGCTCAGGGTCAGGTTCTCGATCAGCGGCTGGCTGTTGGGGCGCCACACCTGGAGGTCCTCGATCTCCAGTGCGTCGGGCCGGTTGGTGAAGGCGGGTCCGGACAGGGCGCGCGACTCCTTGTTGGCGTCCGTCAGCGCCGTGAGCCGGTCCAGTGTCGCCCGGTAGGCGGCGAAGCTCTCGTAGGAGTACCTGAAGAAGGACAGCGCTTCGTGCACCTGGCTGAAGGCGTCGGCCGTCTGGGTGACGTCGCCGAGCGAGATCGCCCCGTGGAAGAAGCGCGGCGCCTGGATGATGAACGGGAACACGATCGAGGCCTGGGACACCGCGCCATTGAACGCCTGGAGCCGCAACGACCGTTTGGCGTACTGCCAGGCGTTCCCGATGACCGAGCGGAACCTGGTGGCCAGGGTGGTCCGTTCCACCTCCTCACCGCCGTAGAACGCGATGTTCTCGGAGTTGTCCAGCAGGCGCATCAGCGCGTACCGATAGGAAGCGGACAACTTCTCTTTCAGGAAGGTGAGCTGGATCAGCGGGCGGCCGATTTTGAAGGCCATGAACGAGGCCCCGATCACGTAGGCGTAGGCGAGGAGGACCATCGCCCTGGGCACCTCGTACCCGAAGATCGTCATCGGTCCTGACAGCGTCCAGAGGACGGCGGTGAACGACACCAGCCGCAGGGCGGCGCGGACGGCGTCGAGCGACAGGTCGTAGGACTGCTCGACGAACTGCGTGATGTCCTGCTCGATGCGCTGGTCGGGGTTGTCGACCGGGGTCGCGACGAACCTGCCCCGATGGTAGGCGCGGCCGTCCAGCCAGTCGGCGACCGCGCGGTCGTTGAGCCAGTCTCGCCAGTGGATGATCAGCCGCTGCGTGATGAGGTAGGCGAGCTGGCTGCTGACGACGTAGATCGCCGCCAGGACCGCGAACACGATGACATGGAGCCAGAACATGTCCGGGTCCATCGCCTGCAACGACGTGAACAGGCCGTTGGTCGCGTAGGAGGCGAGCACTTCCAGGCGCACCCCGACGACCGTCAGCCAGAGCACCAGCAGCATGGCCAGGAACGGCCGCAGGCTGGCCCACGTGCGGCCGGGCCGGAAGTACGGGAAGGCCAGCAGCCGGAACTGCCGCCCCCAGCGCGTGTAGCGGGTCAGCAGCGGGACCGCCAGGGCGCCGCCGAGGACGATGCCGCCGAAGGTCACCGCGGTTGATGTGAACGACGTGAGCCATTCGTGCTGCCAGTCCATGGATCTGTCCAAAAAGTCCTATATGTGCCTCTATTGGCAGATTTATAGGCAGGACAGCTTGCCGCTCGCTTTCATGCGGGTAACCACGCGTCGGCGGGCGAACGGGTTCCGGAATGGCGCCGAACCATCGCTCTCACGACCACAGGCCGGTGAGCTCCAGTGCGTGTTCGGGGCTGGTGGCGTACCGGACGCCGGGGAGAGGATGGCCTTGCTCGTCGAGCACCTGCCAGCCACCGAGCCGCACGACGGGCACCCGCCCCTTGCGCATCGCCAGAGCGAGCTCCGACAGCGTGCCCCACGAGCCGCCGACCACGATGACCGCGTCCCCGCAGTTGACGATGACGCCGTTGCGTGCCTCGCCCATGCCGGTGGGCACCACGATCGTCAGGTGCGGGTTGGCGCCCTCCCGGTCGGCGCGCGACAGGATGCCCACGACCGTTCCGCCGGCGGCCCGCGCTCCGGCGGCGACCTCCTCCATGACCCCCGCGTAGCCGCCGCACACCACCACGGCCCCTCGCTCGGCGAGCAGCCGGCCCAGCTCGCGGGCGTTGTCCCGGTCGGCGGCCGAGCACTCTCGCGGCCCGCACACCGCGACCTGAACGGCCATGTGTCCCTCCTTCACCGGCACCACGGGCGGTGGGGGAGTCTGGTGCGGGGGTCTCGGGCCGGGGCGCGCCGCCGGAGACCGACGAAAGGGGCGCCTCCGATCACCGGGAAGCGCCCCGCCCGCGCCTACGGGAGCGTCAGAAGGACTCGACGGCCCTGCGGGCCTCCGCGTCCAGCACACCCCAGCTGATGAGCTCCTCCGTCAGCTCACTGGGCGACTTGTCATAGATCACGGCAAGCGAGCGCAGGTCTTCCTGGCGGATGGAGAGGACCTTGCCGTTGTAGTCGCCGCGCTGGCTCTGAATGGTGGCCGCGTAGCGGGCCAGCGCGCCGGCCTTCTCCTTGGGCAGCGTCGCCAGACGCTCCAGGTCGATCACAAGCTTCGGCGTCGGCCCGAGAGGGCTGGGCGCTGCACCCCCCGGCAGCAGCTCCGAGACCGGCACGCCGTAGAAGTCGGCAAGTTCGGCAAGCTTCTGCACCGTCACCGCCCGGTCGCCACGCTCGTAGGAACCCACGACGACGGCCTTCCAGCGTCCACGCGACTTCTCTTCGACTCCGTGCAGGGACAAACCCTGCTGGGTGCGGATGGCGCGGAGTCGTGCACCCAGCGACTTGGCGTACTCAGACGGCATTGTGTGGCCCCCGGCTGTTGTATGTGCTGCTCTCAGTTGATTGTCCTCCCTTGCGACGATTGCCTGGACCACCGGGGGGTGGGTGCCGGACAGGCACCTTCGGTAGCCGGGCTACTGGGGTTTACCCCGGTACGCCGCAAGGTGTGGTTACGGACAGTGACGGTAAAGCTGTGGACGCCTAAGGTCAAGCTGATTGGAAAAAAGATGCCGAATCCGGTCCGGGATGGTCCGCCTCAAACATCACTCTTGTCCCATGCGCCAACACTACTTCGTCACTGTTTGCCGAGAGCCGCCGGGCTGTCTGGTCAGAACGAGCACAGGACGCGGCGCCACCCTTATGATCTTGACCGATGTGTCACCGAGGAAGACCCGCCGCAGCGGTCCTGACGAGCTGGAGGCGACGATGATCAGCTCGCCGTCCAGCCAGGACGTTCCGTCCATGGCCTGGGCGACGTTCCTGCCCGCCAGCGTCTCGATCGCCGCCTCGGGCTCCCAGCCCCGCGCCGCCTTCTCCAGGTCGGTCATCGCCTGGGCGCGCAGCCCGTCGAGCATCCGCTGCTCGATCTTGGCGCGGCCCGCGCCGACCACCAGCGTCACCAGCCGCAGCGGCGCGTCCAGGGCGGCGGCCAGCTCCACGGCGGAGGCGAGGGCCGCGTCGCAACCGGGGCTGCGCCGGTAGGCCACGGTCAGCCGCTCGATGCGCCGCGGCGCCTGCTCGGCGTAGCCGTTGGGGGCCAGCAGCACCGGCACCGGAGAGGCGTGCAGCAACTGGTCGGCCGTGCTGCCGAGGGAGATGTTCCCCTTGCGGCCCCGCGGGCCCGAGCCGATCACCACGAGGTCGTCGTCCGCGGACCGCGCCACCTCCACGAGGCCCCGCCCGCTGCCCCTGTTGTAGTGGACGACGTACTCGGCCTCGTCGCCCGCCAGTTTCCTGGCCTGCTCGAAGCCCGCCTCGACCTGTTCGTTGAGGAAGGCCAGCCAGGCGCTCTCCTCGGCCTTGGCCGGGCCCGGCGTGGTCCACGGCGGCGGCTGGATGGTGGCGACCGTCAGCCGCGCGCCTGCCTGCCTGGCCAGCAGGACGGCCAGCGTCAGGCCGTCATGTCCCCGGGAGTCGGGCTGGAAGCCGGACAGGACGTGCTCGGGCTTCATCGGATGCTCCCGGTGTTGAGCCGCGAATGTCTGAAGCCGTACGCGAAGTAGGCCAGCAGGCCTGCGGCCGACCACAGCAGGAACGCCACCCAGGTGACCCCCGCCAGCTCGGACATGAGCAGCACGCAGAAGATCACGCCGAGCACCGGGGTGACGGGGAACAGCGGGGTGCGGAAGCTGCGCGGCAGGTCAGGCCTGGTACGGCGCAGCACCAGCACGCCGACGTTGACGATGGCGAAGGCGAACAGCGTGCCGATGCTGGTGGCCTCGGCCAGCTGCCCGAGCGGCACGAACCCGGCGAGCACGGTGACGAACAGGCTCACGATGATCGTGTTGGCGACGGGCACCTGGCGGCGCGGGTTGACCTTCTCGAAGATCTTGGGGATCAGCCCGTCACGGGACATCGCGAACAGGATGCGGGTCTGGCCGTACAGGACGGTGATGACCACGCTGGCGATCGAGATGACCGCGCCGAAGGAGACGATGGCCCCCGCCCAGGTGGAGCCGGTGGCCATGTTGGCGATGACGGCGAGGACGGCCTCGGTGCTCTCGGGATCGAAGTCGGTCCAGGCCATGGCCCCGATGGCGGCGATGGCGACCAGGACGTAGATCACGGTCACGATGCTCAGCGACAGGAGGATCGCCAGGGGCAGGTCGCGCTTGGGGTTCTTGGCCTCCTCGCCGGCGGTGGAGGCGGCGTCGAAGCCGATGTAGGAGAAGAACACCTGGGAGGCCGCGGCCGTGATGCCGGCGACGCCCAGCGGCGCGAAGGGCGTGAAGTGGGCCGAGTTGAAGGCGGTGAAGGCGACCACGCAGAAGAAGATCAGCACGGCCACCTTGATGTAGACGAAGATCGTGTTCGCGGTGGCGGACTCGGAGGTGCCGCGCAGCAGCAGCCAGGTGGCCAGCAGGACGATCAGGATGGCCGTGAGGTTGATCACGCCGCCCTGGTCGCCGGGGGAGTGGGTGATCGAGTCGGGCAGCGAGAAGCCGAAGGTGCTCTCGAAGAAGGTGTTGAGGTACTCGCCCCAGCCCACCGCCACGGCCGCGACCGAGACCGCGTACTCGAGCATGAGGCACCAGCCGCACACCCACGCCACGAGCTCGCCGAGCGTGGCGTAGGCGTAGGAGTAGGACGACCCGGACACCGGGATGGTCCCGGCCAGCTCGGCATAGGACAGCGCGGAGAACAGCGCGGTGACGGCGGCCAGCACGAAGGACAGCACCACCGCGGGCCCCGCCTTCGGCACCGCCTGCCCGAGGATGACGAAGATCCCCGTCCCCAGCGTGGCGCCGACGCTGAACAGCGTCAGCTGCCACAAAGACATGGTGCGGCGCAGGTCGCCGCCCTCCCCATGACCGCCCTCCGCCACGATCTGGTCGGTGGGCTTGGTGCGGAACAGCCGCTCGGCCAGCGCCACGGGCACCTCCCTACAACGTGCTGGACAGCGGCCAGGTGGCGTTGGGCGTGATGATGGTGCCCGCCTTGCCGTCCAGGATCTCCAAGGCCTGATCCAGCCGCCCGATGGCCGCCATGTCGCCGGTCGTCTCCACGAACCTGCAGACCGCCTCCACCTTGGGGCCCATGGACCCCGCGGGGAAGTCGATCGCGCGTAGCTCGTGCGGCGTCGTGTGGCCGATCTCGGTCTGCTGGGGGGTACCGAAGTCGCGCATGACGCGCTCCACGTCGGTGAGGATGAGGAAGGCGTCGCACTCCAGGGCCTCGGCGAGCAGCGAGCCCGTCAGGTCCTTGTCGATGACGGCCTCGACGCCCGTCAGCCGGCCGTTCTCGTCGCGGATGACGGGCACGCCGCCACCCCCGGCGCCCACGACGATGACGCCGTCCCGCATCAGTCCGCGGATCAGCCGCGTCTCGACCACACGCTGCGGTTTGGGCGAGGGCACCACGCGGCGCCAGTACTGGCCGTCGGGCTTGACCACCCAGCCGTTCTCCTCGGCCAGTTTCTCGGCCTCCGCCTGGTCGTAGACCGGCCCGACGAACTTGGTCGGGTTCTGGAAGGCCGGGTCGACGGCCGAGACCAGGGTCTGGGTGATGATCGAGATCACCTGCCGGCCCGGCAGGCCGTTCTGGAGCGCCTGGAGCATCCAGTAGCCGATCATGCCCTGAGTCTCGGCGACCAGCGTGTCGAACGGGTAGGGCTTGGTCAGCTTGGGGTCGGCGGCGCTCTCCAGGGCCAGCATGCCCACCTGTGGACCGTTCCCGTGCGTGATGATCAGCTCATGCCGCTCGGCGACCTTGGCCAGCGGCCTGATCGCCGCGGCCAGGTTCGCCCGCTGGACGTGGTCGTCCTGCCGCTCGCCGCGCCGCAGGACCGCGTTTCCCCCCAGCGCCACCAGGACCTTCATGTCAGCTCCCCAGGGTGGCGACCATGATGGCCTTGATCGTGTGCAGGCGGTTCTCGGCCTGGTCGAAGACGATCGAGCGGGGCGACTCGAAGACGCTCTCGGTGATCTCCAGGGCGTCGAGTCCCGTCTTCTCGTAGATGTCCTCGCCGACCCTGGTCTCCCTGTTGTGGAAGGCGGGCAGGCAGTGCATGACCTTCACGCCGTCGTTCCCCGTCGCCTCCACCACCTCGTCGTTGATCTGGTACGGCTTGAGCAGCCTGACCCGCTCGTCCCACACCCTCTTGGGCTCGCCCATCGAGACCCAGACGTCGGTGTAGAGGAAGTCGACGCCCTCGACGCCCGTGGCCACGTCCTCGGTGATGGTCAGGGTGGCGCCGGTCTGCCTGGCCAGGTCCGTGGCCGGCTTGACGACCATCGTCGGGTCGGGCTGCAGCGACCTGGGCGCCACCAGGCGCACGTCCATGCCGAACATCGCCCCCGTGACCAGCAGCGAGTTGCCCATGTTGTTGCGGGCGTCGCCGAGGTAGGCGAAGGAGACCTGGCGCAGCGGCTTGTCGGTGTGCTCGCGCATGGTGAGCATGTCGGCCAGCATCTGCGTGGGGTGCCACTCGTCGGTCAGGCCGTTCCAGACCGGGACGCCCGAGTAGGCGGCCAGGTCCTCGACGTGCTCCTGCTTGGAACCCCGGTACTCGATGCCGTCGAACATCCGGCCCAGCACGCGCGCGGTGTCCTTGACCGACTCCTTGTGCCCCATCTGCGAACCCGAGGGGTCGAGGTAGGTCACGTGCGCGCCCTGATCGTGGGCGGCCACCTCGAACGCGCAACGGGTCCTGGTCGAGGTCTTCTCGAAGATCAGCGCGATGTTCTTGCCGGTGAGCCGCCGCTGCTCGGTGCCGGCGTACTTGGCCTGCTTGAGTTCGGCGGACAAGGTGAGCAGGAAGCCGAACTCCGCGGGCGTGAAGTCGAGCTCCTTCAGAAAGCTGCGGTTGCGAAGGTTGAAGCCCATGGTCAGATGCCGTCCCTCTCCAGCGGGCAGCTCATGCAGCGCGGCCCGCCCCGGCCGCGGCCCAGCTCGCTGCCGCGGATGGTGATGACCTCGATGCCGTTGTCGCGCAGGTAGTTGTTGGTGGTGGTGTTGCGCTCGTAGGCGACCACCACCCCCGGCGCGATGGCCAGCACGTTGCACCCGTCGTCCCACTGCTCGCGCTCGGCGGCGTTGACGTCCTGGGTCGCGGTGAGGATCTTGATGTCGTCGAGGTCGAGCGCCTGGGCGATCGCCTTGTGCATGTCCTCGGCCGGGTGGTCGGTGACCTTCAGCTCCTTCTCGGTGTCGCCCGGCTCGATCGTGTAGGACGGCAGCATGCCGAGGCCGGCGTACTTGGTGAACACGCCCACGTCCACGTTGGTCATGACCGTGTCGAGGTGCATGAACGCGCGCGCCTTCGGCATGTCCAGCGCGACGATCTTCTTGGCCCCGCCCGTGGCGAACAGGTGGCGGGCGAGCATCTCGACCGCCTGCGGCTGGGTGCGCTCGCTCATCCCGATCAGCACGGCGCCCCGCCCGATGATCAGGACGTCGCCGCCCTCGATGGTGGCGGGCGCGACCTTGGTGCCCGGCATCCACACCTGGAAGCGGCCCGCCTCCGAGGTGAACATCGGGTGGTAGGTGTAGATGGCCTCGAAGTTGACCGTCTCGGCCTGCCTGGCCTTCTTCCTCATCGCGTTGATGGACACCCCGTTGTAGATCCAGCACGAGGTGTCACGCGTGAACAGGTGGTTGGGCAGCGGCGGAAGGACGAAGTCGTTCCCGCCGAGCACGTGGAAGGCGACGCTCTTCGGGTCGGCCCCGCGCTCCATGATCTCCGACTTGGTGATGCCGCCGGTCAGGGCCTGCTGCAGGTCCTTCGACGGCAGCGAGTCGAGGGTGTTGCGGATGGCGTCGGTGGCCAGCGGCCCGTGCCAGCGCTCGTCGACGACGTGGTCGAGGATGTGCTTGCGCGCCTCGGGGATGTCGAGGGTCTCGCGCAGCAGGTCGGCCAGCATGTGGACGGTGATGCCCTGGTCGCGCAGCGTCTGCTGGAACTCCTCGTGCTCCTCCACCGCGCGCTGCACCCACAGCACGTCGTCGAAGAGGAAGTCGTCCTTGTTCGTGGGGGTGAGCCGCTTCAGCGCCAGTTCGGGCTTGTGCAGCAGAACCTGGTGGAGCCTGCCTACCTCGGAATCGACATGAAAGGTCATAACAGGTATTCCTTTCCTAGACCAGCGGGCCGTACTCGCCGCGCTTGGCCTTCACCCAGATGTAGACCGGCACGCCCACCAGGAGCATCAGCGTTCCGCCGAGCACCGCCTCGGGGCCTGATCCGTAGGCCATCCAGAACGCGAACAGCAGCGCGACGACGCTGATGACGAGGTCGCGGCCCAGCCGTCCCCTGTTGACCTGGCGTTCACCCGTCACCAGCCAGAACAGCTGGGCGCAGGCGGAGAAGAAGTAGGGGATGACGGTGGTGAAGGAGGCCAGCAGCACGATGGTGTTGAAGGCGTTCTCCGACGAGTAGGCGACCAGCAGCATGCCCGATGTCAGGACGGTGCCGATCAGGATGCCGGGGATGGGCGCCCCGCGCGGCGACTCCCTGGCGAACAGCGGCGGGAACATGCCGTCCTGGGCCGCGGCCTTGGGCATCTCGGCCACCAGCATGGTCCAGCCGTTGAGGGCGCCGATGCCGGAGAAGATGGCGCAGGCGGCCATCGCGATGCCGCCCCCGGTGCCGCCGAACATGTTGTTGATCGCGTCGGCGAACGGCGCCGACGACTTCACGAGCTCGGCGTACGGCACGGTGCCCATGACCGCGACGGTGCTCAGCATGTAGAGCACGGCGCAGGCCAGCACGCCGATGACGCTGGCGCGCCCGATGTTGCGCATCGGGTCCTTGATCTTCTCCGCGGCGATGGAGACGCTCTCCACGCCCGAGTAGATGAACAACGCCACCGCGCCGGCGAGGGAGATGGCGGCGACGACGTTGCCCTCCGTGGCGTTGAACGGCCCGAAGTTGCCGCCCTGGATGAAGAAAAGGCCGACCAGCGAGACGAACAGCAGCGGCGCGAACTTCAGCACCGTGGTGACGAGCTGGAAGGCGGCCATGTTCTTGGGGCCCATCAGGTTGACCACCGCGGGGATCCACAGCCCCACCAGCGCGATGACGATCGCCGCGGTCGTGCCCGTCCAGTTGAGGCCGAAGACCTGCTGCGCGAAGTACTGCACGTACCCGACCCACGCGACCGCGATGGCGGCGTTGCCGATCCACGCGGTCAGCCAGAACGACCACGCGTTCCAGAAGCCGACGAACTCGCCGAAGGCGTTGCGCGCGTAGGCGTAGGGGCCGCCGCCGGCCGGTATGCGCGCGCCCAGCCTGCCGAAGACGATCGCCATCGCGATGGCCCCGAGGGTGACCAGGCCCATCGCCACGATGCTGACGGTGCCGAAGGCGGCCAGCGAGGCGGGGAGCAGGAAGATGCCGGTGCCGACGACGTTGCCGATCACCAGGGCGATGGCCGCGCCGAGGCCGAGACTGCGTTGCGGGCCTTCGGTGACGCCCGTCAGCTCGGTCTCGACAGTGCCGACGCCTCCGCCTTCAGGCGGCCGTGGCTCTCCCATTGCGCCCCCCAACGCGGATACCCCGGACGTCATGTGACATTCGGGGCGTCCCCGTCGGTGAGTACGCTAAAACGCCCAGCTCAACCATCTTCTCTTGTTCATGAGAGAGCGGGCGGGCGCGCCGGAGGGGCTCAGCTGCGGGGGTTGCCGGACACGAGCAGCACGACGGCGAAGACCGCCATGCAGACCGCGATCAGAGCCACGGGCCACGCCTCCCAGCGCCCGTTGATGCGCTCGGCGGTCACCGGCCCGCGGCCGTGTTCGGCGAAGCCGCGGACCAGCGCGGGCTCCTCAGTGGCGAGCTGGCGGGCGATGGCGTCGAGAATCTTGCGCTCGCGTGCGGACAAGGACATTCCGCGACCTCCCCGAGAAAGACTTGGAGGAGGTTTTATCTCTTTTGTCCGGATTTTCCAAATTGTTCAATGGTGCTTGAGCGCCTCGACCCCGCCGACGATCTCGTTGAGCTCAGTGGTGATCTCGGCCTGCCTGGCCTCGTTGGCCTCCCTGGTCAGCCGCTCGACCAGCTCCAGGGCGTTCTCGGTCGCCGCCGTCATCGCCGTGCGCCTGGCCGCCCACTCTGCGGCCGCCGAGTCGAGCATCATGTACCAGATCCTGGAGCGGACGTACTTCTGCAGCATCTCGTCGAGCACCGCCTCAGGCGTGGGATCGAACTCGTAGGGCGCCTTGGGCAGCACGTCCGCGGCCCGGTCCTCGTCCCGCTCCTCCACCTCCTCCAGGACCATCGGCAGGATCCGGTGCACGGTCGTCTGCTGGGTCAGCATCGAGGCGAAGTGCGTGTACACCACGTGCACCTCGCCGACCCCGCCGTCCCGCGTGGGCATGTCGAAGGCCTCGATCAGCGTCCGTCCGATCTCCGCGGCCGTCGCGTAGTCGGGCTGTCCCGACACTCCGACCCACTTCCCGCGCACCTCCCTGTTGCGGAAGCTGAACCAGTCGACGCCCTTGCGCCCGGTGACGAAGGGGATGATCTCCTTGCCCTGGCCCTCCAGCAGGGTGGCCAGCGCCCGCGCGTGACGGAGCACGTTCTGGTTGTAGGCGCCCGCGAAACCCCTGTCGCTCGTCATCAGCAGCACCGCCACCCGCGAGGTGTCGGGCCGCGTGTTCAGCAGCGCGTGGTTCATCCGCATGCGATGGCTGACCAGCGCCGACACCGCCCGCGAGATCTCCCTGCTGTACGGCTCGGCGTCCGTGGCGCGGTCACGCGCCTTGCCCACGCGTGAGGAGGCGATCAGCTCCTGCGCGCGGGTGATCTTCGCCGTCGATCTGACCGACCTGATCCGCTGACGGATCCGGCGTAGTTGCGCCCCCAACGTAACCCCCCGACGCCGCCCGACTACGTCACGTGAGACACCAGCGTAACCGTCGTATCACCCCCTGCCCGTCGTGGCTGGTAGCTGCTGGTAATGTGGCTGCGACCCAACACCCTTTTAACCCCGTCCCGTGAGGCGGGAAAGGCGGTGAGCTTCACCATGTCCGAACCCAGGGCCGTTCTCGAAGGCCCGGACATCCACCGGGCGCTGACCCGCATCGCGCACGAGATCCTCGAGCGCACCAAGGGCGCCGACGGCGTCGTCCTGCTCGGCATCCCCACCCGTGGCGCCACTCTGGCCGGCCGGCTCGCCGAGCGCATCGAGCAGTTCGAGGGCGTGAAGGTCCCCGTCGGCTCGATCGACATCACGATGTACCGCGACGACCTCAGGCTCCGGCCCGCGCGCCCGCTCGGCCGTACCGACCTGCCCGCCGACGGCATCGACGGCAGGCTCGTCGTGCTGGTCGACGACGTGCTCTACTCCGGCCGCTCGGTCCGCGCCGCGCTCGACGCGCTCAACGACCTCGGCAGGCCCACGGCCGTCCAGCTGGCCATCCTGGTCGACAGGGGCCATCGCGAGCTGCCCATCAGGGCCGACTACGTGGGCAAGAACCTCCCGACCGCCAAGAGCGAGAAGGTCAAGGTCTACCTGGAGGAGACCGACGGGCGCGACGCAGTGGAGTTGATCAAGTGAACAGGCATCTCATCTCGGCGGCCGACCTGACCAAGGACGACGCGCTGCTGATCCTCGACACCGCCGAGGAACTGGCCCGCGTCTCGGAACGATCCATCAAGAAGCTCCCGACCCTGCGCGGGCGCACGGTGGTCAACCTCTTCTTCGAGGACTCCACCCGCACCCGCATCTCCTTCGAGGCCGCCGCCAAGCGGCTGTCGGCCGACGTCATCAACTTCTCCGCCAAGGGCTCCAGCGTCTCCAAGGGCGAGTCGCTCAAGGACACCGCGCTGACCCTGGAGGCGATGGGCGCCGACGCCGTCGTCATCCGCCACGGCGCCTCCGGCGCGCCGCACCGCCTGGCCAACTGGGTGCGCGGCAGCGTCGTCAACGCAGGCGACGGCACCCACGAGCACCCCACCCAGGCGCTGCTCGACGCCTTCTCGATGCGCCGCCGCCTCGGCTCGCTCGAAGGGCGCAAGGTCACCATCGTCGGCGACGTCCTGCACAGCAGGGTCGCCCGCTCCAACGTGCTGCTGCTGGCCACGCTGGGCGCCGACGTGACCCTGGTCGCGCCGCCGACGCTGCTGCCGGTCTCCGTCGGCACCTGGCCGTGCGAGGTCTCCTACGACCTCGACGCCGTGCTGCCCAAGTCCGACGTCGTCATGATGCTCCGCGTGCAGAAGGAGCGGATGAACGCCGCCTACTTCCCCAGCGAGCGCGAGTACTCCCGCCGCTACGGGCTCGACCGCGACAGGTTCGCGAAGATGCCCGACGAGGCGATCGTCATGCACCCAGGGCCGATGAACCGGGGCATGGAGATCGCGGCCGAGGTGGCCGACTCGCCGCGCTCGACGATCGTCGAGCAGGTCGCCAACGGCGTGACCATCCGCATGGCCGTCCTGTACCTGCTGCTCGGGGGAGAGATCTGATGCTGATCAAGAACGTTCGCATCCTCGGCGGCGAGCCGGTCGACATCGCCGTCGTCGACGGCCTCATCGCGGAGGTCCGCCCCGCGGGCTCGGCCCCCGCGGAGGGCGTCGACGGGGTCGTCGACGGGGTCGTCGACGGGCGCGGCGCGATCGCGCTGCCCGGCCTGGTCGACCTCCACACCCACCTGCGCGAGCCGGGCCGCGAGGACGCCGAGACCGTCCAGACGGGCACCCAGTCGGCCGCGCGCGGCGGCTACACCGCCGTCCACGCCATGGCCAACACCATGCCCGTCGCCGACACGGCGGGCGTCGTCGAGCAGGTCTGGCGCCTCGGCCAGGAGTTCGGCCACTGCGACGTGCAGCCCGTCGGCGCCGTCACCGTCGGCCTGGAGGGCAGGCAGCTGGCCGAGCTCGGCGCGATGGCCGACTCCGCCGCCCGCGTGCGCGTCTTCTCCGACGACGGCAAGTGCGTCGACGACGCCGTGCTGATGCGCAGGGCGCTGGAGTACGTGAAGGCCTTCGACGGCGTCGTCGCCCAGCACGCCCAGGAGCCCAAGCTCACCAAGGACGCCCAGATGAACGAGGGCGTCATCTCCGGCAGGCTCGGCCTGGCGGGCTGGCCCGCGGTCGCCGAGGAGGCGATCATCGCCCGCGACTGCCTGCTGGCCGCCCACGTCGGCTCCCGCCTGCACGTCTGCCACGTCTCCACGGCCGGTTCTGTGGAGATCATCCGGTGGGCCAAGTCCAAGGGCTGGAACGTCACCGCCGAGGTGACCCCCCACCACCTGCTGCTCACCGACGACCTCGTCGAGGAGTCGCCCAACGGCGCCTACAACCCCATCTACAAGGTCAACCCGCCGCTGCGCACCGCGCACGACGTCCAGGCGCTGCGCGCGGCCCTGGCCGACGGCACGATCGACGTCGTGGCCACCGACCACGCGCCGCACCCGGTCGAGGACAAGGAGACCGAGTGGGCCGCGGCGGCCATGGGCATGGTCGGCCTGGAGACCGCGCTCAGCGTCGTCCAGGAGGCCATGGTCGACACCGGGCTGCTCGACTGGGCGGGCGTGGCCGAGCGCATGTCCGTGGCCCCGGCGCGCATCGGCCGCCTCTCGGGCCACGGCCGGCCGCTCGAGGTCGGCGCACCGGCCAACATCGTGCTCTACGACCCGTCCTCGCGCACCGAGGTGGACCCCTCCTCCTTCGCCTCCAAGAGCCGCAACACCCCCTACGAGGGCATGACCCTTCCCGGACGGGTGCTGGCGACGTTCCTGCGCGGCAAGCCAACCGTTCTCGAAGGGAAGGTCACGTGACCGAGCGTCGCGAGGGACACCATATGCACAGCAGTAACGCCGTTCTCGTGCTGGAAGACGGCCGTGTCTTCCACGGGCGCACCTATGGCGCGCAGGGCGAGACGTTCGGGGAGATGGTCTTCAACACCGGCATGACCGGCTACCAGGAGACCCTCACCGACCCGTCCTACCACCGCCAGATCGTCGCGATGACCGCCCCGCACATCGGTAACACGGGCGTCAACGACGAGGACCCCGAGTCCTCGCGCGTCTGGGTCGCGGGCTACGTCGTCCGCGAGCCGTCCCGCGTGGTCTCCAACTGGCGCGCCACCCGCTCCCTCGACGACTACCTCAAGGAGCAGGGGGTCGTCGGCATCGCGATCTCCGGCACCCGGGCGCTGACCCGCCACCTGCGCGAGCGCGGCGCGATGCGCGCGGGCATCTTCAGCGCGCCGTCGCAGCCGGTGGAGGCCCTGGTCGAGCGCGTACGGCAGCAGCCCCTCATGGAGGGCGCCGACCTGGCCGCCGAGGTGGCCACGGCCGAGCCGTACGTGGTCGAGGCCATCGGCGGCAAGCGCTTCACCGTCGCGGCCGTCGACCTCGGCATCAAGGGCATGACGCCGCACCGCATGGCCGAGCGCGGCTGCGAGGTGCACGTCCTGCCCGCCACGGCGACCTTCGAGGACATCCAGGCGATCGGTCCCGACGGCGTCTTCTTCTCCAACGGCCCCGGCGACCCGGCCACGGCCGACGTCACCACCCTGCGCAGGGTGCTGGAGGCGGGCATCCCGTTCTTCGGCATCTGCTTCGGCAACCAGCTGTTCGGCAGGGCGCTGGGCCTTTCGACCTACAAGCTCCGCTACGGCCACCGCGGCGTCAACCAGCCGGTCCAGGACGTGCGCACCGGCAAGGTGGAGATCTCGGCGCACAACCACGGCTTCGCCGTCCAGGCGCCGCTCGACGGGCCCTTCGACACGCCGTACGGGCCCGCCGAGGTCAGCCACGTCAACCTCAACGACCGCTGCGTGGAGGGCCTGCGCCTGCTCGACGGGCGCGCCTTCAGCGTGCAGTACCACCCGGAGGCCGCCGCCGGCCCCCACGACGCCGCCTACCTTTTCAATGAATTCTGTGAGGTCATGAGCCGTGCCCAAGCGTGAGGACATCCGGTCCATCCTGGTCATCGGCTCCGGACCGATCGTCATCGGGCAGGCGTGCGAGTTCGACTATTCGGGTACCCAGGCCTGCCGCGTGCTGCGCGCCGAGGGCTTCAGGGTGATCCTGGTCAACAGCAACCCCGCCACGATCATGACGGACCCCGAGTTCGCCGACGCCACCTACGTCGAGCCGATCACTCCCGAGTTCGTCGAGAAGATCATCGCCAAGGAGCGGCCCGACGCGCTGCTGCCCACCCTGGGCGGGCAGACGGCGCTCAACACCGCGGTCGCCCTGCACGAGGCCGGCGTCCTCGAGCGCTACGAGGTCGAGCTGATCGGCGCCGACTTCGACGCCATCCAGGCGGGCGAGAACCGCGAGCGGTTCAAGGAGATCGTCGCCAAGGTCGCCCGCGAGCACGGCCTCAACGCCGAGTCCGCCAAGTCGGTCATCTGCCACAGCATGGACGAGTGCCTGGCCGCCGCCGGCGAGCTCGGCTACCCGCTGGTCGTGCGCCCCTCCTTCACCATGGGCGGCGTCGGCTCGGGCTTCGCCTACGGCGAGGCCGACCTGCGCCGCATCGCCGGCGCGGGCCTCGACGCCAGCCCGACCACCGAGGTGCTCCTCGAGGAGTCGATCCTCGGGTGGAAGGAGTACGAGCTCGAGGTCATGCGCGACAAGGCCGACAACGTCGTCATCGTGTGCTCCATCGAGAACATCGACCCGATGGGCGTCCACACCGGCGACAGCGTCACCGTGGCCCCGGCGCTGACCCTGACCGACCGCGAGTACCAGAACATGCGCGACGTCGCGATCGCGGTCATCCGCGAGGTGGGCGTCGACACCGGCGGCTGCAACATCCAGTTCGCGGTCAACCCGCGTACCGGCCGCATGATCGTCATCGAGATGAACCCGCGCGTGTCGCGGTCGTCGGCGCTGGCCTCCAAGGCGACGGGCTTCCCGATCGCCAAGATCGCCGCCAAGCTGGCGATCGGCTACACGCTCGACGAGATCCCCAACGACATCACCAAGGAGACCCCGGCCTCCTTCGAGCCGACCCTCGACTACATCGTGGTCAAGGTGCCGAGGTTCGCCTTCGAGAAGTTCCGCGGCGCCGACCAGACGCTCACCACGCACATGAAGTCGGTGGGCGAGGCCATGGCGATCGGCCGCTCCTTCCCCGAGGCGCTGCAGAAGGCGCTGCGCTCGCTGGAGAAGAAGGGCTCGTCGTTCTCCTGGGCCGGCCACCTCGCCTCGAAGCAGGAGCTGCTCGACGACTGCCGCACGCCCCACGACGGCAGGCTGCGCACCATGCAGCAGGCCATCAGGGCGGGCGCGACGGCCGAGGAGCTGTTCGAGGCCACCAACGTCGACCCGTGGTTCATCGACCAGCTCATGCTGCTGGACGAGGAGGCCCGCGCTCTCGCCGAGGCCCCCGAGCTGTCCAGGCAGGTGCTGGAGCAGGCCAAGCACCACGGCTTCTCCGACGCCCAGATCGGCGAGATCCGCGGCATGGACGAGTCGCGCGTGCGCGACCTGCGCCACGCCCTCGGCCTGCGCCCGGTCTACAACACCGTCGACACCTGCGCCGCCGAGTTCGCCGCCAGGACGCCCTACCTCTACTCGACCTACGACGAGGAGAGCGAGGTCCCCTACGGCGAGCGGCCCAAGGTCCTCATCCTGGGCAGCGGGCCCAACCGCATCGGCCAGGGCATCGAGTTCGACTACGCGTGCGTGCACGCCTCCTTCGAGCTGTCCAGGGCCGGGTTCGAGACCGTCATGGTCAACTGCAACCCCGAGACCGTCTCGACCGACTACGACACCTCCGACCGGCTCTACTTCGAGCCGCTCACGCTGGAGGACGTCCTCGAGGTCGTCCACGCCGAGCAGCAGACCGGCCCGGTGGCCGGCGTGATCGTCCAGCTCGGCGGCCAGACGCCGCTGGGCCTGGCGCAGGCGCTGAAGGACGCGGGCGTGCCCGTCGTCGGCACCTCGCCGGAGTCGATCCACCTGGCCGAGGAGCGCGGCGCCTTCGGCCGCGTGCTGGCCGAGGCGGGGCTGCCCGCCCCCAAGCACGGCACCGCACTGACCGTCGCCGAGGCGCTGGAGATCGCCGAGGAGATCGGCTACCCGGTGCTCGTGCGGCCGTCCTACGTGCTGGGCGGCGCCGGCATGGCCATCGTCTACGACGACGAGACGCTCAGCACCTACATGGCGGCCCAGGAGGGCGGCCACCCCGTGCTGATCGACAAGTTCCTCGACGAGGCCATCGAGATCGACGTCGACGCGCTGTTCGACGGCGAGGAGCTCTACCTCGGCGGCGTCATGGAGCACATCGAGGAGGCCGGGATCCACTCGGGCGACTCGGCGTGCGCGCTGCCGCCCATCACGCTCGGCGGCAACGACATCAAGCGCATCCGCGCCGCCACCGAGGGCATCGCCAGGGGCGTCGGCGTCCGCGGCCTGCTCAACGTGCAGTACGCCATGTCAGCGGGCGTCCTGTACGTCCTGGAGGCCAACCCGCGCGCCAGCCGTACCGTGCCGTTCGTCTCCAAGGCGACGGCGGTGCCGCTGGCGAAGGCGGCGGCCCGCGTCATGATGGGCGCGACCGTCGCCGAGCTGCGGGCCGAGGGCATGCTGCCCGAGCACGGCGACGGCGGCACGCTGCCGCTCGACGCCTCCATCGCGGTCAAGGAGGCCGTGCTCCCGTTCAACCGCTTCCGCGGCGTCGACACCGTGCTCGGCCCCGAGATGCGCTCGACGGGCGAGGTCATGGGCATCGACGAGTTCTTCGGCATCGCCTACGCCAAGTCGCAGGCCGGAGCCTACGGCGAGCTGCCCACCAAGGGCCGCGCGTTCGTCTCCGTCGCCAACAGGGACAAGCGCTCGATGATCTTCCCGGTGCGCGCCCTCGCCGACCTCGGCTTCGAGATTCTGGCCACGGAGGGCACCGCCGAGGTGCTGCGCCGTAACGGAGTCCATGCCAAGATCGTGCGAAAGCAGAGCGAGGGGACGGGACCCGACGGTGAGCCGACGATCGTGCAGCGCATCCTGGACGGTGAGGTGGACCTGATCGTCAACACGCCGTTCGGCAGCCCCGGGCAGTCGGGGCCGCGCCTCGACGGCTACGACATCCGCACCGCCGCCGTGCTGCGCGGCATCCCGTGCATCACGACGGTCCAGGGGCTCGCCGCGGCCGCCGCGGGCATCCAGGCCAACGTGCGGGGCGATGTGGGCGTACGGTCCCTTCAGGAACACGCACGAGCCCTGCGGGGGTGATCAGGTCTGGCCGGGACTCCGGTGCAGGTGACTGGCACGGTGCTGACCACGCGCCGGGTCGACGCCTACCATGCGCTGACCGTGGTGGCGCCCGGCGTCGCCGAGCGGTTCCGTCCCGGCCACTTCGTCTCGGTCGCCGTCGGGGGGCCGCGCACCTCGATGGTGACCAGACGCGCGCTGTCCATCCACGACGTCAGCCCCGACTACGGCGGCACGGTGGAGCTCGTCTTCACCGCCACCGGCCCCGGCACGTCGTGGCTGGCCGAGCGGCGCGCCCGTGACACGCTCGACCTGGTGGGGCCGCTGGGGCGGCCCTTTCCGCTGCCCCGCGACCCCGCCGTCTGCGTGCTGGTCGGCGACGAGTACGGCGCGGCGCCGCTGTTCCCGCTGGCCGACGCGCTGATGGAACGCGGCTGCCGCATCGACTTCGTGCTCGGCGCGGCCTCGGCCGACCGGGTGTTCGGCGCGATGCGGGCCCGCAGGATGGCCGAGACCACCACCCTCACCACCGAGGACGGCTCGCTGGGCCTGCGCGGCAAGGTGACCGACGTGCTGCCGTCCGTGATCGCCGACACGCGCGCCGACGCCATCTACGCCTGCGGGCCGATGGCGACGCTGCGCCAGGTCACCGCGGTCGCCATCGAGTTCGACATCCCCGTCCAGGTGGCGGTCGAGGAGGCCATGGCCTGCGGCATCGGGATCTGCATGACCTGCGTGCTGCCCGTCATCGGCGACGACGGCGCCACCAGGATGGTGCGCGCCTGCGCGGAGGGTCCTGTGTTCAGAGGCGAACGCGTGCGGTTCGAGGACGTGGGAACGATCCCGTTCGACGCGCTCGGCGCCCCCGGCGGTGGAGCGCGTCATGTCGGTTGACATGCGGACCTTCCTGGCCCACGTCGAGCTCGCCAACCCGGTCACGACCGCGGCGGGCTGCGCGGGCTCGGGCAGGGAGCTGGCCCAGTTCTTCGACCTGCACCGTCTCGGCGCGCTGGTCACCCGGTCGATCACGATGGCCCCGCGGGCGGGCAGGCCCACCCCGCGGATGGCCGAGACGCCCTCGGGCATGCTCAACGCCGTCGGCCTGCAGGGGCCGGGCATCGACGCCTTCCTCGAACGAGAGCTGCCGTGGCTGGCCCAGCGCGGCATCAAGACCGTCGTCTCGATCGGCGGCGGCACCGTGGCCGAGTACGCGGCGCTGGCCCGCCGGCTCACCGACGCGCCCGGCGTGACCGCGATCGAGGTCAACCTCGCCTGTCCCAACATCGAGGACCGCGGCCGGGTCTTCGCCCGCGACGGCGGCGCCGCCGCCGAGGTGATCGCCTCGGTGCGCTCGGTCATGCGCTACGACGTGCCGGTGGTGGCCAAGCTCTCGCCGGACGTGGCCGACGTCGTCGCGGTCGCCCGCGCGTGCGTCGACGCGGGGGCCGACGCGCTCTCCATGATCAACAACCCGCTCGGCATGGCCATCGACATCGACGCGCTCAAGCCGTCCCTCGCCGCCGGCACCGGAGGGCTGTCCGGTCCGGCGATCCTGCCGCTCGCCGTACGGTGCGTGTGGCAGGTCCACGCCGCCATCCCCGGCGTGCCCATCATCGGCGTCGGTGGCGTGGCCAGCGGCCACGACGCCCTCCAGCTCGTCCTCGCAGGCGCCTGCGTGGTCGGGGTGGGCACGGCGCTGTTCCACGACCCCTACGCCTGCCTGCGCATCGAGCGCGAGCTCGAGGAGCTGCTGGCGGCCAGGGGATTCCACCGCCTGGCCGACGCCGTCGGCCTGGCACACCGGCCACCGGGCAGCGCCGCCCGGCACCTGCTCGTCGACTCCGAGGAGAGTTCGCTGTGACGCCCGCACCCATCGCCGTCGCCCTGGACGCACCCGACCTGGAGACCGCGGCCCGCTGGGCTTCGCTGGTGACCCCCCATGTCAGCACCGTCAAGGTGGGCCTCGAGCTCTACCTGCGCTACGGACCCGACGTGATCGCCTCGGTGCAGGGGGCCAGCGGCGTACGGGTCTTCCTCGACCTCAAGCTCCACGACATCCCCAACACCGTGGCCGGGGCCACAAGGGCCGTGGCGCGGCTCAAGCCCGCCATCCTGACCGTGCACGCCGCCGGCGGCCCCGCGATGATCCAGGCGGCCGTGGAGGCCGCCCCGCACACCGAGATCGCGGCGGTCACCGTGCTCACCTCGCTGTCGGCCGCGGACCTCGCCGCGATCGGGATCGCCGGCTCGCCCGAGGACGCGGTGCGCCGCCTGTCGGTGATGGCGGTGGAGGCGGGCGCCAAGGCGCTGGTGTGCTCCCCGCACGAGGTCGCCGGCGTGCGCGCGGCCGTGGGGCCGGACATCACGCTGATCACCCCGGGTGTACGGCCCGCCGGCGCCGACAGCCAGGACCAGGCGCGGGTGGCCACGCCCGAGCAGGCGCTGGCCGACGGTGCCGACCTGCTCGTCATCGGCCGCCCGATCACCGGCTCGGCCGACCCCGGCGCCACGGCGGCCTCGATCGCCGCGTCGCTCCGACGGTCATGATCATCTCTGGAACGGCCGCCTGGGTCAAGTCCACGTCCGTCCCGTCCGTCACATCGCTCGCAGAAGGCCCGTCCGGCCCTGCTGGCGCCCCCGTCCCGACAGCCTGGCCGGCCGCGTCCTGACGCGAGCCTTCACCGGGCGATCGACGCGAGGGGCGCGAGGTGTCCGAAACCCCGGCAGGGCCGCCGAATCGGGTCTTCGGCTGTCCGTAAAGGACGGGTCAGGAAGGGGTGTCGGGACCGGCTTCTGTGATCATGATCGCATTCGCGGCGACCCGGTTGACGAACGCTGAAAAGCGCGAAGTAGGGGCATTTTGATCAGCACGGTGTAGCGGTGTGACTTCACAGAGTGAAGAAGTGGACTTTATGGTGAGAGAAACGGCGCTTGACGTTGCTAACGACGTCTTGACCAGCTAGTTTCCCTTGCCGTCCGAGTACATCGCAAAGAAATTCGAGGTGACCCGGCGTGGCTCTTCCTCCCCTGACCCCTGAGCAGCGCGCCGCAGCCCTTGAGAAGGCTGCCAAGGCCCGTAAAGAGCGTGCCGAGGTCAAGAACCGTCTCAAGCACGGCGCGGTTTCTCTGGCTGAGGTGCTCAAGGATGGGCAGACCGACGACGTCATCGGCAAGATGAAGGTGTCGGCTCTGTTGGAGTCGCTCCCCGGCGTGGGCAAGGTCCGCGCCAAGCAGTTGATGGAGCGGCACGCTATCGCCGAGTCCCGCCGCGTGCGGGGTCTCGGCGCGAACCAGAGGGCTGCCCTCGAGCGCGAGTTCGGTGGCAACGAGGGCTAACCTCGGTACCACACGAAATCGCGGGTTCGACGGGGGTACGAGGTGACCGACAGGTCCTGGTCCGAAGGTGAAGGCACGGATCGTGGAGGTTTCGTTCCCCCAGGTGGCGACGCGCGCCAGCGCGGCGCCACCAGGCGGCTGACGGTCCTTTCCGGGCCGTCAGGCGTCGGCAAGTCCACGGTCGTCGCCGAGCTCCGGCGGGCACACCCCGAGGTGTGGCTGTCGGTCTCGGTGACCACCAGGAAGCCCCGCCCCGGCGAGACCCACGGGGTGGAGTACTTCTTCGCCGACAACGACGAGTTCGACCGGCTCATCGCGGCCGGCGAGCTGCTGGAGTGGGCCGAGTTCGCGGGCAACAGGTACGGCACGCCGAGAAAGGCCGTCCTCGACAAGATCGCGGCGGGTGTGCCCACACTGCTGGAGATCGACCTCCAGGGCGCCCGGCAGGTGCGTGAGAGCATGCCGGAGGCGCTGCTGGTCTTCCTGGCCCCCCCGACGTGGGAGGAGCTGGAGAAGCGGCTGCGGGGACGCGGCACCGAACCCGAGGACGTCATCGCTCGCCGCCTGGAGGCCGGACGGATCGAGATGGCGGCCGAGAAGGAGTTCGATACCACGCTGGTGAACACGAACGTCCAGGACGTATGCCACAGGCTGATAGCCTTGATGACCGCATAGCATTCCGACGAGAGGTCTGACAACGTGGCAGGCATTGCCCCGACGACCGAGGGCATCACCAACCCCTCGATCGACTCGCTGCTCGACATCGTCGACAGCAAGTACTCGCTGGTCATCATGGGTGCCAAGCGCGCCCGCCAGATCAACGCCTACTACTCCCAGCTCGGCGAGGGCCTGCTGGAGTACGTCGGCCCCCTGGTCGAGACCCACGCGCAGGAGAAGCCCCTGTCGATCGCGCTCCGCGAGGTCTCCGAGGGTCTCCTCAACGCCGAGCCCATCGAAGGCGCGGTCTGACCCTTCCATGAGGGTCGTCCTTGGCGTCAGCGCGGGCATCGCCGCCTACAAGGCTTGCGAGCTGCTGCGCCTGTTCACCGAGTCGGGCCACGAGGTGCGGGTCGTGCCGACCCGCGACGCGCTGCGGTTCGTGGGCGAGCCCACGTGGGCGGCGCTGTCCGGGCACCCGGTGACCACCGACGTGTGGGACGGCGTGCACGAGGTGCCCCACGTACGGCTCGGCCAGCAGGCCGACCTCGTCGTGGTCGCGCCGGCGACCGCCGACGTCCTGGCCAGGGCCGCCCACGGCCTGGCGGGCGACCTGCTCACCAACACGCTGCTCACCGCCCGGTGTCCCGTGGTGTTCGCACCCGCGATGCACACCGAGATGTGGGAGCACCCGGCGACCCGGGCCAACGTCGCCGTCCTGCGCGAGCGGGGGGCCATCGTCATCGACCCCGCCGTCGGCCGCCTCACCGGCGCCGACACCGGTCCAGGCCGGCTGCCCGATCCCGCGGAGATCTTCGAGATCTGTCGCCGCGTCATGGCCGGCCGTCCGCGCGATCTGGCGGGACGCAAGGTCGTCATCTCGGCCGGCGGCACCCGCGAGGCCCTCGACCCCGTGCGCTACCTCGGCAACCGCTCCTCGGGGCGGCAGGGATACGCGCTGGCCCGCACAGCGGTCGCGCGCGGCGCCGAGGTGACGCTCGTCGCGGCCAACGTCTCGCTCGGCGACCCGGCGGGCACCAAGGTCGTCAGGGTCGAGTCGGCGATCGAGCTGCGTGACGCCGTGCTGTCGGCCGTGGCCGACGCCGACGCGGTCGTCATGGCGGCGGCCGTGGCCGACTTCAGGCCCGCCGTGCGCCACGACTCCAAGATCAAGAAAACGTCGGCCGAGCCCGAGCCGATCGACCTGGTCAAGAACCCCGACATCCTCGCCGAGCTGGGCGAGCGGCGGCGCGCGGCCGGGCCCGGCGCGGGGCCCGCGGTGATCGCCGGGTTCGCGGCCGAGACCGACGACGTGCTGGCCAACGGCAAGGCCAAGCTCGCCCGCAAGGGATGCGACCTGCTGGTGGTCAACCAGGTGGGCGAGGGGCTGGCCTTCGGCACGCCCGACAACGCCGCGGTCATCCTGGCCGCCGACGGGTCCCAGGTCGAGGTCGGGCGCGGGCCCAAGGAGGACCTGGCCGACGCCGTATGGGACCTGATCGCCGCCCGCCTCTCCTGATCCGCCGCCCGCTTGACCGGGACGTGCTCGCGCGCTCGGGTGTGACCTCACTCGGGCTGGAGGTGGCGGTTCTCGCATGCCCGAAGCGGCTCCGGCGGCCCGTGACCGCCGCGTTTCGAAGGAGGGCCGGGCTCGCCGCTGTCGCGGGTGGCGCGCGTGGCCCCGCCGGGCCGTACCGCGAGAGCGGCGCGGGGCCGCTGCTCCCTCGGCGCGCTTGGCCCCCGGTGCTTTGACCTTCGGGAAGCGACATGGGCGGTTACCTGATCACCTGTTGCGGCGTCCCCCGCCGCCTGCCAATACTGAGGGTCGGCGAGGGGGGATGGGATGCCGGTGACGTCGGCTGTCAGGGATCGCTGCAGGGCTCTGCTGCGCCAGGGGGAGGAGATCCGCTATGTCTTCCCCGCGCTCTCGATAGGCCCGCCCGGCGTCGCCAACTTCCTCATCGTCGTCACCGACCAGTCGGTGTCCGTCCTGGCCACCAGGACGCTGAGAAACGACCGGCCGGTGTCGCTCTACGCCGCCTTCCCCCGTGCCACCAGGCTCGGGCCGATCACGATGGCGCCCAGCCCGGTCATCCAGGTGGGCCAGATGTTCTTCGAGTTCGAGGAGGAGTACGCCGCGGTCGTCGCCGCGGCCGACGCCGAGGTGTTCGAACCCGACACCCTGCCCCACGATCCGCTTCCCTACCTATGACAAGCGGCAGAATGGGAGCAGTTTCGCGGCACACGGGCATGTCGGGCTACACTTCGGCGATGGCCCCGGCGTGCCCTGCCCGCCCGAGCCACACCACCGTCAGCAGCCGCTGCATGAGGAGCCACTGAGTTGTCACGTCGCCTGTTCACCTCCGAGTCGGTCACCGAAGGCCACCCGGACAAGATCGCCGACCAGATCAGTGACGCGATTCTCGACGCCATGCTCAAGGACGACCCCAGGTCCCGGGTCGCCGTCGAGACGCTGATCACTACCGGCCAGGTCCACGTCGCAGGCGAGGTGACGACCGAGACCTACGTCGACATCGCCGGCGTCATCCGCGAGAAGATCCTCGAGATCGGGTACGACGCCTCCCACAAGGGCTTCGACGGCGCCTCCTGCGGTGTGTCGGCCTCCATCGGCGCCCAGTCGCCCGACATCGCCCAGGGTGTCGACGACGCCTACGAGCACCGTGTCGAGGGCGATGTCGACGAGCTCGACCGTCAAGGCGCCGGCGACCAGGGTCTGATGTTCGGCTACGCCTGCCGCGAGACGCCCGAGCTGATGCCGCTGCCGATCACGCTCGCGCACAGGCTCGCCCGCCGCCTGTCCGAGGTGCGCAAGTCCGGCCTGGTGCCCTACCTGCGTCCCGACGGCAAGACCCAGGTCACGATCGAGTACGACGGCGACAAGCCGGTCCGTCTCGACACGGTCGTGGTCTCCACGCAGCACGCGGCGGAGATCGACCTCAAGGAGATGCTGACGCCCGACATCAAGGAGCACGTGGTCGACTACGTGCTCGCCGGGATCGACATCGACACCGAGGGCTACCGGCTGCTGGTCAACCCGACCGGCAGGTTCGAGATCGGCGGCCCCATGGGCGACGCCGGCCTGACCGGCCGCAAGATCATCGTCGACACCTACGGCGGCATGGCCCGCCACGGCGGCGGCGCCTTCTCCGGCAAGGACCCGTCCAAGGTCGACCGCTCGGCCGCCTACGCCATGCGCTGGGTCGCCAAGAACATCGTCGCCGCCGGCCTGGCCGACCGGGCCGAGGTCCAGGTCGCCTACGCCATCGGCAAGGCGGAGCCGGTAGGCGTCTTCGTCGAGACGTTCGGCACCGAGAAGGTCCCCGTGGAGAAGATCCAGGAGGCCGTGACCCAGGTGTTCGACCTGCGTCCTGCCGCGATCATCCGCGACCTCGACCTGCTGCGCCCGATCTACTCCGAGACCGCCGCCTACGGCCACTTCGGCCGTGAGGGCTTCTCGTGGGAGTCGACCGACCGCGCCGCCTCCCTCCGCCAGGCCGCCGGCCTCTGACGGACGCCCGCTTCCGGGCCACCGGTCTTCCGGTCCCGGATGCGGTCGCTCCTCGCGCCGCGGGTCCGCCGTCGCGGACCCGCCTTCGCGGCGCGGGGCGCGGGCTCCTCTGGCCGGGCGTGCCATCGCGTGGTGGCGTCATCCTGTGAGTCGCGGGGCGTCCTCCGATGATCGGACCGTCTCGCGTCACGGGGCGCCGTCTCGGATCGTCTGGCGTCACGGGGCGCCGGTCCCGGATCGGATCGTCTGGCGTCATGGGTTCCGGTCCCGGGTGGCATCGCCTGACGTCATGGGTTCCGGTTCCGGATGGGATCGTCTGGCGTCATGGGGTGCCGGTCTCGGGCCGGATCGTCTGGCGTCATGGGTGTCGGTTCCGGATCGGGTGTTTCGCGACAGAGGTGCCGGTCTGAGATCGAAGCGCTTCGCATCACGCGAGGCGCGGCCGTTCAGTGTGCTCTTGCGCCGATGTGACGCGCGAGGGACGTCGATCTCCGGCCGGTCGGCGTTGAGCGTCGACGGGAGGCCGCCGGTCTACACCGGTGGAGCGTGGGGACCGTCGACTTCCGACCGGTCGGTGTTCGTCATCGGGCCGCGGGGACTGTCAGTCTCCGGCGGCCCGTTCGCGTCTCAGCGCCCCGGAGGCCGGGGGATCGCGCCTGGGCAGCTGGTATCGGCAACCTTGGGCCGCCGGCTCCCGGTGAGCGGCTGTCGGGTCGCTTGAGGTCGCCGGCTCGTGGTCAGGGCGGTCGTCGGGTCGGTTGAGGCCGGTGGTTCGTCAGAGCGGCTGTCGGGTCGGTTGAGGCCGGTGGTTCGTCAGAGCGACCGCCGGTTCGCTTGTGGCGGTGGTTCGTCGGAGCGGCTGTCGGGTCGCTTGGTGCGGCCTCCGGTGCGGTCGGTTCCGACGGGGAGTAGCCGCGGGAATCGTGGGTCTTCCACGGCCGGTTTCCGGCACGACCACGTGCGGCTTGGGTGGTTCTCCTGATGATGCCGCACTCCAGCAGGGGTCCGGTCGCGTCGTCGCAGGGCTGGTTCCGCGTCCGGCGGGAGCCGACCGGCGGGTGCGCAGCATCTGGTAGACGTAGTCTGTGACCGACTCCGACGACGCCCTTCTGCCCCTCGAGGCTGTACGACCCGCGGAGTCGGCCAAGCGCGACCTGGGCGCCCCTGTGGCGGCCGCTGAGCTTCCCGTGGCCAGGGTGGTGGTCGACAGCCCGCTGCCGCATCTCGACAGGCCGTTCGACTATCTGGTGCCCGAGACGATGGATCGTGACGCCGTGCCCGGCGTGCGGGTGCGGGTGCGGTTCGCCGGCAAGCTGGTCGACGGGTTCCTGGTGGAGCGCCTGGCGGGCAGCGAGCACGAGGGGCGGCTGATGGCGCTCGAACGCGTCGTGTCGCCCGAGCCGGTGCTCACGCCCGAGATCGCCGGGCTGGCGCGCGCCGTCGCCGACCGCTACGCGGGGACGATGGCCGACGTGCTGCGCCTCGCGATCCCGCCCCGGCACGCTCGCGTGGAGTCCGAGGCCGCGGCGCCCGCCGTCCGGGGGCGGAAGGCCGATCTGGCCGCTCCAGCGGCGGCCACGCCGACCGGTTCCGCATCCCCGGGAACCGACGACCTCAGCAGCCCGGCGGCGGCCATGGCGACCGGGTCCGCCACTCCGGCGGCCGGCGACCTCGGCGGCCCGGCGGGGGCCACGATGACCGGCCCTGCGACCCCGGCAGACGACCTCCGCGCCAAGGCGGCGGCCCCAGAAGGCGACCTCGCCGCCCCTGCCGGAGCCATGGCGAGCGAGCCCCTCGACCCCGCCACGGCCACGCCCGGCGGCCCCGTCGACCCGGTCGGCACCATGGCGAACGGCCCCGTCACGCCGGCGCGGAAGGCGGCGAGCGACTCCGCCTACCCCGCCACGGCGAGCGACTCCGCCTACCTCGCCACGGCGAGCGGTCCCGTCATGCCGGCCAGGGGCGCGGCGAGCGACTCCGCCGACCCGGCCAGCGCCACGGCGGGCGGCCTCATCGACCCAGCCAGCGCCACGGCGGGCGACCTCGTCGACCCGGCCAGCGCCACGGCGAGCGGCCACGTCGACTCGGCCACGGCCACGGCCACGGCCACGGCGAGCGGTCCCGTCATGCCTACCAGGGGCGCGGCCGGCGGTCCCGCTGTTGCGGCGAAGGAGCCGTCAGCGGACCCTGGCGCCGGAGGCGACGCGACGCGGGACGATCCCACCAGCGGTGACCGCCCGGATCGCCCATCCGGCACCGGGGCGGGAAACGGGAGCGCCTGGGATCCGTACCCCATGGGCGCCTCCTTCCTCGACGCCCTCGCCAACGGCAGGTCGCCGCGAGCCGTCTGGAGCGCCCTGCCCGGCGGCGTCGGCTGGACCCGTCCCGTGGCCGAGGCCGTCAGGGCGACGCTGGACGGCGGCAGGAGCGCGGTCGTCGTCGTCCCCGACGGCAAGGACGTCACGCTCGCCGACCAGGCGCTGTCCGACGTGCTCGGCCCCGGCAGGCACGTCGCCCTCACCGCCGACCTCGGTCCCGCCGAGCGCTACCGAAGGTGGCTGCGCGTGCTGCGCGGCCAGGTGAGGGCGGTCGTCGGCACCAGGGCGGCGATGTTCGCCCCGGTGGAGAAGCCTGGCCTGCTGGTCATCTGGGACGACGGCGACGACCTGCACGCCGAGCGGCTGGCCCCCTACCCGCACGCCAGGGAGGTGCTGGCGCTGCGCGCCCACCGGACGGGTGCGGGCATGCTCATCGGCGGTTACTCCCGTACGGCGGAGTCCACCCAGCTCATCGCCGCCGGGTGGGCCAGGCCCATCGTGGCGGGCAGGCAGGCGATCAGGTCGGTCGCGCCGCGCGTACGGCCCGCGGGGGAGGACGGCGAGCTCGCCAAGGACCAGGCGGCGCGCGCCGCCAGGCTGCCCAGCCTCGCCTGGCGGGCCCTGCAGCAAGGGCTGGCCGACGGGCCCGTGCTCGTGCAGGTGCCGCGGCGCGGCTACCTTCCCTCGCTGGCCTGCCGTACGTGCAGGGCGCCGGCCAGGTGCGTACACCCGCCGACCCGCGCGACGATCACGGGGGAGCAGCTGTGTCACGGGCCGCTGGCGCTGCGCGGCGGGCACGCGGCGCCGTACTGCCGGTGGTGCGGGCGGATCGCGGGCGACTGGCGCTGTCCCACGTGCGGTGACAGCAGGATCCGCGCCTCGGTGGTGGGCGCCCGGCGCACCGCGGAGGAGCTGGGGCGCGCCTTCCCCTCGGTTCCGGTGAAGACCTCGGGGCGCGACGGCGTGCTGGCGACGGTGGGTCCGGGGCGCGCGCTGGTGGTGGCCACGCCGGGCGCCGAGCCCGTCCCTGAGGGCGGCTACGCGGCGGCGGTGCTGCTGGACGGGTGGGCGATGCTGGGCAGGGCCGACCTGCGGGCCGCGGAGGAGGCCGTGCGGCGCTGGATGAACGCCGCCGCGCTGCTGCGGCCGCGGGCCGAGCTGGTGGTGCTGGCCGACGCGGCGATGCCGGCCGTCCAGGCGCTGCTGCGCTGGGACCCGGTCACCCACGCCGAGCGGGAGCTGGCCGAGCGGAGGGAGCTCGGCTTCCCTCCCGCGGTGCGCATGGCGACGCTGACGGGCACGCCGGCGGCGGTCAGGGAGATGCTCGGCGAGGTACGGCTGCCGCCGGAGGCGCAGGTGCTCGGCCCCGTCCCGGTGGAGACGCGGCGCGCCGAGGGCGAGCAGGAGCGCGCGATGATCCGGGTGCCGAGAGCCCTGGGGCAGCAGTTGGCAACGGCGTTGAAAGGGGCGATGGGGATGCGTGCGGCACGTAAGGCGCAGGAAGTCGTGAGGGTAAGTGTTGACCCTCTCGACCTGATATAGCCCGTTTCCCCGATTCGCGCGGGCGTAGGTAACCCGTTAGCGTCACCCTGTGTCGATCGAATGGGTGAACCGAGCCATCGACGATCTGCGCGCCTGGGGCCGGGCGCACGAAGTCGACGTGGACGCGGACGAGATCCGCCTGCTCTGCGACTACGCCAGCGACTATCTCAACGTGACCCAGCTCGGCGGGTTCACGCCCGCCACGTTCGAAGAGCTGCTGCTGTCCATCTATCCCCGCAAGGTCATCGCGCCGCCGGAGAGCGCGCAGGAGACCGTCGCGGCCTCCGGCACGCTCGTCGACTTCCTGCTCGACCGCGGCGAGATCGCGGCCGGGGTCGCGGCGGAGATGCGCGCCAAGCTGGCCGAGATCGAGCCGGAGATGGTCACCGCGCTGGCCGACCCGGCCAACTTCGGCATGGCCAAGAGCCTGTTCAGCGCGATCGGGCCGGAGTCGCTCGAGCAGTCGATCGCCATCCCCGCCGGCGAGCTGTCAGAGCCGCCCGAGCTGGGCGAGGCGCCGTGCGACTGCCCGGCCTGCGCGCCGCTGCCGGCCGTACGGCTGGCGCCACGGCACGAGCTGGTGGCGGCGCTGGAGAACGTGCCGATCCTGGCCGAGGCCCGGCGGCTGCGCGCCTGGGTGGCCGAGCGGGGCTCCACGCCGACCGTGAAGGGGCGGCTGCGGGTCAAGGACGCCGCGGCGGCGCCCGTGCCGTACCCGCGGCTGTTGTGGGACCTCGGACGGCTGCCGCGCTCCGACGACCCGCTGGAGACGTGGGCGCGCACGGTGGAGTTCCTGCTGGACAAGGACACCGGCGGCCAGGTCACCGGCTCGGCCGAGCTCGACGAGGAGCTCTACGACCTGTTCGACATGCTCTACCGCCTGCAGACCCCGGCACCGGTGAGCGTCGTCGAGGAGTTCCTGGAGGAGCTGACCGACTACAGCGGGGCCGACGTCGAGACCGCGCTCGACCGGCTGGCCCACTGCGGGCTGCTCGACCGCGCGGGCGACGTCGTCGTCCTCACCCCCCTGGCCGGCTACGGCATGCGCCACCTCTACCTGGGCCACGGCCTCGACGCGCCCGAGGCCGAGGACCTCGCCGAGGCCGACGCGATGGGCCTGATCGAGGGGCTGCTGTCCGGTGTCCCGACGGAGCTGGCCGAGGACGACATCCAGCGCTGGCTGGCGCGCAGGAGCCCGGCCGAGGCCGCGGGCGAGCTGCTGTCAGCCGCCGGTGGCGCGCCGGCGGTGGCCCGCGGCATCGCGGTCACCATCGTCGACCAGCTCGACTCGGCGGCCGAGAGCGCGGTCAGGGCGTGCCTGGAGGACCAGGAGCTGCGACCGCACGCCATCCACTGGCTGACCGCCCGAGGCCTGCCCGCGCCGCCGCTCACCCAGGAGGAGCTGCTGTGGGTGAGCGTCGACATGCTGGCCCTGGCGATGCCCGCCGCCGAGGAGGACCCGGAGATCTTCGCCGAGAACATCACCGCCTCGGGGCCGCCCGCCCACCTGATCGAGGAGATGTGGCGGGTCGACCATCCCGACGTCGTCGAGGTGCTCGAACTGCTCGGCCGGTCCATCCCCGACGGCACCCTGGCCAAGGCCGCCAGGAAGGCCGCCTTCAAGGCCCGCTCCCGCGCGATCGGTACCTCCATGTGACGGCTGTGCAGTAAGTTTCCTGAGTGGCAAACAACGTCTTCGACCTCACCGAGCTGCGCAAGCCTCCTCAGATCGAGGACAAGCGCGTCGAAGGCCTGGTCTTTCCGCCGGTCGCCCTGGCGTCCGACGCCGACCTGGCCAGAGCCGTGCCGAAGGTGCCGCTGGTCGCCGACGCGCTGCGCCTGACGGCGTGGACGGGCACCCGTCCCGTCACCGAGCACGGCCTGCTGTCCGCGGCCGACGCGGAGGCGGCCGTGGCCGAGCTCGGCCTGGAGGCCTCGCGGCTGCGCCTGCTGTGGGTGGTCGCGGTCAACACCGGCCTGCTGCAGATCATGAGAGGTACGGCCAGCCGTGGCCCGCTCTCGCTCCAGCTGCCCGTCGAGGCGACGCTGGAGTTCTGGGACGGCGTGGTGATGGACGTCCTCGACCGCGCCGACGAGGGGCTGACCGGCTCCGCGGTGATCGACGAGCACCTGGCGGAGACGCTGGCCACCGTCTACTCCGTCCGCACCGGGGTGGCCGCCGCCACCCTGGCCAAGGGCATCCTCCATTCCCACGAGGTCGCCTGCGACCCCGGCGCGGCCGAGCTGCGCCACCTGGCGGCCGTCCTGCCCGCCGCACTCTACGACGCCCTGGCCCTGCTCGAGTACTGCGGCCTGGTCGAGCAGACCACCACCGGCCACTTCCGGCTCACCCCGCTCGGGGTGTGGGCGGTCCGCCGTGACCTGCTGCGCGAGGGCCACGACGCGCCGACGGCGGCGGAGGTCGAGGTCTACTCCGACTACGCCGCCGCCGAACTGGTCGAGGCGATGATCACCGGCGCGGTCACGCCCAGCGTGGTCGCCCACTGGCTGGAGCGCCGCTCGCCCGAGTCGGCCGCGCACGAGCTGGTCCAGGTCGCCGCCACGGGCACGGCGGGCCAGCGCGGCGCGGTCGGCACCGTCCTGGAGGAGCTCGGCCCGGAGGCGGAGCTGCCCGTCCGCAAGGCCCTCGACGAGCCGCTCATGTGGCGCTACGCCGCCTCCTGGCTGCACATCCGCGACCTGCCCGCGCCGCCGCTCACCCCCGACGACCACACCTGGATCGCGATCGACTCGCTGGCCGCGCTCCTCTACGTCGCCGACGCGCCAGGGGCCATGGGCTCCTTCGACGTGCTGGAAGCCGGCGAGGAGCTGGTGCGCATGGTCGGCGAGATGGCCGCGGTCGACCACCCCGACACGGTCGCCGTCCTCGAACTGCTGGCCGACCACCACGGCGACCAGGCGGTGGCCAAGGCGGCGCGGAAGGCGGCGCTGAAGGCCCGCTCGTCGAGGGCGATGCCGATCGGCTAGCCGGGCCGGTGGCAGCGTGGCCGCTGGTCAGTGGCCGTCCGGAAGACGATTCCCTGACCGCGCCTTTCTCACCGGTAAACTGGGGTGATCCCATCTATGCGAAACGGAGTACCCCTTGTCCATTCAGTCGATCCGGCTGTTCGGTGACCCGGTGCTGCGCACCCCGGCGGCCCCGGTCGTCGACTTCGACAAGGAGCTGCGCAAGCTGGTCAAGGACCTCACCGACACGATGATGGACGCGCCAGGCGCGGGTCTCGCCGCCCCGCAGATCGGCGTCGGCCTGCGCGTGTTCACCTACTACATCGACGACCAGCTCGGGCATCTGGTCAACCCCGACCTCGATCTGTCGTCGGAGCTCGACGAGGAGGGCGAGGAGGGCTGCCTGTCCTTCCCCGGGCTGTCGTTCCCGACGCCGCGCGCCATCCGCGCGGTCGCCAAGGGCTTCAACATGCACGGCGAGCCCGTCGTACTGGAGGGCACCGACCTGATGGCCAGGTGCTTCCAGCACGAGACCGACCACCTCGACGGCATCCTGTTCATCGACAGGATGGACCCCAAGCAGCGCAAGCTGGCGATGAAGGAGATCCGCGAGGCGGAGTGGAGCGGGCTGCAGGCGCCCACCGTCAAGTTCTCACCCCACGCCACGGGCGGGAGGGCTCTCTGACGATGCGCCTGGTCTTCGCCGGCACACCCGAGACCGCGCTGCCCTCGCTGCGCGCCCTGATCGACTCGCCGCGCCACGAGGTGGTGGCCGTGGTCACCCGCCCGGACGCCCCCGCGGGCCGCGGGCGCGCGCTGCACCCCAGTCCCGTGGCCGAGCTGGCCGCCGCCGAGGGCATCGAGGTGCTGCGTCCGGCCAAGGCCGGCGATCCTGAGTTCCTCGACCAGCTGCGGGAGCTGGCGCCGGACTGCTGCCCGGTGGTCGCCTACGGCGCGCTGCTGCCGCAGGCCGCGCTCGACATCCCTCGTCACGGCTGGATCAACCTGCACTTCTCGCTGCTTCCCGCATGGCGGGGCGCGGCTCCGGTGCAGCACGCCGTCCTGCACGGCGACGAGATCACCGGCGCGGCCACCTTCCAGATCGTGAAGGAGCTCGACGCGGGCCCCGTCTACGGGGTGGTCACCGAGGAGGTCAAGGCCACCGACACCAGCGGCGAGCTGCTGGCCAGGCTGGCCGTCTCGGGCGCGGGTCTGCTGGCCGCGACCCTCGACGGGGTCGAGGACGGCACGCTCGAAGCCAGACCCCAGCCGCTCGACGGGGTGTCGATCGCGCCGAAGATCTCCGTGGACGACGCGCGGATCGACTGGAACGCGTCCGCGATGCACGTCGACCGGCTGGTGCGCGCCTGCACACCCAACCCCGGAGCGTGGACCACGTTCCGCGACCAGCGGGTCAAGATCGGCCCCGTACGGCCCGCCGCCTCGGCCGACCGGCCGGCCCCCGGCGAGCTCGTGGTGGGCAAGAACACCGTGCTCGTCGGCACCGGCACCCACCCGGTCGAGCTGGGCGAGGTGCAGCCGCAGGGCAAGCGGCTCATGACGGCGGGGGAGTGGGCGCGCGGGGTGCGCGCCACGGCGGCGGATCGGCTGGCGTGATGGCGGATCGAGGTGCGGCTTCCGGCGGCGGTGGTTTGCGTCGCGGGGGTTCTTCGGGCGGCCGGAGGCCTTCGGGCGGTCCGGGCGGTGCGGGACGGCGCGGCGGGCGGCCACCGGCCCGTGACGAGGCCCGCAACGCCGCCTATGACCTGCTGAGAGCCGTCGACGAGCGCGACGCCTACGCCAACCTGCTCATGCCGCGCCTGCTGCGCGATCGCCGGCTGAAGGGCAGGGACGCCGCCCTGGCCACCGAACTGGCCTACGGCACCCTGCGCGGCCTCGGCAGCTACGACGCGATCATCGCGATGTGCGGCGACCGCGAGCCCGACCCCGCCGTGCGCGACGCCCTGCGCCTGGGCGCCCACCAGCTGCTCAAGATGCGCGTCCCGCCGCACGCCGCCGTCGGCACCACCGTCGACCTGGTACGGCTGCGCATCGGCACCGGCGCCTCCCGCTTCGCCAACGCCGTCCTCCGCAAGATCGCCTCCAGGACGCTCGACGAGTGGATCACGATCGTCGCGCCGTCCGCCGACACCGACCCGGTCGGCCATCTGGCGATCGCCCACAGCCATCCCCGCTGGGTCGTCAGCGCCTTCCGCGACGCGCTCGGCCACGACGCCGGCGAGACGGCCGACCTGCTGGCCGCCGACAACGCCAGGCCGGTGGTGACGCTCGTGGCCAGGCCGGGGCGCAGCTCGGTCGAGGAGCTCGAGGAGTCCGGCGCCGAACCCGGCCGCTACTCGCCGTACGCGGCCTACCTCCCGGAGGGCGACCCCGGGCAGATCCTCGCGGTGGCCGAGACCCGCGCCGCCGTCCAGGACGAGGCGAGCCAGCTCGTCGCGCTCGCGCTGACCAGGGTGCCGCTCGACGGGCCCGACGAGCGGTGGCTGGACATGTGCGCCGGTCCCGGCGGCAAGGCCGGCCTGCTCGACGCGATCGCCACGCACGGCGACCTGGCCGCGGCCAAGAGCGGGCAGGTGCCGTTCGCCTTCCCGGGCGGGGCCCGGATGCTGGCCGCCGACGTGCAGTACCACCGGGCCCGCCTGGTCTGGCAGACCACCCGGCAGGCCGCGGTGATCACCGCGGACGGCGCCGAGCCCGCCTGGCGGCCCGGTTCCTTCGACCGCGTGATGCTCGACGCGCCGTGCACGGGGCTCGGCGCCCTGCGCCGCCGCCCGGAGGCCAGGTGGCGGCGTGACCCCGCCAGCGTGGCCGAGCTGGGCGAGCTGCAACGCCGGCTGCTCGACACCGCCCTCGACTCCCTGCGGCCCGGCGGGGTCGTCGCCTACGTCACCTGCTCGCCGCATCTGGCCGAGACCCAGGTGGTGGTGGCCGACACGCTCAAGCGCAGGGACGACGCCGAACAGCTCGACGCCCGCGCCTTCCTGCCCGGGATCGACGGCCTCGGGCAGGGCCCGCACGCGCAGTTCTGGCCGCACCGCCACGGCACGGACGCCATGTTCCTGGCCCTGCTGCGCAGGCGGTCCTGACCGCTACTGCTTCAGCGAGGCCAGCACCTCCAGGTAGTGCGGGTTGACCATGAGGCCGAGGACGTTGCCGAACGGGTCCACGACCGAGGCCGTGCGGAACCCGGCGTCCCCCCAGCTCACCGCCGGCTGGTACTCCTTGGCGCCCATGGAGACCAGCCGCTCCACCGCCGCGTCGAGGTCGTCGACGTGCCAGTAGACGACCGCGCCGCCCGGCTCCGTCGCGGCGCCGTCGGGGGCGTAGCCGCTCTGGCACAGGCCGAACTCGTGCTGGTAGTCGCCGATGCGGTACTCGACGTAGGCGAGGGCGCCGTCGCGGCCGGGCCGCTCGAAGTACGGCTCGATGCCGAACACCTCGGTGTACCACCGCTTGGCGGCCTCCAGGTCGTCGGCCCAGAAGCAGGTGGTGGTGAGGCCTCGCAGCATGGGTGGCTCCTTCGCGTTCGCGGTTCGGTCCCGGTGAGTGACAGGTCTCATTCTTCTCGTCAAAGTGCTCATCAAATGAGCACTTTGTTTTGCGACACTGAGATCCATGCGAGCTGATCGTCTGGTCGCCGCCCTGCTGCTGATGCAGTCGAGGGGCAGGATCACCGCGGCCGAGCTGGCCGAGGAGCTCGAGGTCTCGGTGGCCACTGCCAGACGCGACCTCGAGGCGCTGTCGGCGGCGGGCATCCCCGTCTATCCCCAGCAGGGCAGGGGCGGCGGCTGGTCGCTGCTCGGCGGCGCCCGCACCGACCTCAGCGGGCTGACCGCGGCCGAGGCCCAGGCGCTGTTCCTGCTGGTCGGCCCGGCTGCCGCCATCGCCCCCGAGGTCAAGTCGGCGCTGCGCAAGCTCGTGCGGGCGCTGCCCCAGACGTTCAGGGCCGAGGCCGAAGCCGCCGCCAGCGCCGTCGCCGTCGACCCCGCCAGGTGGGGCGAGCACGGCAGGCGGCGGCCCGAACTGGTCGACCTCCTGCAGCGGGCCACCGTCCAGAGGCTGAAGGTCCGCCTGTCCTACGCCGGCCGTTCCAAGGAGCGCACCGAACGCCTCGTCGACCCCTGGGGCCTGGTCGACAAGGACGAGGTGTGGTACCTGCTGGCCGGCACCGACAAGGGGCAGCGCACCTTCAGGGTCGACAGGATCGCCGAGGCGGTCGTGACGGACCAGCCGTTCGAACGGCCCGCCGGCTTCGACCTCACGCAGGCGTGGGAGCGGGTGGTCGACGAGGTGGAGCGGCACCGATCCACGCTGTCGGCCACCGTGCTCATCCACGCCCGCCTCGTGCCCGTCCTGCGCGACCACTTCGGACGGCACTGCGAGGTGGAGGCCACCCAGGACGACGGGCGGGCCCGGGTCAGGGTCGCGGCGCCGACCCCGCTGATGATCGCCCAGCAGCTGGCGGGATGGGGGGCGCTCGTCGAGGTCGTGGACGGGCCGGAGGTGCGGGCCGAACTCGCCAGGCTCGGCGCCGAACTGGTCGCGCTGCACGGCACGCCGGCCGCCGGATCGCCGCAGGGCCCGGCGCGGGACACCTGACGGCCTGCCGGCGGCGGGATCGGTTCGGGGGATGGCGGCCGGCGGGATCGGTTCGGGGGGCGGCGGCCGGTCGGATCGGTTCGAGGAATGGCGGCCGGTGGGATCGGTTCGGGGGACGGCGGGTGCGGAGCCGCGGGAAGGGCTTCACTACACTCGGGGCCATCATGGCCGTTCAGATCTCTCCCAGCATCCTGTCCGCTGACTTCGCCCGTCTCGCCGACGAGGCCGCCCGCGTGCCGAACGCCGACTGGCTGCACGTCGACGTCATGGACAACCACTTCGTGCCGAACCTCACCCTCGGCCTGCCGGTCGTGGAGGCGCTCCTCAAGGCCACCTCGACGCCGATCGACTGCCATCTGATGATCACCGACCCTGATCGGTGGGCACCCGGCTACGCGGAGGCGGGCGCGGGCAGCGTGACCATCCACGCCGAGGCGGCCAAGGCGCCCGTGCGCACACTGCGCCAGATCCGCGCCGCGGGAGCCAGGGCGGGCTTCGCGCTCAACCCGGCGACGGCCGTCGAGCCGTACGAGGACCTGCTCGGCGAGATCGACATGCTGCTGCTGATGACGGTGGAGCCCGGGTTCGGCGGGCAGAAGTTCCTCGACGTGGTGCTGCCGAAGATCCGCCGGGCGCGGTCGCTGATCGCCAGGCACGGGGGTCAGATCTGGCTCCAGGTCGACGGCGGGGTGGCGGCCGACACGATCGAGCGGTGCGCCGAGGCCGGGGCCGACGTGTTCGTGGCGGGCAGCGCGGTGTACGGCGCCGCCGACCCGGCCGCGGCGATCGACAAGCTGAGAGACCTGGCCAGCCCGTACGCGGACTGACACCCGGGCTGCCACGCGCCTCCTCGCCCCACCCCACCCGGCTTGCAGCGTGGTCTGACCCGCAGCGGGCATCCGGTCTGCCGGGTGGCGGAAACGGCAGGCTTGCGCGGCGTCCGCGGGTGGGGACCGCTGCGCCGCGCGGCATGCCCGGACGGCCCGGTTTGCCGCCGTCTGCCCTGGGTGGCCGGGTCTGCAACCCCGGTCTGCCCTGGGGTGGCCGGGTTCGCGGACGCCCCGACCTGCCCTGCGCGGCCGGGTTCGCAGCGCCACCGCGTGGATGCCCGGCCGACCGCATGATCCGCGGTGTCCCGGCAGATCGTGCGGTGGTCCCGGCGGGGCGGGACGACCCGGGTGGCGTCCGCGATGCGTGGTGACCGATCAGGGCCGTGGATTAGCGTGCGGCGGAACATAGGTTCATCGCCTCCGGGGTAATTGAACACTTATGGAGGATCACGGGCTGTTCGGGCCGCAATCGGTGACATGGCGGGTGATGGGGGAGCCCATCCTGTTGGTGGGCGGCTTCCGCGCCCTGCTCATGCAGGGCCTGCACCCCAGGGCGATGCGCGGCGTGCTGCAGAACTCCGCGCTCATGGACCCGGCCGAGTCGTGGTCGCGCTTCCAGCGCACGACCGAGTTCGTGAGGGTCCGGACGTACGGCACGCGCGCCGAGGTCGAGCGGGCCGGCGCCAGGATCAGGAGGATCCACGCCACCCTGACGGCCCTCGACTACGACACCGGGGAGCGCTTCCGCCTCGACGATCCCGAGGCGCTGCGCTGGGTGCACGTCGGCGAGGTCGACTCCTACCTGACGGTGGCCCGCAGGGCGGGGGTGCGGCTGACCGACGACGAGGCCGACGCGTTCGTGGCGGAATGGCGGGCGGCGGCCGAGGTGGTCGGCCTGTCACCGGCGGACGTGCCAGGCTCGGTGGGCGAACTGCAGGACTACATCCGCGCGGCCCGGCCGGGGCTGCGGTTCGTGCCCGAGGCGGCGCATCCGCTGCGGCTGTCGTTCAACGCGCCGCTGCCGTTGCGCCTGACGCCGCTGAAGCCGATGCTGCCGGCGCTGACGCTGCTGGCGTTCGCGACGCTGCCGCGGTGGGCCCGCCGGCTGTACGGGCTGCCCGCGACGCCGGTGGGGGACCTGTGGGCGACCGCGTCGCTGCGGACGCTGCACACGGGGCTCGGGTTCGTACCGGCCCAGGTCCGCTACGCCCCCGCAGCTCGCCGCGCCCGCCGCCTCATGGCGGCGTGACCTCCCCACCCCCTGCACGGCACGCCGGGTCACGCGCCTCCGCCCGGCACGTGGACCCGTCCTCCGAAGGGACGCTCCTCGTGCGGCGATGGCCGACCTCCCAACGGCGCCCCCATGCCCGACCCTCACCGGACCTGCACTCGCCTGGCCCTGCACTCGCCTGGCCCTGCACTCGCCTGGGCCCGCACTCGCCTGGCCCTGCACTCGCCTGGGCCCGCACTCGCCTGGCCCTGCACTCGCCTGGGCCCGCATCCGCCTGGACTCGTGCCCGCCTGGGCCCGCACCCGCAGCCGCATGGCACCCGGACCCGCATGGCACCCGCGCCCGCTCGACCTCGTCCCGGGCGCCGGACCCGACCAGGCACGCCCCGACTTATGGCGAGTTTCTCCCGGCGTGGGGGATGACCTGCGATGACGTAATTGACCAAGCGTTTGTTAGGGTTTGTTGGCGGGGGCGGTCGCGCCGGGCTTTTCGGACATGGCACACTGGGGGAGAACAGAGCTAGCGTGCTCCGGGGTCGGTGAAAGTCCGAACCGGCGGTGACAGTCCGCGACCCGGCCGATGCCATCGGCCGGTTGACTCGGTGAAATTCCGGGACCGACGGTGAAAGTCCGGATGGGAGGAAGCGCGCGGGTGTCCGGTGTTCGCCGGGCGCCTCTGTGGTGCGTGCGTCGCACCCTGACATCCCCCGGGGCCCGCCGTAGCTGAGAGCTACTGGCGAGTAGGAGGTCCGGGGGTGGACGAACCCGCCCAGTCAAGGCCGGGCATTGCCGTACCCACCAAGCGCGTGGACGAGACCGACGCCCTGCACATGGCCAGGGCCGTGCGGCTGGCCGCGCTCGGTCGCGGCACCACGAGCCCCAACCCCGTGGTCGGGTGCGTCATCGTCGACGCGTCGGGAGCGCACGCGGGAGAGGGCTTCCACGCCTACGCGGGCGGACCGCACGCGGAGGTGGTGGCGCTGAGCGAGGCGGGCGAGCGCGCCAGGGGCGGCACCGCCTACGTGACGCTCGAACCCTGCGCCCACACCGGTCGCACGGGACCGTGCTCCGAGGCGCTGCTTAAGGCGGGCGTCGCCAGGGTGGTGATCGCCGTGCCCGACCCCAACCCGACGGCCGCGGGCGGCGCCGCCCAGTTGCGCGCCCACGGGCGGCAGGTCGAGATCGGGCTGCTCGCGGAGGAGGCTGAGCGCGGCAACGCCGAGTGGCTGACCTTCATCCGGCGCGGTCGGCCCCATGTGACGTGGAAGTTCGCCGCAACGCTGGACGGCAGGTCGGCGGCCGAGGACGGCACCAGCCAGTGGATCACCTCGCCCGAGGCACGGGCGGACGTCCACCGGCTGCGCGCCGAGTCCGACGCGATCGTCGCGGGGATCGGCACCGTTCTGGCCGACGACCCCAGGCTCACGGCCCGCCCGCCCGCGTCCGGCCCGGTCGCGGCATCCCCTCCGGCCGCCGCGCCCTCGTCGGCCGCATCCGGTCCCACGGCCGGGTCTGATCCCGGGTCTGTTCTCTCGGCCGGGTCTGGTTCTGCGGCCGGGGGCGGTCCGGCCGTTGTGTCCGGGCCGGTGGAACCGGCGTCACGTCCGGCTGTCCGGGGGCTGGGGCCGGCGGGTGGCGGCGGGCCGTACCGGCAGCCGCTGCGGGTGGTCGTCGACACCGGCGGGCGCACCCCCGTGACCGCCAGGGTCCTGTCGGACGAGGCCCCCACGCTCGTCGCCGTCGCCGACGACGCCGAGACCGACCTGCCCGCCCCCGTGGTGCGCCTGCCGCGGTCGCCGGCCGGCGGGCTGGATCTGCACGCCCTGCTGGCCGAACTGGCCCGCAGGGGGGTCGTCAGCGTGTTCCTGGAAGGCGGCGCGACCCTCGCCGGTTCCTTCATGAGGGAAGGGCTGATCGACCGCGTCGTCGCCTATCTGGCGCCCGCGCTGCTCGGGTCGGGCGGCGCCGCGCTCGGACACGCGGGGGTGCGGACGATCGCCGACACCCACCGGTTGGTCTTCGAAGAAGTAACCCCCATCGGGACGGACCTGCGGATCACCGCCCGTCCCGTGACCGAGGAGAGCTGATGTTCACCGGAATCGTGGAAGAACTGGGCGAGATCGTCGCCGTCGAACCCCTGGGCGACGCGGCGAGGCTGGCGGTGCGCGGCAAGCTCGTCACCTCCGACGCCAAGCACGGCGACTCGATCGCCGTCAACGGCGTGTGCCTGACGGTCGTCGACGTCGAGGACGAGGTGTTCACCGTCGACGTGATGCGGGAGACGCTCATCAGGAGCTCGCTCAAGAGCGTCGAGAGCGGCGCGCGGGTCAACCTGGAGCGGGCCGTACGGGCCGATCAGCGGCTGGGCGGGCACATCGTGCAGGGCCACGTCGACGGCACCGGCGTCCTGCTGTCGCGCGAGCCGGGCGAGCGGTGGGACGACGTGCGCTTCTCGCTGCCGTCGGAGCTGAACCGCTACGTGGCCGAGAAGGGCTCGATCGCCGTGGACGGCATCAGCCTGACCGTCACCACCGTCGACGACGAGAGCTTCGGCGTCAGCCTCATCCCGACCACGCTGGAGCTGACGACCCTGGGCGGCAGGGGCGTCGGCGACGTGGTCAACCTCGAGGTGGACGTGATCGCCAAGTACGTGGAGAAGCTGGTGGTGGCCAAGTGAGCGGCGACTTCACCGTCTTCGGCACGCCCGTCTACTGGACCGACCTGATCGGCAACGCCGCCGCGCTGGCGACGGTCGTGCTGGCCATGCGCAGGTCGGTGTGGACGTGGCCGGTGCAGCTGACCGGCGCGGTGCTGCTGTTCATCGCCTCGGTCAACGCCCACATCACGGGCAACGCGCTCAAGCAGGTGCTGTTCGGCGCGCTGGCCGTCTACGGCTGGTACAAGTGGACCAAGGGCAGGCGCGACGACGGCGGTCTGGCCGTCAGGCCCGCCACGCTGAAGGAGCGTTCGGCGCTCATCGGCACGATGGTGGTCGGCACGGTCGCGGTCGCGCTGCTGTTCACCTGGCTCAACGCGATGGGCTTGGAGATCTCGTGGGCGCCGTGGCCCGACGCCTACATCTTCGTCGGCTCGGCGGTCGCCACGTTCGCGCAGGGCAGGGCGCTGATCGACTTCTGGTGGATCTGGGTGCTGGTCGACCTGGTCGGCGTGCCGCTGGCGTTCACGTCGGGCCTGGTGGTCTCCGGCGTGGTCTACGGCGTCTTCCTCGTGCTGGTCCTGCTCGGCTTCCGCGCCTGGCTGAAGCAGTACAGGATGGCGCAGACGGCGGTGCCGGCATGAGCATCGTCTTCGACTCGGTCGAACGCGCCATCCACGACATCCGCGAGGGCAGGCCCGTCGTCGTGGTCGACGACGAGAACCGCGAGAACGAGGGCGACATCATCTTCGCCGCCGCCAAGGCCACGCCCGAGCTGCTGACCTTCACCATCCGCCACACCAGCGGCGTCATCTGCGTGCCGATGGAGGGCAAGGAGCTCGACCGGCTCGGCCTGCCGCTCATGGTGGTCCAGAACAGGGAGCGGATGCGGACCGCCTACACCATCAGCGTCGAC
This sequence comes from Nonomuraea sp. NPDC003804, assembly GCF_040610675.1. Lineage (NCBI taxonomy): Bacteria > Bacillati > Actinomycetota > Actinomycetes > Streptosporangiales > Streptosporangiaceae > Nonomuraea > Nonomuraea sp. NPDC003804. Next base: position 95,225 of record NZ_JBEXMT010000012.1, read on the forward strand.
GCCCGCGACGGGATCACCACCGGCATCTCGGCGGCCGACCGGGCCAGGACCATCCGCACCCTGGCCGACTCCGCCACCGAGCCCCAGGAGCTGGTACGGCCCGGCCACATCTTCCCGCTGCGCTACCACGAGGGCGGCGTCCTGGTCAGGAGGGGCCACACGGAGGCCGCCGTCGACCTGGCCCGCATGGCGGGGCTCAGCGCGGCCGGTGTGCTGGCCGAGATCGTCAACGACGACGGCACCATGGCCAGGCTCCCCGAGCTGCGCGCCTTCGCCGACGAGCACGACCTCGCGCTCATCTCCATCGAGCAGCTCGTGGACCACCGCCGGCGCACCGAGAGCATGGTGACCAGGGTCGCCGAGACCAGGCTGCCCAACGTCCACGGCGACTGGCGCGCCTACGGCTACGCCAGCGCGCTCGACGGCGGCGAGCACGTCGCCCTGGTGCTCGGTGAGCTGGGCGACGGCGAGAACGTCCTGGTGCGCGCCCACTCCGAGTGCCTGACCGGCGACGTGTTCGGCTCGCTGCGCTGCGACTGCGGCGTGCAGCTCGACCGCGCGATGGCGGCCATCGCCAAGGAGGGCCGCGGCGTCGTCGTCTACCTGCGCGGACACGAGGGCAGGGGCATCGGCCTGCTGGCCAAGCTCAAGGCCTACAGCCTGCAGGACAGCGGCAGCGACACCGTCGACGCCAACCTGGAGCTGGGCCTGCCCGTCGACGCGAGAGAGTTCTCCAACGCCGGGCAGATGCTGGCCGACCTCGGCGTCAAGTCGGTCAGACTGCTCACCAACAATCCGGCCAAGCTGCGCGGCATGGACGGCTACGGCATCAAGGTGCTGGGCCGCGAGCCGATGCCGGTGGCGGCGAACCCGCACAACGAGGCGTACCTGACGGCCAAGCGAGAGCGATTGGGGCACGAGCTGTGAGTGGAGAGGGCAGGCCGGCCGCGGCGCCGGTCGACGCGGAAGGGCTGAGCGTCGGCATCGTGGCGGCCAGCTGGCACGGGAAGATCACCGACCAGCTGGTGGCGCGGGCCGTCCAGGCGGCCCAGGACAGCGGCGCGAACGCCACGGTGGTGCGCGTCGCCGGATCGCTGGAGATCCCGGTCGTGGCCCAGGCCATGGCCAGAAGGCACGACGCGGTGGTGGCGCTCGGCGCGGTGATCCGCGGGGAGACCGCCCACTTCGACTACGTCTGCGACTCGGTCACCGCCGGTCTGACCAGGATCTCGCTCGACGAGGAGACGCCCGTCGGCAACGGCGTCCTCACCTGCGACACCCTCGACCAGGCGCTGGCCAGGAGCGGGCTGCCCGACAGCGTCGAGGACAAGGGCTACGAGTCCACGGTCGCGGCGCTGGAGACGGCGCTGGTGCTGCGCCGGCTGCGGTAGTTTTCCTTGGTCACCACAACCCCTGCCACCCAGCGAGAGCCGAGATGCCTGAGCCTGTCAGTCCCCCGCCCCTGCCCCTCACCTGGCGGCCGGTCAGGGCGAGATTCGTGGCGTACGGCTTCGCGGCTCTCGTCGTGGTCGGCGCGGTCGTGATGGCCGTCCTCATCGCGGAGCCGTTCCAGCTCCCCGACAAGATCGCGATCGTGGCCTTCGGCTGCGCCGTCGCCTGGGTGCTGCACCGGCTCGGCCGGGTCAGGGTCGAGGCGGACGAGGAGGGCATCACCCTGGTCAACGCGCTGCGCACGCACCGCTACACCTGGCCGGAGGTGCTCGACGTCACCCTGCTCGAGGGCGACCCATGGCCGAAGATCGACTTCTCGGACGGCATGACGGTGGGCGCGATGGGCATCCAGGGCAGCGAGAAGGCCCGCGCCCGCCGCGCCACCGCCGAACTGGCCGCGCTCATCAGGGCCAAGGGCGAGGCCCGGGAGTAGGCGCCGGCCAGGACCGCGCGGGGGTAGGCGCCGGCCCAGGGACAGCCCGCTCGGCGGTCAGGACCGCGCGGGGTAGGCGTCAGTCCAGGGCCCAGGCCCGCTCGGCGGCCAGGACCCTGGCGACCTCGGCGGGGAGCGCGTCGCGGACCTCGACGACGCCGTTCTCCTCGCGCAGCACGGTCACGATGCCGGTCACCAGCTGCCGCCTGCGCAGCGCGTCCAGCGCCCGCACCTCGCGCTCGGCGGTCAGCGTCTCGGGTGCCGGGCGCCGCTCGGGCGCGGATCCCGGCGCGGCCTGCTCGTGCTCGGCGAGAGCCACCGGCTCGTGCGCCGCGGGACCGGCGGCGTAGGAGGTTGTCTGCCGCTCGTGCGACGAGGGACCGGCGGCGTAGGAGGTTGTCTGCCGCTCGGGTGACGCGGGACCGGCGGCGAAAGGGGTCATCTGCGGATCAGGTGCCGCGGGACCGGCGGCGTAGGGGGTTGGCTGCGGCCCGGGTGACGCGGGACCGCCGGGGTGAGGGGCCGTCCGCGGCTCGGGGGAGGCGGCGACGGCGGCGTACGGCGCCGCCTCGCGCTCCGGCGACGCAAGGTCGGCGGCGAGCGGGACGGCCGGGACCGGGCCGGCGGCGGGGGAGGCGATCGGGCGCCACTGCCACAGCCGGTAGCTCAGGCCGGGATGCGGCCGCTCGACCAGCTCGCCGAACGACAGCTGGATGGTCGGCAGGCCGTCCGGGTTCAGCCGCCTGGCCATCGCCACCGAACTGCGCAGCTCGTTGAGGTACCTGCTGCGGTTGCCCTCGTCGGTGTCGAGCAGCCAGGTCGGCGGGCGCGTCATCAGCCGCTGCCGCAGGTCGCCGAGCAGTTCGGCCAGCCTCACCTCGTGCTCGTGGTCCAGCGGCCACTCCTCCTCCGCCTTCGGCGCGGCGGGCGGCAGGGGCGCCTCGGCCGAGCCGAGCACCCTGGTCGAGACCCAGTCGTGCAGCGAGGACCTCGCCTCGACCGTCTCCACCGGCTTGGCGTCGCCGTCCAGGCCGTCGGGACGCAGGTGGAGCGCGGGGTCGAAGACGTCCCTGATCGGCCAGAAGCGCAGCAGCCGCTCGGCGTTGTGGGCGTACAGGTGCAGGCCGTACTCGAAGAAGGCCGGGCCGATCAGCACGCTGCGCCCCGAGCCGGCGAACATGTACGGCGTGACGGCCACGACTCCCGTCTCCGCCACGCAGCGGGCGTCGGCCACGAGCTTGCCGTGCCCCTCCCACGGTGGCGGCGGGCCGTCCCAGACCTCCACCCTGACGCGGCTGTGCTCGGCACTCGCGTAGAGGTAGATCTGACGGTCGAGTTCGGCCATGTGAACCCGGGTGTCGACGCCCTGGAGCCCGCTCACGCCGCGCAGCATGAACTGCCCGTAGGTGAGGGGGACCTCGTCGTCCAAGGTGTCCAGCAGGTGGGCCATGCGCGTACTCCGGATTTCACAGTGGGGATCGGATGAATGTACCGGAATTCAGGGAGTATGGCCTGACCGGGGACCCTGTTGGAACAGTTCTGGAACATGAGAAGACGGGGCGGCCCCGGTGCGGGGCGCCCCGTCTTCCGCTGTGGATGGATGTGTGGAGAGGGCGGGTCAGGCGATGGCGGGCTCGCCGGAGGCGCGCGGCGTGCTCGCCGGAGCCGACTCGAGCGGCTGCGGGGGCGCGTTGAGCACCGCCTCGTCGAGGCGGCCCTCGCCGCGCGCCACCAGGACCGGCACCACGATCTGTCCCGCGACGTTGGTCGCCGTGCGGATCATGTCGAGGATCGGGTCGATGGCCAGCAGCAGGCCGACGCCCTCCAGCGGCAGGCCCAGCGTGCTCAGCGTCAGCGTCAGCATGACGATCGCGCCGGTCAGGCCAGCCGTCGCGGCCGAGCCGACCACGGAGACGAACGCGATGAGCAGGTACTCACCGATGCCCAGCGGGACGTTGAAGACCTGCGCCACGAAGATCGCGGCCAGCGCCGGGTAGATCGAGGCGCAGCCGTCCATCTTGGTGGTCGCGCCGAACGGCACCGCGAAGGAGGCGTAGTCGCGGTCGACGCCCAGGCGCTCGATCGTGACCTTCTGCGTCAGCGGCAGCGTGCCGACCGAGGAACGGGAGACGAAGGCCAGCTCGATCGCGGGCCACGCGTTGCGGAAGAAGGTGATCGGGTTGACCTTGCCGACGACGGCGAGCAGGGTCGGGTAGACGGCCAGCAGGACGATGAAGCAGCCGACGTAGACGCCGAGGCTGAACTTGGCCAGCGGCGCGAGCAGGTCCCACCCGTAGGTGGCGACCGACTTGCCGATCAGGCCCGCGGTGCCGATGGGCGCCAGGCGGATGACCCACCACAGCGCCTTCTGGACCAGCTCCAGGATCGAGCGGCTGAAGGCGAGGAACGGCTCGGCCTTCTCCCCGACCGCCATGGCCGCCGCGCCGAGGACGATCCCCAGGAAGACGATCTGGAGGACGTTGAGCTCGGTGAACGCCGTGACGATGTTCGTCGGGATGATGCCGGTGAGGAAGTCGACCCAGGTGCCGACGCTCTCGGGGGCCTTGGCGCCGGCGGTGCTCAGGGTGACGCCCTGGCCGGGGTTGAGGATCAGGCCCAGGCCGATGCCGACGATGACGGCGATCAGCGCGGTGGTGAGGAACCAGAACAGCGTCTTGCCCGCCAGCCTGGCCGCGCCGTTGACGTTGCGCAGGTTGGCGACGCTGACCACCACCGCGGTGAACACCAGCGGCGGCACGGCCAGCTTGAGCAGCTGGACGAAGATCTTTCCGACTTCGGTGAGGGTGTTGGCCAGCCAGGCCAGGTCCCAGACGCGGGCGGCGAAGCCGAGGGCCACGCCGACGACCAGACCCAGCAGCAACTGCAGGGAGAACGAGAATCTCTTCACGATGAGGAAGGCTCCGAAAGACGGCATGCCGAAATGGCGGCACGCGGAAGGGGGGTGGGTGAGGGGGTCGGGCGATCGAGCGCTCGTCAGAGCGCGATCAGCGACAGAGGGAGCCGGTCAGACGACAGAGATCGATGTGCAGCCGCTCAACGAGCCACACATCCAGGACAGAAAACCTCACGAGATCAGTAAACCGTAATGAATCGGACAGTATTCCGACTGTAGAAGTGATCTACCTCACAACGCAACCCCTTGTGAGGGGAGGAGTTGATACCAGGCTCGCGCGTGCCGGGCGGCCTCCCGCAGGCCGGCAGCGCGCCGGGGATCCGGCAGATCCGCCCGACGGCAGGAGCCGGGGCGCCCTTGCTTGTCGCGGGCGCGCTCAGCCGGCCGTGGCGGTGGTGATCTGGACGGACAGCTCGTTGGCAGCCGTGTAGGCGGCACGGGCGAACGCGTCTCCGACGAGGTGCCGGGGGTAGAGGTCCACCGCCCTCCGGTCGGCGATGTCGTCGCAGAAGCGGCCCAGCCGGATGGGGCCGCCCCGTTCCACCGGGCACAGGTACAGATCCCACGTCTCCTGCTCCTCCCGCCGCGCCGCCACCAGCCGCTCGTACGGCACCGAGCAGGTGAACCGGCCGTCGAGGTAACTCTGGGCGGGCAGGACCACCTCTCCCTGGGCCGCCTCGCCCGGGCCCCGCGCCGTACCGCGGCGCAGGGCGAGCAGGGTCAGCGGGCCCTGCGGCAGGTTCACCAGCAGCCCGTGGACGGTGAGCCTGGTGGGGGCGGACAACAGGTCCGTGACCTCGGCGTGCGTCGTCCGGACGTGGACGGCGATCGACAGCTCGCCCTTCTCGGTGGCGTAGGGCGTCCACGTCTCCAGCGGCCGGTGCCGGTCGGGCAGGGCGTTGACCAGCACGCGCGTGTCGCACAGGCCCGCGACGAGGCGCCGCAGCCGCTGGCCGGGCCGGGAGAGGTAAGCATCCCAGCGGCCCTCGGCGAGGCGGTTGCCGGCGCGCTCGAGACAGGTCTGTCCCGCGGCGTCCAGCGGCAGTGTGATCGCGCTCGTCGAGCCGCGCCGGCGCAGCCGCACCGACCAGTTCGCGGCGTTCCTGGGCGGCAGGCAGCCGTCGGCGAGACGGATCGTCAGGCCGCCGTCCGCGTGCGCCAGGCAGTGGGCGACGATGGGCTCGTCCGTCCCGCGTGACCGCCCCGCCCCGGCTGACGAGAGCGCCGGCGCGCCGAGCCTCGCCAGCCACCGCCTACCCCGCGACGGCAGCGACCGGGCGCGCGTGAGGATGCCCGTCCCACCCGGTTGGGTCCGCGGCCCGCCGCGTGGCGGTCGCACGTGCTCGGCGAACAGCCGCTCGTAGCGCAGGGCCACCTCGGCGGGATCGAACCTGCGCGCGCTGCTCAGCGCCGCCGCCCCCATCGCGCGGCGCAACGGCTCGTCGTCGATGAGCCGCAGCAGCGCGTCGGCCATCGCCGAGGGCGCCGCCTCGCGCACCAGCAGCCCGTCGACGCCGTCCTCGATGATCTCGCCGGGACCGAACGGGCAGTCGACGCTGACGACCGGAACCCCGCACCGCATGGCCTCGACGATGGTCATGCCGAACGACTCCAGCTTCGACGACACCGCCGCGATCGAGCCCTTCGCCCACTCGGTCTCGATGGGGGAGCGCGCGCCCATGAGGAGGGCACGGCCGTTGAGCCCGAGATCGTCGATCAGCTCCTGGAGCGGCTCGGCCTCCGTGCCCTTGCCGTACAGGCGCAGGCTCCACTCGGGCCGCTGCGCGGCCACCTTGGCGAAGGACTCGATCAGCAGCTCGTACCGCTTGACCGGGGTCAGCCGCCCGGCCGCGACGATCACCTTGGTGTCGAGCGTGGCCGGCTCGATCCCCGGATCGGGGACCCCGTTGGGTATCGACACCACGCTCGTCCGCGTCAGGGGCATCTTGGCCCGGTAGACGGCCGCGTCGCCCTCCGACATGGTCACCAGCACGTCGAGCGCCGCACAGTGCTCGCGCAGCTCGGCGAGCGTTTCGGGGCTCTGCCCGTCGTGGATCAGGTGTTCCTGGCCGACCTTCAGGTAGCGGTCGGTGCCGTACCGGGCCAGGTAGGCGATCAGGCCGGGACGGGTCGCGACGACCACGTCGGCGTCGCAGGCGGCCAGGTAGGCCGCCATGCGCTCGTCGGTCAGCAGCGAGCAGCGCGCGTAGCCCTTGGCCTCACCCTTGGTGTAGCCGGCCGACGGCTGCGCGTGGCGCGGGTCCGCGCCCGCGAAGGCAGGCGAGTCGGCGCGCAGGTCCACCAGGTCGCGGACGGCGACGCGGCGGTCGAGGGCGAACGCCGGTTCGCCGGCGGTCCGCAGCAGGCTGACGATCTCGACCTGGTGTCGTTCGGCCAGCGCTCCGGCGAGGTTGACGGTGGACCGGATGGTCCCGCCGATTCCGTACAGGTTCTGGATCAGAAAGACGATCTTCATCGGTCTCCCATCGCCGCTGGGCTGCCCCCGGAGGCCTGTCCCCGGTGCGACGGCTCGCCCATCGTGCCCGCCTCGGCCGGTTCCGCCGCGCAGGCCGGGCAAGGTATGACGCGGCCTTGGCGAGGGCTTGACACCCTGATGCGCGCGGCACGCCGATCTGGGGCCTCCGGCAAGGACGTCCCCGCACATCGGAAAGTCGGCGGGACGGCGTCCTCAGGGGCGGGACGATCGGGCGGTCACCGGGAGGGTGCGCGGCGGGCGGGGGCCGCCGCGCGAGGGAGGGGCCGCGCCGTGAAGAGAGCCGTGACCGCGCTGGTGTGCTGCGGGAGCCTGCTGGCGGGCCCGGTCGCCGGACCGGCCACCGCCACGAGCGGCCCTGTCACGAGCGGCCCTGTCACGAGCGGCGCCACGGCGCGGGGCGCCACGGCGCGGGGCGCCACGGCGTGCTCCCGTACCACGCTGGTCTCGGTCGCGCACCAGGACGACGACCTGCTGTTCGTCAATCCCGCCATCGCCGGCGACCACGACGCGGGCGCCTGCCTGCGGGTGGTGTACCTGACGGCGGGGGACGACGGGCGCGTGGACGACTACGTGCGCAGCAGGGAGGACGGCGTGCGCGCGGCCTACGCCGTCATGGCGGGCGCGGCCGACGCCTGGCGGCGCTCCGACCTGCGCGTGGGCGGGCGCTCCATCCGTGCCTTCACCCTGGACCGCCCGCCTGCCGGTCGCGGTGAGATCCAGCTGCTGTTCCTCGGCCTGCCCGACGGCCACCCCCGGGGGCGGGGAAGCGCGAGCCAGGGACGGCAGAGCCTGCTCAAGCTGTTCCGCGGCGACATCGACCGCATCTCCACGGTCGACGGCACCGCCCGCTACGACGCGGCGGCGCTGGTCGCGACCCTGCGCCGGCTGATCGAGCGCTTCCGGCCGGACACGATCCGCACGCTCGACCACCACAGCACCCGGCTCGGGTTCAGCCTCACCGAGCCGGTGGACCACAGCGACCACGCGGTGACCGCGCGCTACACGCTGCTGGCCGCGCGGCAGGCCATGGCCGCCACGCCCGGCCTGCGGCCCGCCGTCGTCTTCTACCGCGCCTACGGCATCTCGGCGCTGCCCCCCAACCTCACCGCCGCCGAGCAGGCCCGCAAGAGCGCGGTCTTCGCCGCCTACGCCAGGCACGTGTACTGCAGGCCGGGCGTCTGCCCCGCCCCGCCCGCCACGCTGGCGGCCGGCGACCGCGACTGGGTCGCCCGGCAGTACCGGCGGGAGGCCCCGGTCCCGGCGCCGGGCGCGATCGTCTCGTGGATGGGCACCACCAGCGCCCCCAACGACGACACGGCCACCGCTCGCTGCCTGGAGGTGGGGCCGGGGCGCGGTGCCGTACGGACGCATGCCTGCGCGGGGAGTCCCGCCCAGGGGTGGTACGTGCTGGGCGCGAGCCTGCGCAGCGCCCTGACCGGGCGCTGCCTGTCGGCGGGCCGGGTGCCGGTCATGGACGACTGCGACGGCGGCCGGGACCAGCGCTGGAACCTCTCGCCGACCGGCCGGATCGGCACGGCGGCGGGCTGCCTGCACCAGGACGACCTGCTGGCCCGCCACGCCCGGCTGCGGGTCGTCCCCTGCGATGTCAGGCGACCCGAGCAGCGCTGGTCCCACGGGGAGCTGGAGGCTAGGCGGCCAGCTCCCTGACCTTCTCCAGCAGCCTGATGCGCTCCTCGTGGGTGCGGCCGAGCGGGGTGACGTTCAGCGTGGTCACGCCGGAGTCCTTCATGGCCTGCACGCGGTCGCGGACGAAGCCCTCCGAGCCGATGAGCGACATCCGCTCCAGCAGCTCCTGCGGCACCAGTGCCTCGGCCTCCTTCTTGTTGCCCGCCAGGTAGAGCTCCTGGATCTGCTCGGCCTCCTTCTCGTAGCCGTAGCGGCGGGCCAGCTCGTTGTAGAAGTTCTTGCCCTTGGCGCCCATGCCGCCGATGTACAGCGCGGCCATCGACCGGCCGAGCTGCAGCAGGCTCTCGCCGTCCTCGCCGATGTAGAGGGCGGCCTGCGCGATGACGTCGAGCTCGCCCAGCGAGGCGTCACGCTTGGCCTTGCCCGCCGCCAGCGAGGGACCCCACACGTCGGCGGCCTTCTCCGGCATGTAGAAGATCGGCTCCCAGCCCTCGGCGACCTCGGCGGTCAGCTCGACGTTCTTCGGGCCGATGGCGGCCACCACGATCGGGATGCGGGAGCGCACCGGGTGGTTGATCAGCTTGAGCGGCTTGCCGAGCCCGGTGCCCCTGTCGGCGGGCAGCGGGAGCGTGTAGTGCCTGCCCTCGTAGGTGAGCCGCTCGCGCTCCCACACCTTGCGGCAGATCTCGATGACCTCGCGGGTACGGCCCAGCGGAGCGGTGTACGGCACGCCGTGGAAGCCCTCGATCACCTGCGGTCCCGAAGCGCCGAGACCGAGGGTGAACCGGCCGTCGGAGACGTAGTCCATGCCCGCCGCGGTCATCGCCAGCAGGGTGGGCGTACGCGAGTAGATCGGCAGGATGCCGGAGGCGATCTCCAGGCGCTCGGTCTTGGCCGCGATGTAGCCCATTTGGCTCACGGCGTCGAAAGAGTAGGCCTCGGCCACGAAGACGATGTCGAGCCCGGCCTTCTCGTAGTCGGCCAGCTCGGCGACCGTCTCCTTGAAACCGCCCGAGTAGTTGAGCGCCATCCCGATCCGCATGCCCGAACTCCCTAGTAACCGAACTATGTTCGGCTTCAGGTTAGCGCCTCGCGTGCGGCCCGGCGAGCGCCTACCCTGGTCACCCCAGGGGGCGAGAGGAGCGGTGTGCTGAAGCGTGCGGTGATCGCGGGGGCGATTCTGATCGCGGCGATGCTGGCGGGTCACCGCCTGATCCCAGCACTCGGGGGATTCACCCCCATATTGGAGAGCCTGCTGCCGTGGCTGGGGCTGGCCGTCCCGCTGCTGCTGCTCGTGGCGCTGCTGGCGCGCTCGAGGGGCGCCGCGCTCGCCGTGCTGCTGCCGGCGCTGGTGTGGGCGGTGATGTTCGGCTCCGACGTGCTGCGCTCCGCGCCCGGAGGCGACAGCGACCTGTCCGTCGCGACGGTCAACGTGGGCGTTCGCAACAACGCCTCCGGTTCGGCGGTGCGCGCCATCGCCGACGGCGTGGACCTGATCGCGGCGCAGGAGCTGACGCCCGGCGGCCCCGCGGCCAAGGCGCTCAACGCGATCTACAAGTACCGCAGGACCGTCAGCACGATCGGCGTGTGGAGCAGGTTCCCCCTGGGCAAGCCCGAGTTCTTCGACGTCGGCCTCGGGTGGGAGCGGGCGCTGCGCACCGTGGTCAAGACGCCGGAGGGTGACGTCACCGTCTACGTGATGCACCTGGCCTCGGCCAGGCCCGGGCACACCGCCACGCGCGACCGGACGCTCGAGGAGGCGCGCAAGCTGATCACGGCCGACCGGAGCGAGCGCATCCTGCTGCTCGGCGACCTCAACACCGCCACCGACGACCGGGGGCTCGGCAACCTGGCGCCGCCGCTGCTGAACGCCCAGGAGGAGGCGGGGGAAGGGTTCGGCTTCACCTGGCCGTCGAGCTTCCCGATCACCAGACCCGACCACATCCTCTACAAGGGGATGACGGCGACCAGGGCAGGGGTGGCGCCGGCCACGGGCAGCGACCACCGCGCCGCGACGGCCTCCTTCCGCCTCTGACCTCACGCGCCCCGTCGGCGGCCTCAGCCGGTGCGGGGCGTCAGGGCGGCCAGGTCCTCCGGGGTGTCGATGTCGCGCGGGTCGCCCGGCACCTCCACCTCGGTCACCAGTTCGGGGTGCGCCCGCATGAACGCCCGCGCCCCCACGTCGCCCACCGCCAGCTCGGCCACCCGCGCCACGTGGGCCGCGGAGACCAGCACCGGGTTGCGCCGCCGCCCGCCGTACGTGGCGACCGCGACCTCCGCCCCGCTGCCGATCAGCGCCCGCACCGCGTCGGGCGTCACGAACGGCTGGTCCACCAGCGCGATCACCACGCCCTTCGCGTCGGCGGGCAGCGCGGCCAGCCCCACCCTGAGGGAGGAGCCCATGCCGGTGCGCCAGTCGGGGTTGCGCACCACGACCGCGCCGCGCACCTGGACGGTGGCCGCGCCCAGCACGACGATCACCGGGTGGCAGCCGCCCTCGTGCAGCAGCCGTACCCCGCGATCGACCAGCCGCTCGCCCTCGAACTCCAGCAGCGCCTTCGGCGTGCCCAGACGCGACCCCTGGCCCGCGGCCAGCAGCAGGCCCACCACCCCAGTCATCAGACCTCCCCATGGATGCGGCCGCCGGTCTCGCTGAGCGGCCGTCCGCTCCCACCCCAGCGCAGCTGGACCAGTTCCGCCATCACCGACACGGCGGTCTCCTCCGGCGTCCTGGCACCCAGGTCCAGGCCGATGGGGGAGCGCAGCCTGGCCAGCTCCTCCTCGTTCATGCCCGCCGCGCGCAGCCGGGCCAGCCGGTCGTCGTGGGTACGGCGCGAGCCCATCGCCCCCACGTAGGCCGCCTTGGTGCGCAGCGCCACCTCCAGCAGCGGCACGTCGAACTTCGGGTCGTGGGTGAGCACGCAGATCACCGTCCGCTCGTCGACGTGGGTGGCGGCCAGGTAGTCGTGCGGCCACTTGACGACGACCTCGTCTGCCTCGGGGAAGCGCTTGGCGGTGGCGAAGATCGGCCTGGCGTCGCACACGGTCACGTGGTAGCCGAGGAACTTGCCCAGGCGCGCGACGGCGGCGGCGAAGTCGATGGCGCCGAAGACGAGCATGCGCGGCGGCGGGGCGAAGCTCTGCACGAACACCGACAGGTCGTCCAGGCGGCGCTCGCCGTGCTCGCCGTAGTGCCTGACGCCGGTCAGGCCCTGGGCCAGCATGCCGCGCACGTCGTCGTCCACGGCTTCGTCCAGCCGCCCGAGGCCCAGCGAGCCGGTGGCCCTGCCGGGCCAGACGACCCGTCGCGTGCCGATGACCCCGGGCCCCGCCACGATCGTCGCCACCGCGACGGGCTCGTGCGCGGCCACCGAGGCGACGATCTCGCCCAGCTCGGGATAGGTCTCGATGGAGACCGGCTCGACGAGGACGTCGATGATGCCGCCGCAGGTCAGTCCGACGGCGAAGGCGTCGTCGTCGCTCACGCCGTACCGCTGGAGCACGGGCGTCTCGACCTGGCCGGCCAGCTCGAACACCGCGCCCTCGACGCAGCCGCCCGAGACGCTGCCCACCACCTCGTCGCCGCGCACCGCCATGGCCGCGCCCGGTGGCCTGGGCGCGCTGGAGAAGGTGCTCACCACCGTCGCCAGCCCGAACCGCAGGCCGGACTCCCACCACCGCATGATCTCAGGCAGGACGTCGCGCATGGGAAAGCCTCCCGGACAGATCCTCGAAGGCGGCCAGGCTGTGTCCTGCCACCAGGTCATCGATGTACGGCAGCGCCGCCTGCATCCCGCCGGTGAGCGGCTGGTAGTCCGCGTGGCCCTTGTGCGGGTTCACCCAGATCACCCGGTGCGCCTGGCGGGCCAGCCTGGCCATCTGCTCGCCGAGCAGCGTGGGATCGCCGCGCTCCCAGCCGTCGGAGGCGACGACCACGATGGCGCCGCGCATGCTCCTGCGGGCCAGCAGCTCGCGCAGTTCCTCGCCGAGCCTGGTGCCGCCGCTCCAGTCGGGGATCGCCTTCGACACCTCCGCCAGCGCGGTGCCAGGATCGCGGTGGCGCAGCTCGACGGTGATCGGCGTCAGCCGCGTGCCGACCGAGTAGACCTGCGTCACCCGCGGCTCGGTCCGCACCAGCGCGTGCGCGAACCGCAGCAGCGTCTCGGCGTAGGGGGTCATCGAGCCGCTCACGTCCACCAGCAGCACCACCCGGCGCGGCCTGGTGGTGTGGCGCCGGTAGCGCAGCCGCGCCACCTCGCCCTTCCTGAGCGCGTCGCGGATGGTCCTGCGCTGGTCCAGCCTGCCCCGGTGCGCGGCCACCAGCCTGCGCGAGCGTCGCCGCTCCCGGTGGTCGCGCAGCAAAGCCAGCATCCGGTGCACCTCGGCGCGCTCGGCCTCCGTCAGCCTGGCCACGTCGCGATGACGAAGCACCTCGGCCCTGCTGGCCGTCGCCGTCGCCGCCGGCTCCTCGCCCTCGCCGCTCTCGCCGTCGCCTCCCGCCAGGTACCTGGTGACCGGCTTGGCCGGGGTACGGCCCGGCGCCGCCCGGTGGCCGCCGAAGTAGGCGGCGAAGCACCTGTCGTACCTGGGCAGGTCGTCGGGCGAGGCGCACAGCGTCAGCCGGCCCGCCCAGTAGACGTCGTCGCCGCGGGTGACGTCCAGCTCGTCGAGGGCCTTCAGGAGGTTCTGGGTGCGCTCGTGGTCGGCCGCGACGCCGGCCGCCCGCAGGGTCCTGGCGAAGCCGGTCATGGTGGCGGCCAGGTCACGCACGGGTCAGCACCCCGCTCTTGAGCACGCTCTCCACGTCCTCCCGGTACTTCAGCGCCGCGCCGAGCGTCGCCGCGGCCAGGCCGGGGTCGAGGTCGCGGGCGCCGAGCGTCAGCAGCGCCTCCGTCCAGTCGAGCGTCTCGGCGATGCCCGGCGGCTTGGCCAGGTCCTGCGCGCGCAGCCGCGCCGCTGTCCTGGCCACCTGGGCGGCCAGCGACTCGGTGCACTCCGGCAGCCTGCGCAGCAGGATGGCCACCTCCCTGTCGAAGCTCGGGTGCTCCAGCCAGTGGTAGAGGCAGCGGCGCTTGAGCGCGTCGTGCACTTCGCGGGTGCGGTTGGAGGTGACGACGACCACCGGGGGACGCTCGGCTCTGATCGTGCCGAGCTCGGGGATGGAGATCGTGAAGTCGGACAGCACCTCGAGCAGGAACGCCTCGAACTCGTCGTCGGCCCGGTCGATCTCGTCCACGAGCAGGACGGAGGGCTGCGTCTCGACGGCCCGCAGCAGCGGGCGGGCGATGAGGAAGCGCCGGTCGTAGATCTCGCCCTCGAGCCTGCTCGCGTCGGTGATCCCCGCCGCCTCGGCCGCCTTCAGGTGGAGGAGCTGGCGGGCGAAGTCCCAGTCGTAGAGCGCCTGGGCGGCGTCCAGCCCCTCGTAGCACTGCAGGCGGATCAGCGGGGCGCGCAGCAGCTCGGCCAGGGTCTTGGCCAGCTCGGTCTTGCCGACGCCCGCCTCGCCCTCCAGGAACAGCGGGCGCCCCATCCGCAGCGCCAGGAAGGCGGCCGTCGCCAGACCCTCGTCGGCGAGATACGCGTGCTGGTCGAGGAGTTCGGCCAGTTTTCCTGGTGACTCGATGTTCATCGCGTTGATTGTCCGTCGCGGCAGGCCCTAGGGCTAGGAAGGGACGTGCAGATTCTCCAGGGATACCCGGCCGCGGGCCGTTCGACGCCCCGGATCCCGCCTGCCCCACCACGGCCCGCCGAACCCGATATTTCGCTGTTCGCCGTGGAACGGTGGGCTTCTTCGATTAGATTGATCATGGACAGACTGGACAGGCAGGGGGTTCTCCAGTGACCGACAGCGCGCGGGACCGGCTCGACAGGATCGACTCCAGCGTGCCGCACCCGGCACGCGTGTGGGACTACTGGCTGGGCGGCAAGGACAACTACGAGGCCGACCGGGCCGTCGGCGACGAGATCCTCAAGGTCATGCCCGACCTCGTGGTCGTCGCCAGGGCCGACAGGCAGTTCCTCGGCCGTGCCGTACGGCACCTGGTCGACGCCGGCATCCGGCAGTTCCTCGACGTCGGCACCGGCGTGCCCACCGCCGACAACACCCACCAGGTGGCGCAGCGGGCCGCGCCCGAGTCGCGCATCGTCTACGTCGACAACGACCCGATCGTGCTCGCCCACGCGCGCGCCCTGCTCTACAGCACTCCCGAGGGCGCGACCGACTACCTCGACGCCGACCTGCGCGACCCCGAGACGATCCTGCGCGGCGCGGCCAAGACGCTCGACTTCTCCCGGCCCATCGCGCTGATGGTGCTCGGTGTGCTGGAGTTCCTTCCCGACGACGAGCAGGTCCGCGCCGCGCTGTCGACGCTCTTCGACGCCATGCCGGCCGGCAGCTACCTGGTCGTCTCGCACAGCGTCCACAGCCCCTCGATGGACGAGGCGGCCGCCCGGTGGAACGCCAGCGGCGCGACCGAGATCAGACTGCGCACCCCCGAGCACCTGCGGACGCTGTTCGACGGCATGGAACTGGTCGCGCCCGGCGTGGTCTCGCTGCCGCGCTGGCACCCCGACGCGGCCACCGAGTACACCGACCGCGAGGTCCACCAGTACGGCGGGCTCGGCCGCAAGCGCTGAGCGGCGCCGCCCCGCCGTACCCGGGAAGGGAGGCGGGAGCGGCGCCACCGGCGACGGGGAGATCAGTCCCTGGACATCAGCGTCAGCGCGTAGAACGCGATCGCGGCGAAGTCGTCGGCCGGCTCGGAGGCCTGCCACGAGCGCACGTCGTCGACGAACCTGCTGCCCCTGCCGGTGAACTGCTCGTAGCGGTCCACCCCGTCGGCGGGGCACTTGGCCATCTCCTCGAAGTGGTCGCCGAGGCCGTCGTCGAACAGGGAGGCGGCGTTCGGCCCGTTGACGACCGCACCCGTCGCCGGACGGCCGGTCAGGTTGGAGATCTGGTAGTGCGGGCAGGAGATCGAGTTGTCGCCGACGCCCTGCACGAACGACACGCCCCACGGGTTGGCGCCGAGGGTCCAGCCGCGCTGCTGGGTGCCGAAGGCGTCGTAGCCGCGGTCGCCCGTCACCGAGCGGTACAGCCGGGAGGTGGCGGCCAGCCCGAAGGCGTGCGGCACCGAGTCGAAGGCGTCGTAGGCCGCGCCCGCCCTGAACGGGTCCTTCGCCGCCCTGGCGGCGCCGATCTCCAGTTGCGCCTTGAGATCGGCGACCAGCGCGCCCTTGATCGGGGCGCCCGCCCTGATCAGGTCGGCGTGCGCGAGGGCGCTGACGTCGTAGAGGTTGAGCGTGTCGCCGGTGTCCTTGGCGATGTACTCGGTGGCCCAGTGCTGGGCCTGCTCCAGCCACTGGGCGGCCCTGGGGTCACCGAGCCGCTGCGCGGCCAGCGCCAGTTCGGCCCCGCCCAGCTCCATGTCGTCGCGCCAGACGCTCTCGGGGTAGAAGGCGTGCGGGAGCGAGGTCACCAGCCGGCCCACGTCGGTGGTCTTGGCCATGGCGTAGATCTCGGCGGCCTTGTCGAGCCAGGACTGGGCGCGCTTCCTGTCCGGTTCGACCTGGGCGGCCAGCGCGAAGGCCGCCGCCGTACGGCCGGCCAGGTTGGGGCTGATCGGCTCGCCGGGCGGGGCGGCCCGGAAGACCGGCCGGTTGCGGATGTACTTCTCGCGGGAGGAGTCGTCGGTCTCGGGCAGGCGCCAGATGTCGTGGTCGCCGACGAACGTGCCCTCGGCGTTGCCGGCGCCGACGCCGACCTGGATGTAGAGGGTCCTGGTCGTCCCGTCCCACATCTTGTCCAGGTACTTCAGGCCGTGCAGCGCCTCCGACTTCAGGCGCGGATCGACGACCGGCCCGCCGTCCCTCCTGGCCGCCCACAGCAGCGTGTCGACGTAGGCCAGGATGTGGGTGAACTTCAGGTAGTCGCCGGCGTCGAACCAGCCGCCCTCGACGTCGACGGGCCCGCCGATCCTGGTCAGCTCGCCCTTGATCTGGTCGGTGTCGGGGCCGGTGAAGGCCGGCCAGTCGTAGACGTGGGCGGCGCGGTCGTTGGCGTGCCGCCTGCCGCCGTCGCGCTGGCCGCCGAAGAACGTCACGATCTTCGAGGCGGGCAGCGCCAGGGCGGCGGACGGGGCGATCGTGAACTCGGCGGAGGTCAGGCCGCCCGAGGTGATCCGGTAGCTGCCCGGTTTCCTGAGCCTGGTGAGGTCGAGGTCGTAGACGTGGCGGTAGGCGGCGTTCCACGCGCCGAGGTCGCGGCCGGCCGTACCGTTCAGCACCGGCCTGCCCTTGGCGTCGATCACGGTGAAGGGGGCGGGCCGCCCGCCGGTCATCAGGTAGGCGTGCTTGGCCTCGTCCGGCGCGAACCCGACCTGGTCGAAGCGGATGTGCCCGGTGACCTTCGCGCCGGCCTGCGCGGCGGGCCCGGTAGTCTGCTCGGCGGCGTGCATGGTCGGGGCTCCTGTCAGCGCCAGGGCGAGGGCTAAGACGATCCGCATCGACTGCTCCACGAGTTAGTAAACCTTCCTAACCTTCAGATCTGGACCGTAGCTGGCCGCAGCGAACGTGGTCAATACTTGGTGAAATGACCATCGATTTCGCCCGGCGCCGAGCCACCCTCGCCGCGCTGCTGGCAGGTGTCGACGCCATTCTCGTCACGAAGCCGGTCAACGTCCGCTACCTCACCGGGCTGGACAGCTCCAACGCCGCCGTCCTGGTCCGCGCGGACGGCACCGCCAGGCTCGCCACCGACTCCCGCTACATCGAGATGACCCGCGACCTGGACGTCGAGACCGTCGAGGTCACCGACGTCGCAGGCGAGCTGGCCGCGCCCGGCGTCGGCATCGAGGCCGCGCACATGACGGTGGCGACCTTCAACCGGCTGGGCGAGGGCCTCGTCCCGCTGGAACCGCTGGTCGAACGCCTGCGGATGGTCAAGGACGACGAGGAGATCGAGCTGCTGCGGACCGCCTGCCCGATCTCCGACCAGGCCTTCGCCGACATCAGGGGAAGCATCAGGCCGGGAGTGAGCGAGCGCGAGGTCGCCCGCGTCCTCGAGGCCCGCATGGTCGAACTCGGCGCCGACAAGCCCGCCTTCGAGTCGATCGTGGCCGGCGGGGAGAACGGCTCCATCCCGCACCACTCGCCGACCGACCGCGAGCTGCGCACCGGCGACCTGGTCACCCTCGACTTCGGCGCCCTCTACCGCGGCTACCACGCCGACATGACCCGCACCGTCGCCCTCGGCAGGGTCGACGACTGGCAGCGCGAGATCTACGACCTCGTCCGCGACGCCCAGCGCGCGGGACGCGAGGCGGTGCGCCCCGGCGCCGAGGCCGCCGGGATCGACGCCGCCTCCCGATCGGTCATCGAGCGGGCGGGACACGCCGAACACTTCCGCCACGGCCTCGGCCACGGGGTGGGCCTGGAGATCCACGAGGAGCCGTTCCTGGGCCCTTCGCGGACCGGTAGACTAGAGGATCGAGTTCCGATCACCGTCGAGCCTGGGGTCTACCTCCAGGGCAGGGGCGGGGTCCGCATCGAGGACACGCTCGTGACGCGTGAAGGCGGAGCGGAACTTTTGACGAAGACGACCAAGGAGCTGCTCGTCCTGTAAGAGCGGCCGCATCCGGGAGTAACGAGTGGCGACGACCAACGACCTCAAGAACGGCATGGTGCTGAAGCTCGACGGCGGTGAGCTCTGGGCCGTCGTGGAGTTCCAGCACGTCAAGCCGGGCAAGGGCGGTGCGTTCGTGCGCACCAAGCTCAAGAACGTCCTGTCCGGCAAGGTCGTCGACAAGACCTTCAACGCCGGTGTGAAGGTCGACGTGGCCAACGTCGACAAGCGCGAGATGCAGTTCTCCTACAAGGACGGCGACGACTTCGTCTTCATGGACACCGAGACCTACGACATGGTCAACGTGCCCGCCAAGACCGTCGGCGACGCCGCCAACTATATGCTCGAGAACACGCTGGCCACCGTGGCCTTCAACGAGGGCTCCGCGCTCTACGTCGACCTGCCCGCCGCGGTCGAGCTGCTGATCGCCAACACCGAGCCGGGCCTGCAGGGTGACCGTTCCACCGGCGGCACCAAGCCCGCCACGCTGGAGACCGGCGCCGAGATCAAGGTCCCGCTGTTCATCACGACGGGCGAGAAGGTCAAGGTCGACACCCGCAGCGGCGAATACCTCGGCCGGGCCTGAGTGTCCGCGCGAGGCAAAGCACGCAGGCGGGCGCTCGACATCCTCTTCGAGGCCGAGCTCCGCGGTGAGGACGCGCTGAAGATCCTCGCCGAGCGCGTTGACCGGCGGGAGCCGCCGGTCAACGAGTACACCTCGGCGATCGTCGAGGGCGTCGCCCGGCACTCCCGGCGCATCGACGAGCTGATCACGACCTACGCCGAGGGGTGGACTCTCGAGCGCATGCCCGCCGTCGACCGCAACCTCCTGCGTGGCGGCACCTACGAGCTGCTCTGGATGCCCGACGTGCCGGAGGGCGTGGTGATCAGCGAGTGGGTGCACCTGGCGTCCGAGCTGTCCACGGACGAGTCGCCGCAGTTCATCAACGGTCTGCTGGCCCGCTTCAAGCAGCTCAAGCCCAGCCTCACGCTCTGACCCCGGCCCTCGCCCCCGGCGTCGGCCGCCCACATCCCGGTACGGCCGGCCGGCACCTCCTGGTACGGCCGGTGCCTTCCGGTACGTCCACCGGCCGGGGCGACCGGTGACCTCCTGAGCGGCGGAGACCTCCCCAGCGGCCGGCCACCACGGCCGCCCGTTGGGTCTCTCCGGCGGGACGGGTTCGGTCTGGACACCCGAACCCCCGCGCGGGCCCCGAGGCCTTCCCGGCGGCGCAAGCGCCCGTGCCGGTGGGTGGTGTCCGGGCCGCCGTGCGGTACAGGATGGGTCGCATGGTGACCGAGGACGACGTGCGGCGGATCGCGCTGGGGCTGCCGGAGACCACCGAACGCCTCATGTACGGCACGCCCGCCTTCTACGTCAAGGCCAGGTGGTTCGCGCGGATCAGGGAGGAGGGCGACGTCCTGGCCCTGCCGGTGGCCTCCGAGGAGCACAAGCGCGAGCTGGTCGCCGCGGATCCCGACGCCTTCTTCACCCTCCCGCACTACGACGGCCACGCGGTCGTGCTGGTGCGCTTCGCCGCCGTCGAGGCGGCGGAGCTGGCCGAGCTCCTCGCCGACGCCTGGCGGCTGCGGGCGCCCAGGCGCGTCCTGGCGGCCTTCGACGGCCGGGGAGCGTGACGGGGCCCGCCCCGTGCCCGCATCCGGACGTTACCTCCTTGTGATCTCGTATGCTCACCCGGCTCGGGACGGCGTAGGCTGGCCCCAGCCGCGACGGCCGCTCATGGCCGTCACGCGCGGGGACCACGGGCAAGGAAAGAACGCGTTCGGGGACGCAGCGGGCACACCGTCGTTCCCGGGCGCGGCGAAACGAGGAGGCGAGCCGACGTTGCGTGCGGAGAGCATCACCAAGCAGGCGACCCCGGCGGTGCGCACCGCCGTCGTCTGGGACGCGCTGCGGGCGGTGCTGGCCGCGCGGGCGAGCCAGACCGGCCGCGCGCGGCTCGACATCGTCGACGCGGGCGGCGGCACCGGCGGCTTCGCCGTACCGCTCGCCGAGCTCGGTCACGCGGTGACCGTCGTCGACCCGAGCCCCGACTCGCTGTTCGCCCTGGAGCGCAGGGCCGCCGAGCGGGGGGTCGGCGTGCGGGCGCTCCAGGGTGACGCCGCCGACCTCGGCGACCTCCTGCCGCGCGACAGCGCCGACCTGGTGCTGTGCCACAGCGTGCTGGAGTACGTCGAGGACCCGCTCTCGGCGCTGACCGCGGTCTCGGGCCTGCTGCGCTCCGGTGGTGTCGTGAGCGTGCTGGCGGCCAACCCGGTGGCCGGCGCCATCCACCGCGCGCTGGCCGGGCACTTCGACGCGGCCAGGGCGGCCCTGGACGACCCGATGGGGCGCTGGGGCGACCGTGACCCCACCCCGCGCAGGTTCGCCGCCCAGACGCTGGCCGAACTCCTCGCGGCGACCGGGTTCGCGGTGGACGAGGTCCACGGGGTGCGGGTCTTCGCCGACCTGGTGCCCAGCCGCCTGGTCGACGGGGAGCCGGGCGCCGCCGAGGCGCTGGTCGCGCTGGAGCAGGCCGCCGCCACCCATCCCGTCCTGCGTGACATCGCCACGCAGCTGCACGTCCTGGGCCACAAGTGATGACCCGCCCCCTCGACCGGGTCCCGGCCCCCGGGCGCGGCCCCTGCCGCCACGGCGCCAGGACGGTTGTCGAACGCGCGTTCGGGTAGAATCACGTCGTGTCGCGCAAGCAGATCACCGGAGTCGGCCCCGTCGCCAGGATCGGGGCCGACGACAGCGGCTGCCCCATCCTCCACGTCGACATGGACGCCTTCTTCGCCAGTGTCGAGCTCCTCGAGCGTCCCGAGCTCCGCGGCCGCCCGGTGATCGTCGGCTCGCCCGCCGGGCGCGGCGTCGTCCTCAGCGCGACCTACGAGGCCAGGCAGTACGGCGTGCACTCGGCCATGCCGATGAGCAGGGCCCGCCGCCTGTGCCCGCAGGCCACGATCATCCCGCCCAGCCACGGCAAGTACACCGAGGTCTCCAGGGGCGTGATGGAGATCTTCCACGCGATCACGCCGCTCGTGGAGCCGATCGCCTCCGACGAGGCCTTCCTCGACGTGGGCGGCGCCCGGCGCAGGCTCGGCTCGCCCGCCGACATCGCCGCCAGGATCCGCGCCGAGGTGCGGGAGCGCTTCGGCATCACCTGCTCGGTCGGCGTGGCCGGCAGCAAGTTCGTCGCCAAGCTGGCCTCCAAGCAGTGCAAGCCCGACGGCCTGCTCGTGGTGCCGGCCGACCGCGTGGTCGACTTCCTGCACCCGCTGCCCGTCAGCGCGCTGTGGGGCGTGGGGGAGCGCACCGAGCAGGCGCTGGTGCGCCTGGGCATCAGGAGCGTGGGCGACCTGGCCAGGGTCCCGCCCGCCACGCTGCAGCGCGAGCTCGGCCACGCGGCCGGCACCCATCTGGCGGCGCTGGCGTGGGGCAGGGACGAGCGCGCCGTCACCGCCCACGTGCCCGACAAGAGCGTCGGCGCGGAGGAGACGTTCGCGGCGGACGTCGACGACCCCGAGGTGATCAGGCGCGAACTGCTGCGGCTTTCCGAACGGGTCGCCGCGCGTGTGCGTGCGGGCGGCCATGTGGGCAGAACTGTGAGCGTGAAGCTGCGCCGGGCCGACTTCTCCACGATCACGCGTTCGCGGACGCTGCGGGAGCCGACGGACGTGGCGCAGGAGATCTACACGACGGCCTGCGAGCTCTACGCCGCCGCCGGGCTTGAGCGGATCAGGCTGCGCCTCGTGGGTGTCAGGCTGGAGAATCTGAGACCGGCCGACTCCGCCGCCCACCAGCTCAGCCTGGGGGAGAAGGAGACGGGATGGCGGGAGGCCGAGCGAGCGATGGACAAGGCGATCAGAAGATTCGGCCCCGATGCGGTGGTCCCGGCTTCACTAGTCAGAGGACGGCTTGATGAAATGGAGGCATGACGCCCGATGTCGCGACATCTCGGAGGGTGGGGGAGAATGGACATGTTTAGAGCCATGACGTCACCTCCGGTTTGGTCTACGTTGGACGTTTTCTTTCGCCTACGTCTACAGCCTCGTATTCTGGGGATAACCGACCGCGAGGTCCGGACACCCCGTGTCGTCCGTTGCCGTCTTCCCCGAAATGGGGCCGTCCTTGGGAGGCGCCGTGCCGCTCTCTGAGCACGAGCAGCGCTTGCTCGACCAGATCGAGCAGGCCCTCTACGCCGAGGACCCGAAGTGGGCCAATACCGTTCGGATCAGCGATCCGCGCAGCCATTACAAGCGGCGCCTGGTCAAAGCCTCCATCGGCTTTGCGCTGGGCATCGTCCTGCTGATGGTCGGCGTCGTGATCAACCAGATCCCGCTCGGCGTCGGCGGTTTCGTGGTCATGCTCGCCGCGTGTCTGTGGGGCCTGTCCAGCTGGAAGCGTATGAACGGGTTCGGTGGTGACTCCGGTGGGTCAGGATCCGGCGTCAGGACGCCGGGCAAGAGCCAGCGCCGGGGCAACCGCGGAAGCTTCATGGAACGCATGGAAGAGCGCTGGCGCCGTCGCCACGACGAGCGCTGAGCCGATAGACCGACAGACCTCGTGCGGCCGCTCCTGTGAGGAGCGGCCGCACGGTTCGGCGGTCAGGAGCTCCTGCGGGCTGCCCGCGTCCAGAGCCTGATGTTCTCCAGCCGGTCGAAACCGTCCAGGATGCCCTCGCCCATGCCCCTGATCCGCCGCAGGGCCGAGGGCGGCAGCAGCGCCGCGCGCAGGCGCGTGCCGCGCGAGACGGTGGCCGCCAGCGCCCGCCGTATCGTCCGCAGCTCCCTCTTCATCGGGGCGATCTCCCCCGGGTCGCGCGCGAACAGCAGCCGCTCCACCGCTGAGGCGATGACGGCGACCGCCGCGCCCGCCTCGGCGCCGAACTCGTACTGCTCGGTGAGCCTGCGCGCCAGCGCCCGCGGGGTCTCGCTCGGCAGCCGCGCCATCCCGTAGTCGTACAGCACGTCGTCGAGTTCGGCCCAGGCCGCGGCCACCGAGGTGTCCACCCGCCCGGCTCTCGCCGTGACCTCGTCGGACGGCCCTGAGACCTTCCAGCTCAGCGTCCGCACCCTGCGGTTCCTGATCACCAGCCGCAGCAGGGCGGGAATGAGCAGGATCACCAGCACTCCTGCCACGGCCAGCGCGATCCACACCCACAGCGGGGTGGTCTCCACCGACGTGACGGGACCGCTGTAGATGCCCTCGGGGTCGAGCTCCCTCAGCCTGTCCCTGCTGTTGGGCGCGGCGGTCGGGTCGTCGCCGCTCTCGGCGGCGCTCGTGCTCGGGTCGCTGCTCGGCGTGCTCTCGGCCGGCCTGGGCAGCGTGTAGTCGGGGACGCGGGCGGTGCCCTGTCCCGCGCTGCCGGCGGGGGTCGGCTCGAAGGCCAGCCAGCCGACGCCCTCGAAGTAGAGCTCGGGCCAGGCGTGGGAGTCGTGGGTGCGGACCTCCCAGCGACCCTCCAGCTTGGTGCCGCCCGTGTAGCCGATGGCGACCCTGGCCGGGATGCCGATCGACCTGGCCAGCACCGCCATCGCCGAGGCGAACTGCTCGCAGTAGCCGGCTCTGGTCTGCTCCAGGAAGTTCGTCAGCGCCTCGGTGTCGTGGCCCTGCGTGGCCAGGCTGTAGGTGAAGCCGCCCGTGGTGGTGAAGAACCGCTGCAGGTTCACCGCCGCCTCGTACGGGGACTCGCTGTCCTTGGTCACCCGCTGCGCCAGCTGCCTGATCTGCGGCGGCAGGTCGGGCAGCTTCAGGTAGCGCTCGCCGACCGCCGGATCGACGGTCCTCGGGGAGGCTTCCAGCTGGTCGGCGCTCGCGTCAGGCTCGGTGCTGACCACCTGGTAGCGCAGGCCGCCCGCCAGGTCGCCGGGGGAGAAGACCATCAGGGAGTCGACGTCCGCGCGCCAGTCGCCCTCCGCCCGTACCAGCTGGGGCGGGTACGGCAGCGGCAGGAACTGCAGCTGCGTGATGTCCTCGCTGACCTGGATGTCGGTCTCGACTCGCGTGGTCTTCGTCGTCGAGGCGAGCCCCGGCGGCGGCGGCAGCGGGCCCTGGTCCACCCTGTTCTCCGGGCTGCCCTTCGACTTCATCGTCCAGCGCTGGCCGTCGAAGACGTCGAGGGAGTAGATCCTGAGATAGCGCGGGGCGTCGTCGCTGCTGGTGTAGGAGAGAACGGTGTTGTTCTCCGGCAGCTGCAGCCGCCCCTTCAGATCGGCGACAGGGTCGGGGATGCTGATGGAGTCGCCCCGGCCCTTGCCCGAGCCGCCCACCCCGAACCCGAACAGCGGGTCAGGCTCGAGCGTCGGCAGCAGCGCCGGCAACGCCACGGCCAGCGCGATCGCGGTGAACCCGATGCGCTTGCCCGACAGGCGCAGCCCGCGCGTGTCGGCCGACTCGTCGGCGGCCGTGCCGGCGGCGGCGCGGCTGCGCCGTACCAGGACCGCCCGGCCCCAGTGGCCGACGCGCTCGCGCCCGTCGGCGATCAGCAGGCTGGTGAACCCGAGCGCGCCGAGGATGAACGCGGCCCAGCCGATCGGGTCGGGCAGCACGGCGGCCGGCACCGTGAACAGCGCCAGCAGCGGCAGCCCGGCCAGCGCCGCCCTCCTCAGCCTGGTCACGAACAGGTCCACGACGATCGCGATGACCCCGACGCCCGCGGTGGTGAGCATGGCGATCGGCGGGTCGTCCGGCACCGGCGCGGCATAGCGCTGGATGTCGGCGAAGCCGGTGGTCAGCAGTTTGACCAGGGCCAGCGCCGACTCCTTGGTCGGCACGAGCAGTGCCCAGGCCTTGTCGCCGGTGTAGGCGGCGGTCAGGTAGATGCCGAGCGCCGTCAGGCCGAGCAGCGGCGCGGCCCAGCCGGGCAGGGTGAGCCTGCTGGCGATCACTCCCGCCGCGGTGACGGCGATCACCGCGCCGAGCGAGCCCCACAGCCACGCGCCGCCGTCGAACAACGGGTAGAGCGTGAGCGAGACCGCGAGGGTGGCCACACCCGCCCAGATCGACAGCCTCATGCCGCACCTCCCACGGAGAAGCGGGACTTGACGCCCGCGCTCTGCCAGACCGCCGCCAGCGGCGTGGCCGCGGGCAGGGTGACGATCCGCCAGCCCGATCCGGTCAGCACCGCCTCGACCGCCTGCCTGCGCTCGGTGGAGCCGTAGTCCTTGACCTCCCAGCCCTCCACGTCCAGCAGGACGGCCACGCCGGTGGCGCTGCCGTGCCTGACCTTGGCCAGCTCCCTGGCCTCCTCGGCGTCCATCGCGCCGACCACCGCGACGATCAGGCCGTCACCGCCGCCCTGGCGCAGCGCGGTGATGCCGAGCTCCAGCGAGCGGGCCGGGCTGGTGCGCACGACGGCGAGCGTGTCGAGCAGCGACCAGCTCACCCCGGTGTCGCTCAGGTGCTCGGGCCCCTGGTCGGTGACCAGGCGCAGGCCCAGCCCCTCACGCGCCAGGTGCAGGCCGATGGAGGCGGCGGCCGAGACGGCCACCTCGAAGGAGGAGCGGGGCCCTTCACCCCGGTGGGCGTGCCGTCGGGTGTCGAGCAGGAGCGCGCCGCGGCTCTGCCACTGCTGCTCCTCACGGCGCACCATCAGCTCGCCGTGACGCGCGGTGGAGCGCCAGTGCACCCGCCGCAGGTCGTCCCCCTGCCGGTACTCGCGCGGCGCGACGTCGTCGTCGCCGGCCGCCGCCACGCTCCTGGTACGGCTCTCGCCCCCGCCCGTCCACTCGCCCGACAGCCGCACGTGCGGCAGCGCCTCGACGTGCGGGGTCACCACGAGCGTGTCGGCGATGGTGAAGGACCGGGTCAGTTCGACCAGGCCGAACGGGTCGGTGATCCGTACCGACAGGGGGCCGATGGTGTAGCGGCCGCGCAGGTCGGACCTGACCCGGTAGTCGACCTCCCTGATCCCCCTCGACTCCACCCGGTCCAGCACGAACCTGGGCCGGGCGCCGAGCGCGTAGGGGACGGTGTCCTCGATGAGCAGCAGCCCGGTCGGCAGCCGCGTGACGTTCTCCAGCCGCAGGGTGACCGTCGCCTCGCCGCCCACCTCCGTCCTGGGCGGGTCGAGGCGCCGGGCGCAGGCCAGCCGGTAGCGGGTCCGTGCCACGACCAGGGCGGCCAGCAGCGGCAACGCGACGATCAGCACGCCGATCCTGAGCAGGTCGTGCTCGCCCAGCAGCAGCGCCATCAGCAGCGCGGCCACACCCGAGGCCAGGAACGACCGGCCCCTGGAGGTGAGCGCCCGCAGTCCCGCGATCACGACGCCCGAGCCTCCGGCACGGGCACTCGCCTGACGAGCTCGGTGACGACCTGCTCGGGCATCCGGCGCTGGCCCTGCGCCTCGATGCTCGGCAGCAGCCGGTGGGCGAGCACGGGAACGGCCAGCTCCTGCAGGTCGTCGGGGATCACGTAGTCGCGGCCGGACAGCGCGGCGTGGGCCCTGGCGGCGCGCACCAGCTGCAGCGTCGACCGGGGAGAGGCGCCGAGCCGCAGGTCCGGGGTGTGGCGGGTGGCCGTCACCAGGTCGATGGCGTACTTCTTGACCGGCTGGGAGACGTAGACGCCGCGCACGGCCTCGATGAGCGCGCGCACCTCCGCGGTGGTCGCGACCGGCTCGAGCTTGTCCAGCGGCGAGGTGCCGCCGTGCACGTCGAGCATCTCCAGCTCGGCGGCCGGCTCGGGGTAGCCCATCGCCACCCGCGCGGTGAAACGGTCGCGCTGCGCCTCGGGGAGGGGATAGGTGCCCTCCATCTCGATCGGGTTCTGGGTGGCGATGACCATGAAGGGGGCGTCAAGTCCGTAGGTGACGCCGTCGACCGTCACCTGGTGCTCCTCCATGCACTCCAGCAACGCCGACTGGGTCTTGGGCGAGGCCCGGTTGATCTCGTCACCGACCACGATGTTGGCGAAGACCGGGCCCGGTTTGAACTCGAACTCCCGCGTCTGCTGGTTGTAGGCGCTCACTCCGGTGATGTCGCTCGGCAACAGGTCGGGGGTGAACTGCACCCGCCGTACGGGACAGTCGATGGACCGGGCCAGCGCCTTGGCGAGCATCGTCTTGCCCACGCCGGGGACGTCTTCGATCAGAAGGTGTCCCTCCGCGAGCAGGACGGTCACTGTCAGCCGGACGGCATCGCTCTTGCCCTCGATCACCGACTCGATCGCCTGCCGGATCCGGTGTGCGGTGGAGACCAGCTCGTCGAGCTGGCGAGGGACGTCATGGGTTACTGCCACCAGGCCTCCATGAGAGAAGTGCAACGGCTTCCCCGGGGCGAAGGTGCTTTTGGGGCGCCTTGCCATTCCTTTTCATTGTGCGTACGACCCTACGACGGCGGGCATCCTTGGGCGACTTTTACGGATATCGGGGAACAGCCACAGTGTTCAGGTGATCCATCCGGTTCTTGTCGCATAGTGGTGCGAATCCGGTGACACGGCCCTCCACTTTCCCCGACGGGCCGCCCCGCCATGCGGTATTCACCGACCCTTTCGGTGTTCGACACGCCCGCGCCGCCCGCGGGCCGTCCGCCGCCCCCCACCCCGCTCCACCGCTCTGACCTGCGTAAACGCTGATCGAATGGCGACCGAAGAGGGTTCGAATCAGTTGACGGTGGGGAGAAGTGGAGTATGGTGGTGCGCAGTGGAGGGCAGGTGCACCAGCACTGAGCGCTTCACGAGGCACGGGAGGTGGGGCCGGTGTTCCTCGGCACCCATCAACCGCGTCTGGACGACAAGGGACGGCTGTTCCTGCCGGCTAAGTACCGTGAGGAGCTGGCGGAGGGTCTTGTGATCACCAAAGGCCAGGAGCGATGCCTCTACGTCTTTCCCGTGGGGGAGTTCCAGCGCATTACCGAGGCTCTCAGCACCGCCCCGGTCACCGCCAAGGCGGTTCGGGACTACAGCCGCGTCTTCTTCGCCAGCGCGTCCGACGAGACTCCGGACAAGCAGGGGCGCATCACGATTCCCCAGGCCCTGAGGGCATATGCGGGTCTGGAGCGTGACTGCGTGGTCATCGGCGCCAACACCCGGCTGGAGATCTGGGCCCAGCAGGCCTGGGAGACCTATCTGGCCGACCAGGAGCAGGCTTTCGCCGATCTGTCGGAGGAGGTGCTGCCAGGGATTCTCTAGTCACGGCCGATCCGTCGGTGATGTCGTTCGGCGAGGTCTCCACCCGCAACCACTCGCCCGCCAGCTGATGCACCTTCCCCGGTGTCAGATGGCAGGCGTCCACGAAGCGGGTGCGGATGGGGACCTGGCCGGGCGGCTACGGGTGGGGACCTGGCGACGGGGCACCGGGATCGAGCCTTAGCGTCATCCGCGAGTATGGACGCATTCTTAGTTGGAGGGGGGTTTCAGCAATGCACGTGGAAGGCAACGCTGCGGGCACGGGTGGTCACGTTCCCGTGATGCTCGAGCGGGTCCTGGAACTCCTCGCCCCCGCGCTGGCGGGCCCGGCGCCGGTGGTCGTCGACGCCAACCTCGGCCTCGGCGGTCACTCCGAGGCGCTGCTGGCCGCGCATCCGGCGCTGCACCTGGTCGGGATCGACCGCGATCCCTTCGCCATCGACTTCTCCACGCGCAGGCTCGCGCCCTTCGCCGACCGCGTCACCCTGGTCCACGCCTCGTCCGACGAGCTGGCCTCGGTGTTGGCGAAGGCGGGCCGGCCGGTGGTCGACGGGGTCCTGTTCGACCTGGGCGTCTCCTCGCCCCAGCTCGACGAGGGCGAACGGGGCTTCGCCTACTCCTACGACGCTCCCCTTGACATGCGGATGGACACCGAGCAGGCGCTCACGGCCGAGGAAGTGGTCAACACCTACTCCGCGGCCGAGCTGACCCGCATCCTCCGAGATTACGGAGAGGAAAGGTTCGCACCGCGTGTCGCGGGGCTCATTGTCAAGGAAAGGGCCAGGGAAGCCATAACGTCGACTAAGCGGCTCGCGGACATCGTTCGCGCGGCGATTCCCGCCGCTACCCGACGCACCGGTGGCAACCCCGCCAAAAGGACTTTTCAGGCGCTGCGTATCGAGGTCAACGCGGAGCTGACCGCCTTCGAGGCGGCGCTTCCCGCGGCCCTCGACGCGCTGGCGCTCGGTGGGAGAGTCGTCGTGCTCTCCTACCACTCCCTCGAGGACCGGCTGACCAAGCAGGTGCTCGCGGCGCGAACCAGGGACACCAGCCCCCCGGGGCTGCCCGTCCCGCTGCCGGCTCACCAGCCGCGGTTCCGCCTCCTGACGAGGGGAGCAGAGCTCCCGACTGACGAAGAGCTCGCCCGCAATCCGCGGGCGGCCTCGGCCCGGCTGCGGGCGGCAGAGAGGATCCGTGTTGACGAGGACTGAGCAGGAGATCAGGCGGGGTGCGCCCGTCAGGGGCGGCGTGCCCAGGACCGCTCCGGCGAGGACCGGCGTGCGCGAGCAGGACGCTCCGCGCGCGCCCAGGCCGGCCGTTGACCGGCCGATCGGTCAGCGGCCGGCCCCGGCGCAGGACGGCGCGCCGGTGCGCGTGCGGCGGCCGATGCCGCGCAAGCAGCGCGCCCCCTTCGTGCTGCTCGTCGTCGGCCTGCTGTGCGGTGGCCTGGTCAGCCTGCTGCTGCTCAACACCGTCCTGGCTCGCGACTCCTTCACCGCCAGCGAGCTGCGCGAGCAGATCGCCGAGATGCAGCGGCAGTCCGACAGCGCCAAGCGGAAGATCGCCGAGCTGGAGCAGCCCGGCAGCCTCGCCGAGGCCGCGGAGCGGCAGGGGCAGGTGTCCGACCCCGACGTCAACGTTCTCTACCCGGGTAAGTCGGGCGCGGACAGGTGAGAGAGACAGGCGGCAGGGGTCAGGGCCCCGGCCGCGGTGGTGGCGGCGCCGGCTCTCAGGGAGGGCCCGGCGCCGTTCGTCGTACGCCGGGCGGTCCCGGACGATCGGGACGGCAGGGCGGCACCGGATCCGGACGCTCCGAAGGGCCGCGTGACGAGCCGCCCCGCCGCAGGGACGGCGAGCCGGGCCGGCCCCGCCGCGGCGACGCCGACGGGCGCCCGGGGCCGGCCGACCGTCCGGGTACCGAGAACCGCACGCCGTCCGACCGGCGAGCGGGCCAGGACGGCCGTCCCCGACCGGCCGGCGCCGAGCCCGGAGGTCCTGGCGGGTCCAACCGGCGCGGGAACGACCCTTTCGAGCTGCCGCGCGGCCTGACCGGAGCCGACGCCAGGGACGCCAGGCGCGGCCGCGGCGAGGCCACCGTGCCCGGCCCCCGAGGCGAGCAGCGCCGCGAACCCCGCCCGCCGCAGGGCAGGGCCTCCGGCCGGCCGCCGGGCGGGTCCCAGGGCCAGCCGCAGGGCCCGCGCCGGCAGCCGCGCAGGCCGCCGCCCCCACCGAGGCCGCCACGCCCGCCGCTGGTGCTGCGCCTGGGCAACCCCCGCCGGCGCCTCAACATCGGGCTGATCGGCATGACCTTCATCCTGTCGATCTTCGCCGGGCGGCTCATCCAGCTGCAGGGCCTCGACTCCAAGATCTACGAGGCCAAGGCCGCCGACCAGCGGGTGATCAGCGAGGTCATCCCCGCCAAGCGCGGCTCCATCACCGACGTCAACGGCCACGAGCTCGCCGTCACGGTCGAGGCGCGGGAGATCGCGATCGACCCGAGCAAGGTCCGTCCCGAGCAGTACGCCAAGGTGACCTCGGTGCTGGCCAGGGAACTGGGCAAGCCCGAGGCCGACATCCTGGCCAAGCTGGCCAGGACCACCTCGCGCTACGAGCTCATCGCCCGTGACGTCGACCCCGTGGTCGCCGACAGGGTCCTCGACCACGGGCTGCCGGCCGTCACCACGAAGAAGACCTACCGCAGGACCTACCCGGCCGGCGACCTGGCCGGCACGCTCATCGGCTTCGTCGGCAACGACGGCGCCGGGCTCGAGGGCGTCGAGCGGATGCGCGACTCCCGGCTGGCGGGCCAGGACGGCAAGCAGAGCGTGGAGCAGGGCCGCGACGGCCAGCGCATCCCGATGACCCGCAGCCAGCGCCAGGCCCCGGTCGCCGGTCGCGACGTGCGCCTGACCATCGACCGCGACATCCAGTGGGCCGCCCAGAAGGCCATCACCGAGCAGGTCGCCGCCAGCGGCGCGATCAGCGGCACCGCGATCGTCATGGACGTCAGGACCGCCCAGATCATCGCCATGGCCAACGCGCCCGAGCTCGACCTGAACAACTGGCAGAAGGCGTCCGACACCTCCTACGTCAACCGGGCCGTGGCCGAGGTGTTCGAGCCGGGCAGCACCAACAAGGTCATCACCGCCGCGGCCGCGATCGAGGCGGGAGCCGTACGTCCGGAGACCACCTTCCGCGTCGCCGACCACATCAGGTGCGCCGACCAGACGCTGCGCGACTCCCACCCGCACAAGACGGAGACGATGACGTTCAAGAAGGTCGTGGAGACCTCCAGCAACGTCGGCACCATCCAGGCCGCGCGCAGGGTCGGCGACCAGCGGCTGTTCGAGATGCTCAAGGGCTTCGGCTTCGGCGTCCGGCCGGGGGTCGGCCTGCCTGGCGAGGAGGCGGGCCTGCTGCCTGACTACAAGGGCTGGTCGGGCACCCAGCGCTGCACGGTCGCCTACGGCCAGGGCGTGTCGGTGACCGCCCTGCAGACCGCCAGCGTCTACCAGACCATCGCCAACGGCGGGGTCAGGGTGCAGCCGCAGATCGTGGCGGGGGAGACCGACGAGCACGGCAGGTTCGTCCCCGCCAAGCCCGGCAAGCAGACCAGGGTGGTGAGCGAGCAGACCGCCGGCGAGATCGCCTCCATGCTGGAGGGTGCCGTCAGCGCCGAGGGCACGGGTACGCTGGCGGCCATCCCGGGCTACCGGGTGGCGGGCAAGACAGGCACCGCCAACAGATACGATCAGCAGTTGGGCCGTTACAACGGCTACACCGCCTCCTTCGTCGGTTTCGCTCCCGCGGACAAACCCGAGCTCGTGGTCCTCGCGGTGGTGCAGAAGCCGGCCAAGGACATCTACGGCGGGCACATCGCGGCCCCTGTGTTCAAGGACGTGATGACGTTCGCCATCAAGAGCAGGAAGATTCCGCCCACAGCCCCGACCGCGTCGCCCGCGCGGATCGGCACCGGACAGTGAACAGGGAGGGTACGCTGCCGCCGTGCGTCCCCCGTCGTCTATGCGTCCCACGTCCAGCCCGCCTCGACCGCTGAGCGGGCTGGCCACCATGCTTGACGCTCCGTCAGGCAGCTCCCGCTCACCGCTGGCCGCGGTGACCGGCGTCACCATCGACTCCCGCCAGGTCGGGCAGGGCGACCTCTACGTCGCGCTGCCCGGCAACACCGCCCACGGCGCCGACTTCTCCGCCCAGGCGATGGCGCGAGGGGCGGTCGCCGTCCTGACGGATCCGGCCGGCCGCGACGCCGCCGTCGCCACCGGCCTGCCGGTGCTGGTCGTCTCCGAGCCGCGCTCCCTGCTCGGCCAGATCTCCTCCTGGGTGTACGGCCAGCCCAGCCACGACATCTGCGTCCTGGGCGTGACCGGCACCAGCGGCAAGTCGACCACCACGTTCCTGCTGGAGGCGGGGCTGCGCGCGGCCGGCCACACCACGGGCCTGGTGGGCGGCGTCGAGATCCACGCCGGCGACCTGGTCATCCAGCCCAAGCTGACCACGCCGGAGGCCTCCGACCTGCACGGCCTGTTCGCGCTCATGCGTGAGCGCGGCGTCACGGCGGCCGCGATGGAGGTCTCCAGCCACGCCCTCGCCCTGGGCAGGGTCGACGGCGTCTTCTACGACGTGGCGCTCTTCACCAACCTGTCGCAGGACCACCTCGACTTCCACAAGGACTTCGACGACTACTTCGCCACCAAGGTGAGGCTGTTCCAGCCCGAGTTCAGCAGGACGGGCGTGACCAACCTCGACGACCCCCACGGGCGCGAGCTGCTCCCGCTGGCCAAGATCCCGATGACCACGTTCTCCGTCACCGGCGACCCCGTCGCCGACTGGCGCGCCCTCGACGTCAGGCTCGGCTCCGACGGCAGCGCCTTCAGGGTCGTCGGGCCCGGCGGCGTCGAGGAGGACGTGGCGATCTCGCTGCCCGGCCCGTTCAACGTCGCCAACGCCCTCGGCGCCATCGTGACGCTGGTCGAGGCGGGCGTCCCGGTGCGCACCGCCGTGCACGGCGTGGGCGCCATGACGGGCGTGCCCGGCCGGATGCAGCGCGTCACCTCACCGGGCGAGGAGTTCCAGGCGATCGTCGACTACGCGCACAAACCCGGCGCCGTCGAGTCGGTCCTGACCTCGCTGCGGTCGGTGACCACCGGCAGGCTGACGGTCGTGCTCGGCTGCGGCGGCGACCGTGACAAGGGCAAGCGTCCCCTCATGGGGGAGGCCGCCGCGAGGCTGGCCGATGTGGCGATTTTCACCAGCGACAATCCGCGCTCGGAGGACCCGCTGGCCATCCTGGCGGCGATGATGGACGGAGCGCTCCAGGTGCCGCGCGAGCGACGCGCCCACGTGATCGTCGAGCCCGACAGGGCCGCGGCGATCAGGCTGGCGGTCGAGTCGGCCGAGCGCGGCGACGTGCTCGTCGTGGCGGGCAAGGGCCACGAGCAGGGCCAGTACATCTCAGGCGACGTGATCCCCTTCGACGACAGGGCCGTGGTCGCCGAGGCGATCGACGCACGCAAGGAAAGCAGGAAGAACCTATGATCCCGATGCCGCTGGCCAGGATCGCCGAGATAACCTCCGGCGCCCTGTCAGGCATGACGGACCCACGCGCGGTGGTGCGCGGCCCCGTCGTGATCGACTCGCGGGCCGTCGAGCCGGGATCGCTGTTCGTGGCCATCAAGGGCGCCCGCGTCGACGGCCACGACTTCGCCGACCAGGCGATGGCGGCCGGCGCCGTGGCCGTGCTGGCCACCAGGCCGCTGGCGGCGCCCTCGGTCGTCGTGGCCGACCCGGTGCGGGCGCTGGCCGACCTGGCGAGGGCCGTGGCAGGCGCGCTGCCGTCCGCCACCGTGATCGGCCTCACCGGCTCGGCGGGCAAGACCACCACCAAGGACCTGCTGGCCAGGCTGACCGGCCGCATGGGCCCCTCGATCGCG
Source organism: Nonomuraea sp. NPDC003804 (assembly GCF_040610675.1). NCBI lineage: Bacteria > Bacillati > Actinomycetota > Actinomycetes > Streptosporangiales > Streptosporangiaceae > Nonomuraea > Nonomuraea sp. NPDC003804. Next base: position 129,873 of record NZ_JBEXMT010000012.1, read on the forward strand.
CCGGCCGGCAACTTCAACAACGAGATCGGCCACCCGCTGACCGTGCTGCGGGCCGAGCACGAGACCCGCTTCCTGGTCCTGGAGATGGGCGCCCGCCACGCGGGCCACATCGCCGACCTGGTCCGCATCGCCCCGCCCCGCATCGGCGTGGTGCTGAACGTCGGCACCGCGCACCTGGGCGTGTTCGGTGGCAAGCAGGCCATCGCCGCCGCCAAGGGCGAACTGGTCGAGGGGCTGCCCGCCGACGGCGTCGCGGTGCTCAACGCCGACGACCCGCTGGTGCGCGAGATGGCCGGCCGTACCAGGGCCCGGGTCACGCTCTTCGGCCAGGCCGAGGACGCCGCCGTCCGCGCCGAGGGCGTCACCGTCGACGAGCGCGGGCGCGCCTCGTTCATGCTGCGCACCCCCTCGGGCGCCGCCCACGTGGCGCTCAGGCTCCACGGCGCGCACGCCGTGGAGAACGCGCTGGCCGCCGCGGCCACCGCCTACGAGCTCGGCCTGCCGCTGACCACCATCGCCGACGAGCTGTCGCAGGCCGAGCCGCGCAGCCGGTGGCGCATGGAGGTCACCGACCGCGCCGACGGCGTCACCGTGATCAACGACGCCTACAACGCCAACCCCGACTCCATGCGCGCCGCCTTCGAGGCGCTCGCCGTCCTCGGCAAGGGCAGGCGCCGCTTCGCCGTCATCGCCTCGCTGCGCGAGCTCGGCGAGGAGAGCGAGGCGCTGAACGAGGGCGTCGGCCGTACGGCGGGCGCGGCGGGCCTGTCCGGGCTGATCGTGGCGGGCCCCGACGCCGAACCCGTCCTGCGCGGAGCGGCCGCGGGAGCGGCGGAGTCGGCCGCGCGCGGCGGACCTGGCGAGCCACCGATCGCGCACGTACCGGACGCCGAGGCCGCGGGCGCCCTGCTGGCCGAGTGGCTGCGGCCGGGCGACGCCGTGCTGGTGAAGGGGCCGCGCGCGATGGACCTCCAGCGCACCGCCGAGCTGGTCCTCGGGAGGGTCACCAAGTGACCAACATCATCATCGCCGGCGCGGTGGGCCTGATCCTGTCGATGCTCGGCACCCCCCTGGCCATCAGGCTCTTCTCCCGGCGCGGCTACGGCCAGGAGGTCCGCGACGACGGGCCCGAGGCCCACCTCAGCAAGAAGGGCACGCCCACCATGGGCGGCACCGTCTTCGTGCTGGCCGCGCTCATGGCCTACGCCGCCTCCCACCTGGCCATGCTCGAACCGCCGACCGTGTCCGGCCTGCTGGTGCTGTTCCTCATGACCGGCCTGGGCATGGTGGGCTTCCTCGACGACTTCATCAAGATCTACAAGCAGCGCAGCCTGGGCCTGCGCAGCGGCGCCAAGGCGCTCGGCCAGCTCATCGTCGGCGCCGTCTTCGCCGTCCTGGTCGTGCGCTTCCCCAACGTCTACGGCATCACGCCGGCGCAGACGAAGCTGTCGTTCCTGCGCGACTTCGGCCCGTCGATCCCCATCGTGCTCTTCGCCGCGTGGGTCATCTTCATGATCGTCGGCTTCTCCAACGCGGTGAACCTGACCGACGGCCTCGACGGCCTGGCCTCCGGCGCCACCGCCACCGTGCTCGGCGCCTACGTGCTGATCGGCAACTGGCAGCTGCGCAACAACTGCATCGACAACCTCGGGCCCAACTGCTACTGGGTACGCGACCCGCTCGACCTCGCGGTCGTGGCCGCCGCCGTGCTCGGCGGGCTCATCGGCTTCCTGTGGTGGAACGCCCCGCCCGCCCGCATCTTCATGGGCGACACCGGCTCGCTCGCGCTCGGCGGCGTACTGGCCGGCCTGGCCATCACCACCCGCACCCAGCTCCTGCTGGCGATCCTGGCCGGGATGTGCGTCATCATCACGGTGTCGGTGATCATCCAGGTCGGCTTCTTCAAGATGACCGGCAAACGCGTCTTCCGCATGGCTCCGCTCCAGCACCACTTCGAGCTGAAAGGATGGGCGGAGACCACGATCGTGATCAGGTTCTGGCTGATCGCGGGTCTGTGCGCGGCCGTGGGTCTCGGCCTGTTCTACGTGGAGTGGATGCCCAAGCCATGATCGTCGTAGCGGGACTCGGCGTCTCCGGCACCGCCGCGGCGCGGGTGCTGGCCGCCCGCGGCGAGCACGTGGTGGTGCTGGAGGCGGTCGACGGCGAGCGGCAGCGCGTCGTGGCGGAAGAGCTGGCCAGGCTCGGCGTCGAGGTGCGCTTCGGCTCCATGGAGCTGCCCGCTGAGGCGGGCGAGCTGGTCACCACCGGCTGGGCGCCGCACCATCCGCTGATCGCCGCCGCCCTCGCGGCGGGCGTCGAGGTGATCGGTGAGGTGGAGCTGGCGTGGCGGCTGCGGTCCGCGCAGGCCGCGCCGTGGCTGGCGCTCACCGGCACCAACGGCAAGACGACCGTGGTGCGCATGCTGACCTCGATGCTGCTGGCGGCCGGCCGCAAGGCGCTGGCGGTGGGCAACGTCGGGGTGCCCGTGGTGGAGGCGGTCGGCGGGCCGTACGACGTGCTGGCCGTGGAACTGTCCAGCTTCCAGCTGCACTGGTCCGGCTCCCTCGCGCCGCACGCCGCCGCGATCCTCAACGTCGCGCCCGACCACCTCGACTGGCACGGCTCGCTGGAGGAGTACGCCAGGGCCAAGGGCCGCATCTTCGAGCGGGCGGGCACGGTCGTCTACAACGCCGACGACCCGATCGCCTGCGCGCTGGCCGAGCCGTACCGGCCGGCGGTGGGCTTCACCCTCCAGGTGCCCCGGCCCGGTCAGCTGGGCGTGGTGGAGGACCTGCTGGTCGACCGCGCCTTCGTCGCCGATCCGGTACGGCAGGCCGAGGAGCTGGCCACGCTCGACGACGTGCGCCCCTTCGCCCCGCACAACGTCGCCAACGCCCTGGCCGCCGCCGCCCTGGCCCGCACGGTCGGGGTGCCGGCCGAGGCCGTCCGCCAGGGCCTGCGTGACTTCGTGCCCGACCCGCACCGCATGGCCCACGTCGGCAGGGTCGGCGAGGTCGACTACGTCGACGACTCCAAGGCCACCAACCCCCACGCGGCCGCCGCCTCGCTGGCCGCCTACCCGTCGATCGTGTGGGTGGCCGGCGGGCAGCTCAAGGGCGCCGACGTCGACGACCTGGTCCGGCGGGCCGCGCCCAGGCTGCGCGGCGCGGTGCTCATCGGCGTCGACCGGGCCGCGATCGCCGGCGCGCTCGCGCGACACGCGCCGGATGTCCCCGTGGTGGACCTCGCCGATCGCGACACTGGGGTGATGGACCGTGTCGTCACCGAAGCCGCCAGGCTCGCCGCCCCCGGGGACACCGTGCTGCTGGCTCCCGCCGCCGCCTCCCTCGACATGTTCGCCAACTATCCGGCCCGGGGGGAGGCCTTCGCGCGCGCCGTGGGCAAGCTGGGGGAGCGTTCGTGAGCACGACGGCCGACAACCCCGTCGACCGCCCGACCGGCTGGGTCAGGGAGCAGGCCGCCGGGCTCAAGGAGCTGCTCGACCGGCCGCTGACCACCTACTATCTGATCATCGGGTGCAGCGCGCTGCTGCTGGCGCTCGGCCTGATGATGGTGCTGTCGGCCTCCAGCATCGAGGCGCTGCAGAAGACCGGCGACCCGTTCTACTGGTTCGTCAAGCAGTCGATGTCGGCCGCGCTCGGCGTGCCCGTGATGTGGATCTGCTCGCGGCTGCCGCACCGGTTCTTCCGCTGGGCCGGCTACCCGCTCATGGCGCTGTCGATCATCGGTCTGGGCATCGTGATCTTCGCGGGCGAGTCGCAGCTGGGCGCGCAGCGCTGGATCGACATCGGGCCCATCTACCTGCAGCCGTCCGAGCCGGCCAAGCTCGGGCTGGCGCTGTGGGGAGCCGACCTGCTGGCCCGCAAGGCGCGCGGGGGCCGCATCGAATGGCGCCACCTGCTGATCCCGCTGCTGCCCGGCACCGCGATCCTGGCCGTCATGGTCATGCTGGGCCGCGACCTCGGCACCACGCTCGTGCTGATGCTCATCTTCCTCGCGCTGCTGTGGGTGGTGGGAGCGCCGCTGAAGCTGTTCGGCGGCATCATCGCGATGATGACGGTCGCCACCGTCTTCATGATCACGACTGAGGGCTACCGGTCCGACCGCATCACCGGCTGGCTCGACCCGTGGGGCCACGCCCAGGGCGCCGGCTACCAGGCCGTGCAGGGGCAGATCGCGATGGGCTCCGGCGGCTGGTTCGGCCTCGGGCTCGGCAGCAGCAGGGGCAAGTGGAGCTGGATCCCCCACGCGGAGAGCGACTTCATCTTCTCCATCCTCGGCGAGGAGCTGGGGCTGATGGGCACGCTGTCGGTGATGGCGCTGTTCGGCCTGCTCGGCTACGCGGGCCTGCGGGTGGCGATGCGCGTCAACGACGCCTTCATCAGGCTGGCGGCCGCGGCCGTGGTCGCCTGGGTCGCCGGGCAGGCGATCGTCAACATCGGCGCCGTGATCGGCGTGCTGCCCATCACCGGCATCCCGCTCCCGCTGGTCTCCTACGGCGGTTCGGCGTTGTTGCCGACGCTCGCCGCGCTCGGCATGTTGTTGTCTTTCGCCAAACGCGAACCTGGCGCCAAGGAGGCTCTGGCCGCGCGTGGCCCCGGACCGGCCGCGAGGGCTCTAAGCTGGCTGGGCCTGGGGGGTGCGCAACGGGGCCGACCGAGACGACCAACAAGGAATGTGCCGACTGGACGAGCCAGGCCAGATGCGGAACGTTAAGGCGGCACGTTTCTCATCAGTAGGGAGTAAACCGACATGAGGGTGGTCCTCGCCGGTGGCGGGACGGCCGGCCACATCGAGCCGGCTCTGGCCCTGGGTGACGCGCTGCGCAGGCTCGTGCCCGGCGTCGGCGTCACCTGTCTCGGCACGGAGCGGGGCCTGGAGACCACGCTCGTCCCGGCCAGGGGTTACGACCTGCAGTTGGTGCCGGCCGTACCACTCCCGAGGGCGCTGACCCCGCAGCTGCTGACCGTCCCGGGACGGCTGGCGGGCGCCATCAACGCGGCCGCCGGCGTCATGGACAAGGTCCAGGCCGACATCCTGGTCGGCTTCGGCGGCTACGTGGCCACCCCCGCCTACCTGGCGGCCAGGCGGCGCGGGCTGCCGATCGTGGTCCACGAGGCCAACGCGCGCCCCGGCCTGGCCAACCGGCTGGGCGCGCGGCTGACCGACCACGTCTTCACCGGCCACACCCAGAGCGCCATGGCCAAGGCCGAGTACATCGGCATCCCGCTGCGCCGGCAGATCGTCGAGCTCGACCGGCTCTCCATGGGCGACAAGGCCCGCTCGTGGTTCGGGCTGCGCACCGACCTGCCGACACTGCTGGTCTTCGGCGGCTCGCAGGGCGCCCGCTCGCTCAACCAGGCGGCGCTGGCGGCCGGTCCCACCCTGCGCCGGGCCGGCGTGCAGGTGCTGCACGTGCTGGGCCCGAAGAACACCCTGGAGGAGGAGCCTCCGCCAGGCGACCCCCAGTACGTCGTGCTGCCCTACGTCGACCGCATGGACCTCGCCTACGCCGCCGCCGACTTCGCGCTCTGCAGGAGCGGCGCGCTCACCTGCGCCGAGCTGACCGCCGTCGGGCTGCCGGCCGCCTACGTTCCGCTGCCGCACGGCAACGGCGAGCAGCAGCTCAACGCCACCCCGATCGTGCAGGGGGGCGGCGGCCTCATGATCGACGACTCCGACCTTTCACCTGATTGGATCATCCAGAACGTGCTGCCCATCCTCCGCGACCCCGAGCGGGTCGCCACGATGTCGGAGGCCGCCGCCTCGATGGGGCGAAGGGACGCCGACGTCGCCCTGGCCCGCAAGGTGCTCGAGATCGCGGGAGGCCGCTCATGAACCTGGTACGGCTGGTCGACCCGGTGGCCGCCGAAGACCTCGGCAGGGTCCACTTCATCGGCATCGGCGGCGCGGGCATGTCGGGGATCGCCCGCATCCTGCTCAAGCGCGGCGTCAGCGTCTCCGGCAGCGACGCGCGCAGCTCGGAGCTGGTGACGGAGCTGCGTGAGCTGGGCGCCACCGTCCACATCGGCCACGCCGCCTCCCACATCAAGAACGTCGACACCGTCGTGGTCTCCACCGCCATCCGCGACTCCAACCCCGAGCTCGGCGAGGCGATCAAGCAGGGCGTGCGGATCATCCCGAGGGCCGCCGCGCTCGCCTCGGTCATGGCCGGGCGCTCCGGTGTGGCCATCGCGGGCACCCACGGCAAGACCACCACCACCTCGATGCTCACGGTCGCGTTGCAGAAGTGCGGCGCCGACCCCTCCTACTGCGTGGGCGGCCAGCTCGTCACCACGGGCCTGGGCGCCGACGAGGGGTCGGGCGAGGTGTTCGTGGCCGAGGCCGACGAGAGCGACGGCTCCTTCCTCATGCTGGCCCCCGACATCGCGGTCGTCACCAACGTCGAGGCCGACCATCTCGACAACTACGGCGACCCGCGGGCGGTCCACGACAGCTTCGCCCGCTTCGTCGAGCGGGTGCGCCGCACGCTGGTGCTGTGCGTCGACGACCCGGGCGCCGCGGCGCTGGCCGAGCCGGCGCGCCAGGCGGGCCTCAAGGTGGTCACCTACGGCGTGGCGGGCGACGCCGACTACCGGATCACCGGCGTGCGCCCCGACGGCTTCGGCGTCGTCTTCGAGGTCGCCGGCAGGGGCGAGGTCAGGTTGTCGGTCCCGGGCGCCCACAACGCGCTCAACGCCGCGTCGGTCATCGCCGTGGCCGACGAGCTGGGCCTGCCGTTCGAGGACATCAGAATGGGCCTGTCGGCCTTCACAGGGGCCAAGCGGCGCTTCGAGGCCAAGGGCGAGGCCGGCGGCGTGGCCGTCTTCGACAGCTACGCCCACCATCCGACCGAGCTGGTCGCCGACCTGCGCGCCGCGCATGACGTGGTCGCCTCCTACTCCGGCGACGGCAGGGTGATCGCGGTCTTCCAGCCGCACCTCTACTCGCGCACCAGGTTCTTCGCCGACGAGTTCGGCGTGGCGCTCGGCCTGGCGGACCAGGCCGTGGTGCTCGACGTCTACGGAGCGCGCGAAGACCCCGAGCCCGGCGTCTCAGGGGCCATGGTGGCCTCCCGGGTGCCGTTGCCCGAGGGCAGCGTGACCTACGCCCCCGACAAGGCCGCCGTGCCCGCCCTGGTGGCCGCGCTGGCCAGGCCCGGCGACGTGGTGCTCACGATGGGCGCGGGCGACGTGACCGAACTCGGCCCGAGGATCGTGGCGGAGCTGTCAGCCAGGTGAGAGCGCGTCAGGCGTTCGTGGCGTTGCTCACCGCGGGCGTGGTGGGCTCGACGGTGTGGCTGGTGTTCTTCTCGCCGGTCCTGGGCGTACGGTCGGTGGAGATCGTGGGAAATCTCACAGTCCCCGCCGACCAGATCAGGAAACAGGCCGCGGTCGCCGAGCTGCATCCGCTGGCCACCGTCGACCTCGACGCGGTCCAGGGCAGGGTGCTGCAGATCAGGCAGCTGGCCTCGGCGAAGGTCGAGCGGATGTGGCCGAGCACGCTCACCATCGAGGTGGTCGAGCGCCGGCCCGTCGCCGTCGTGCCGTACGGCGGCAAGGCGGCGCTGATCGACCGCAAGGGCTTCGTGACCGAGGTGCGCGTGATCGCCCCGCCCCAGCTACCCGTCCTGCGGGTCGACCGGCCAGGTCCAGCCGACCCCTCGACCGTGGCGGCGATCAAGGTGATCGGGGAGTTGCCCGACAGCCTGCTGGCGCGCATCGACGAGGTGCGGGCCACCTCGCCCGAGGGTATCTCCTTCCGGCTGACCAACGGCCGCACGGTCGTCTGGGGCGGCGCCGACCGGATCGCGGACAAGGTCCGGGTGCTCGAAACGCTGCTCCGGCGCACGGCGACGGTGTATGACGTCAGTTCGCCCGACGTGGTGTCGATGAAATGAGATGGTGGTCGCGAATGGGACAGCGCGCGACACGCCGGACGGCCTTGCGGCGCGGTTAGTTGACCCGCCCGGTAGGCGACTCCTACTGTCCGTATCAATCCTCAGGTTGACATAAATCTGAATCTCAACTTGAGGTTGAGAGTTTTTCGAACAGCTGAAATGGCAAGTCAACGAGCGGAAAGGCCCCTCGTCGTGGCAGCACCGCAGAACTACCTCGCGGTCATCAAGGTCGTCGGCATCGGCGGCGGCGGAGTCAACGCCGTCAACCGGATGATCGAGGAGGGACTCAAGGGCGTCGAGTTCATCGCGATAAACACCGACGCCCAGGCGCTGCTGATGAGTGACGCCGACGTCAAACTCGACGTGGGCAGGGAGCTCACGCGCGGCCTCGGGGCCGGCGCCAACCCGGATGTGGGCCGCAAGGCGGCCGAGGACCACCGTGAGGAGATCGAGGAGGTCCTCAAGGGGGCCGACATGGTCTTCGTCACGGCCGGCGAGGGCGGCGGCACGGGCACCGGCGGCGCCCCCGTCGTCGCCAACATCGCGCGCTCCCTCGGCGCGCTGACCATCGGTGTGGTCACCAGGCCCTTCAGCTTCGAGGGCCGCCGCCGCGCCATGCAGGCCGAGGCGGGCATCGAGACCCTGCGCGACGAGGTCGACACCCTCATCGTGATCCCCAACGACAGGCTGCTGTCGATCTCCGACCGGCAGGTCAGCGTGCTGGACGCCTTCAAGGCGGCCGACCAGGTGCTGCTGTCGGGTGTCCAGGGCATCACCGACCTGATCACCACTCCCGGTCTGATCAACCTCGACTTCGCCGACGTGAAGTCGGTCATGTCCGGAGCGGGCTCGGCGCTGATGGGCATCGGCCACGCGCGCGGCGACGACCGCTCGGTGGCCGCCGCCGAGATGGCCGTCTCCAGCCCGCTGCTGGAGGCCTCCATCGACGGCGCCCACGGCGTGCTGCTGTCGATCGCGGGCGGGTCCGACCTGGGCCTGTTCGAGATCAACGAGGCGGCCCAGCTGGTCTCGAACGCCGCCGCGCCCGACGCCAACATCATCTTCGGCACGGTCATCGACGACGCGCTCGGCGACGAGGTGCGCGTCACCGTCATCGCCGCGGGCTTCGACGAGCTGGCCCCGGCCGACAAGCCCATGCTGCAGCAGACCCGCCAGCAGCCCAGGCCCGCGGCCGGCACGTCCCAGGCCGCGCCCGCCGTCTCGGCCCCCGTACGGCCCGCGCCCGCCCCGGCGCCGAGCGTGAAGGCCGAGCCCCCGCGCGTCGAGCCCCGCGTCGAGGTCAGGCCCGAGCCCCCGCGGCCCGAGCTGCGCGCCGAGCCGCGCTCCGACCTGCGGCCCGAGCTGCGTGCGGAGCCCCGTCTCGAGCCGCGTGCCGAGATCCGTCCCGAGCCGAGGCCGGAGCCGCGCCCCGAGCCGGTGCGCGCGGTGGAGACGCCGCCGCCCCCGGCGGTCGCCGCGCCGGAGGAGGAGCCGCCTCCGCCGGTGTCGATCCCGCGCCCCGCGCCCGAGGTGACCAACCCGCCGACCCCGATCTCCTCCCGCATGTCGGAGCCGCCCAGGCGGCCCAGGGTGGTCTTCGAGGAGCAAGAGGAAGAGCTGGACGTACCCGACTTCCTGAAGTGAGATTCCTCACCCGGTGAGGCCGGGGGAGGGGATCACACCCCCGCTGCGAGGCTCATGGGCCGTCGCGGTGGGGGTTCGGTGCGTTCGGAGCCGGCGACGACTCGCCGGCCCTGACCCCGGTTCGCGGGAACGGTAGGAACGGTGCACGATGGATGCCTTGTGGACGTAACACGCACATCGCAGATAGCGGCGGGCCTGGCGGAGGTCGAGGCGCGCATCGCCGAGGCCTGCGCGGCCGCCGGTCGCGCCCGTGACGAGGTCACGCTCATCGCGGTCACCAAGACCTATCCCGCCGCCGACGTCAGGATCCTGGCCGGGCTCGGCGTGCGGGAGATCGGGGAGAACCGCGACCAGGAGGCCTCCCTCAAGGCCCGCGAGTGCGCCGACCTGCCGTTGACCTGGCACTTCGTCGGCCAGCTGCAGACCAACAAGGTGCGCTCGGTGGCCGGGTACGCCGACGTGGTCCACTCCGTCGACCGCTCGCGGCTGGTCGCCGCGCTCGGGCACGAGGCCGTCAGGGCGGGCAGGCGGATCGGCTGCCTGGTGCAGGTCGCCCTTGACGACGATCCTGACCGGGGCGGAGTCCGCCCCGTCGACGTGCCGGCACTGGCCGACGAGATCGCGGCCACCGAGGGACTCAGGCTCGGCGGCGTCATGGCCGTCGCCCCGCTGGGGGAGGAACCGGGCAAGTCGTTCGCCCGGCTGCGGGAACTGGCACTGGCCGTACAGGCCGGGCATCCTGGTGCGACCATAATCTCGGCGGGGATGAGCGGCGATCTGGCGCAGGCCATCGCGCACGGCGCGACACACGTGCGCGTCGGTACGGCGTTGCTCGGTCGTCGCAAGCCCTTCGTCAGGTAATGTCCCCTCCAGCGGATCGTGAGGTCCGCGGCAGAAGTAGAGGTCGATCAGCGGTGAGCTCCAAGGGGGTACGGCTACCGCCTCGGCCCGGCCGCCGACACGCACCCCGGCGGAAGGCCCGAGCGAGTGCGACCATGAGCAGGAGGACGACGTAGCGATGGCCGGCGCGATGCGCAAGATGGCGGTCTACCTCGGTCTCGTGGAGGACGACCGCTACGAGAGGTACGAGACCTACCCCGACGACGAGTACGAGTACGAGGAGGAGTCGCGTCGGACCGAGCAGGACCGTCCGGCGGCCTCCCACGACCGTGACGACGACTCCGACCCCGGTGTGCCCGCGCCCCGGCCGGCCACGACAGTCCTGGAGCGCCGCACGACCGATCTGGCGCGCATCACCACGCTCCACCCGCGCACCTACAACGAGGCGCGCACCATCGGCGAGCACTTCCGCGACGGCACTCCCGTCATCATGAACCTGACCGAGATGGTTGACTCCGACGCCAAGCGGCTTGTCGATTTCGCGGCAGGTCTGGTCTTTGGCCTACACGGGAGCATCGAACGTGTTACCAACAAGGTGTTCCTGTTGTCCCCAGCCAATGTCGAGGTGACCGCCGAGGACAAGGCCCGAATCGCGGAACGCGGATTCTTCAACCAGAGTTAGAGTCTGTGTATGTCTATCGACCCGACCCTGGTCTCACCGAGGCCGGGAGGGGCACCTAGAAGTGGAGGCGCGGCCGGACCGTGGGGATCGTAGGCGAGATCTTGGTCGTTGTCCTGTCTCTGTATCTGGTGTTGCTCATCGGCAGAATGATCTTTGAGACGGTGCAGGCGTTCGCCCGGCAGTGGCGTCCATCGGGATTCGTCCTGGTGCTCGCCGAGGCCACATACACCGCAACCGACCCACCTCTCAAGTTTCTCCGCCGTTTCATTCCTCCCCTCCGGTTGGGTACGGTGGCCTTTGACCTAAGCTTCACAGTGCTTTTCATTGTGGTCTTGGTCATGATCCAACTCGTGTCCGCGCTGTAGTGATCGGGTACCGTCCCTCCGGACAGACTCCAAGCGCGCCAAGGAGACCAAAAAGATGCCGCTGACGCCCGCTGATGTGCGGAACAAGCAATTCAGTACCACCCGGCTGCGGCCGGGCTACGACGAGGAAGAGGTGGATGCCTTCCTCGACGAGGTCGAGGCTGAGCTTGACCGCCTGATCCAAGAGAACGAGGAGCTCCGCGCCAAGCTGGCCGAGTGCCTGCGTGGCAAGGTGCCCGGCGGCATGAACATGCCGATGGCCTCCGCCCCCGTGCAGGAGCAGCCCAAGCCGGAGATGATGGCGCCCCCGCAGCCGGAGCCCATGCAGGCTCCGCCGCCGCCGCAGCCGGTTCCCGTGGCCATGAGCATGCCTCCCGCCGAGGACAACATGGACACCGCGGCCCGCGTGCTCGCCCTCGCGCAGCAGACCGCCGACCAGGCGATCGCCGACGCGCGCCGCGAGGCCGACGAGACCGTCACCCGCGCCCGCCGCGAGGCCGACGACATCCTCACCAAGGCCCGCCGCCAGGCCGAGCAGGTCATCGGCGACGCCCGCGCCCGCGCCGAGACGCTCGAGCGCGACGCCCAGGAGCGGCACCGCCAGGCGATGGGCTCCCTCGTGCAGACCCGTGACGAGCTCGAGCGCAAGGTCGAGGAGCTGCGCAGCTTCGAGCGCGAGTACCGCAGCAGGCTCAAGCTCTACCTCGAGAACCAGCTCGCCGAGCTGACCGTCTCCGCGGAGGGCGGCAGCGGCGGCTTCCCCGTCATCCCCAGCGGCCCGATGGGTGGCGCCCCCGCCATGACCCACGCGGTCCCGCAGGGCGGACAGCAGCCCCTGCCCGGCGCGCCCAGCCCGTTCGGCGGCGACCAGTCGCAGCACCAGGGTGCCTTCCAGGGCGCCGACGGACCGCACAACGACCGTCGCTAACGCCGGTAAGGTAACGGGTCAGGTTCGCTTCTGGTCCGTCACTCGAAAGAGCCCCCTGTGATCCTCATCAGCGCTGGTCTGGTGCTCGCTGCGGTCGTGTTGCTGATCGCGGGCTTCATCATGGCTGAACCGTTCCTGATCATGTGGTCGATCGTGGTCAGCGTGCTGTCCGCGCTCTTCCTCGTGATCGGGGCGTTCCTGCGGCGTCACGAGCTCTTCCCCGGCGGCGGTGGTGCCGGGGCGAAGACTCCGCAGGCGAACGCCCCGATGGTCACCCCCACGGCGATCACGCCCGCGGGGGCGGCCACGGCGCCCACGATGCCGCACCAGCAGCCCCCCAGGCCGCTCGCCCCCGCATCGCCCGTCCCCTCGGGGATGGGGCCGCGGCCGGCGACCGCCCCCGGGGCGCCGCCCCGGCCCGCGGCGGGAGCGCCGAGAGGGATCTCGCCCGACGCGATCGTGCTGGTGATTCCCGGTCGCAAGCGCTACCACGTGGCAGGTTGCCGCCAGCTGGCCGGGCGGGAGTACGAAGAACTCACCTTCGAGGAGGCACGCGAGGAGGGCTTCACGCCCTGCACGACGTGCCTGCCCGACGCCGCGCTCGGAGGGCGGCAGGTACCACCTGCCGCCGAGCCGCGGCAGGGCCAGCCCGCCGGTCGCGCCCCCTACACGGCCGCCCAGGGTCCCAGGGACACCGCGCCCGCAGGCCGTCCCGCCTCCTCCGCTCCGCCCGCCGGAGCCGCTTCACCTGCCGGAGCCGTCTCACCTGCCGGCGCCGCCTCACCCGTCGAAGCCGCCTCGCCGACCGAGGCCGCTCCGGCCCGCGAGCGTGAGAGCGCGGCGCAGACCGGCTCTCGCCCCCCAGCGGGCGGGCCCGGCGCACCGGCATCCACCGACGACAAGGACAGCCCCCAGGGCCGTCCGGCCGGTGCCAAGCCCACGAGCACCCCTTCCGCCGGCGCGCCGGAGACCGCTGCGAGCACGCAGGCGACGCCCACCGCCAAATCCGCGACCTCGGACGACACGTCCGCGACCTCGGACGACACGTCGACGGCTTCGCACGGCACGTCCGCGACCTCCGGTGGCACGTCCGCGACCTCCGGTGGCACTTCTGCGGCGTCGGACGGTGCGTCTGCGGCATCGGGCGGCAAGGCGGAGGCGGCGAGCGCCGAGCCCGCCGCGTCTGTCGGCAAGCCTGCGACGCCCGGCGGCAGGCCCGCGACGTCGGCCGGCAAGCCCGGAACGTCCGGTGGCGCGGAGGTCGCCCCTGGCGGCGATGAGGAGCCGTCCCCGGGCAAGGCGAAGACGCCCACCGAGAAGGTCGGGACGTCCGCCGGCAAGGTCGTGACGTCCGCCGACAAGGTCGGGAGCGCCGCCGAGAAGGCCGGGCCGGCCGACGGCAAGGCGGCCGGTGCCGCCGCCCGTCCGCAGCCGTCGGGGAAGTCCGCCCAGAGTGCTCCAGCCGAGGCTGAGGACGACGAGCGCGACACGGCGCCGGGTGGCCTTCCTCTGCTGCCACCGGCCATGCCGGGCAGGCTCGTAGCGGGCGTTCCAGGCTCCGCCCAGCGCAAGCCCGCCGTCCAGGAGGAGCAGGCGGCCGACGAGGACACCGCCACCCAGCAGACCCAGCGGCTGCGTCCGCCCGCCGGTGCCGCCTCCTCCGGTCCTGAGCCGGAGTCTGAGCCGGAGGCCGAGCGCCCCGGCGGCAAGTCCGCGGCCTCCCGCGGAGGGTGGTTCGACCGCCCCGAGTCCATGGCCAAGGAGCCGGTGGAGCCGGAGGTGACCGCACCCGGGCGCGCCGGGCCTCCGGTCGCCTCCGGTCCCACCCCACCCGCCCCCGGTACGGCAGGCGGCGCCGAGAAGGGTGAGAGCGCGAACGACACCGTCAGGCTCGACCGTCCCGGCATCGTCAAGGTGATCGGCGGCACCAAGCGCTTCCACAACTCCTCCTGCCCGCTGGTGCGGGCCGCCGAGGCGGGTGGCGTGCTGTCGATGCCGCGCGCCGAGGCCGAGGCGAAGGGCCTCACCCCGTGCTCGGTGTGCATGCACGAGCACCAGACCGTCGGCTGATCCCGGCCTGAGACGCCTTCGCGCCGCCGCCCGCGGGACCTTCCCCGGGCGGCTGCGCCGTTTCCGGGACAGGACGAGCCAGGCTCGCCCCGATACCGGCCACCGGGGAGTGGGCTACCAGTTGCCATATGCCAGATGCCGGGCAGAGCCGGACGCCGGATGTCGGGTGCCCAGTGCCTGAAGCTGGATGCCTGACGGCCGGTGCCTGAAGCTGGATGCCGGACGGCCGGTGCCTGACGCCAGATACCTGGCGCCCAGTGCCCAACGCCCGGTGCCTGACGCCGGATGTCGGATGTCGGATGTCGGGTGGGGGCGGGTTTCGTGGCCGGGTGGACCCCGGAGTCGGGGTTCGCGGCCGGGTGGGTCACGGGAATGCGAAGAGCGCGGCCCCCGGGAGAGGGGCCGCGCTCTTCCTACTCGTCAGGCGCGCCGCAGCTGGAAGGTCAGCCCCAGGTCGGCGTCGGACAGGACGGGCAGGCCCTCGGTCTGCCCCTCGGCGAGGCTGGTGGCGAGGACCTCCTCGGCGACCTGCGAGCCGTCCGCGCGCAGCGCCTCGGCCAGCTCGGGCGACGAGGCCGACCACCACAGCTCGATCCGGTCGGTGATGGACAGCCCCGTGGACTTGCGGGCGTCCTGCACCAGGCGGATCACCTCGCGGATCAGCCCGGCCCTGCGCAGTTCGTCGGTGATGGCCAGGTCGAGCGCGACCGTCTCGCCGGTGCCGGTGTCGACCGCGCCGGTCTCCACGGCCCATCCCGACTTGGGCTGCTCGGTGACGATCACCTCGTCCGCCGTGAGCGACACCGCGCCCAGCTCGCCCGCCTCGACCGAGACGGCCGACCCGGAGCGGAGCGAGGCCGCCAGCGTGGCGGGGTCGGCGGCCGAGACGGCCGCGGCGACCAGCTTGGTCTGCGAGCCGAACCGCTTGCCGAGCGCCCTGAAGTTGGGCTTGACGGTGAAGGACACCAGGTCCGAGCTGAAGCCGGACAGGTCTTCCAGCGCCTGCACGTTCAGCTCGTCGGCGATCAGGTCGCGCAGCTCGGCGGTGAGCCCCGCCCAGCCCGGCGCGCCCACGAGGGCCCTGCCGAGCGGCTGCCGCGTCTTGACGCCCGAGGTGGCGCGGGCCGAGCGGCCCAGCTCGACCAGCCGGCGCACCAGCGCCATCTGGGCCGACAGCTCGGGGTCGAGCAGGTCGTCCTTCACCTGCGGCCAGCCGGCCAGGTGGACCGACGACGGCGCGTCGACGCCGCGCAGCACGTCCCACAGATAGTCGGTGATGAACGGGGTGATCGGCGCCATGAGCCTGGTGACGGTCTCCAGGCACTCGTACAGCGTGGCGAACGCCTCGCGCGAGCCCTGCCAGAAGCGGCGGCGCGAGCGCCTGACGTACCAGTTGGACAGGTCGTCGAGGAAGTCGGCGAGCCTGCGGCCGGCCCGTACGGTGTCGAAGGAGTCGAGCGCGGCCGACACCTCGGCGACCGTCCGGTGCAGCTCGGCCAGCGCCCACCTGTCGATGAGCGGGCGCTCGGCGACGGGCGGCGCCTCGGCGGCCAGCGCGGGCGACCACGACTCGGCGTTGGCGTACAGGGTGAAGAAGGAGGCGGTGTTCCAGTAGGTCAGCAGGACCTTCCTGACGATCTCCTCCAGCGCGTGGTGGCCGACGCGGCGCGCCGCCCACGGCGAGCCGGAGGCGGCCATGAACCAGCGCAGGGCGTCGGCGCCGTGCTGGTCCATCAGCGGGATGGGCTCCAGCACGTTGCCCAGGTGCTTGCTCATCTTGCGGCCGTCCTCGGCCAGGATGAGGCCGAGGCAGAGCACGTTCTCGTAGGAGGACTGGTCGAAGACCAGCGTGCCGACCGCCATCAGCGAGTAGAACCAGCCGCGGGTCTGGTCGGTCGCCTCGCAGATGAACTGGGCCGGGTAGACGCCCTCCGGCTTGCCCTTGGCGCCCCACTGGGCGAACGGCATCGAGCCCGAGTCGTACCAGGCGTCGATCACGTCGGGCACCCTGCGCGCCTCGGCGCCGCAGGTGGGGCAGGCGAAGGTGATGTCGTCGACGAAGGGGCGGTGCGGGTCGAGGGCCGACAGCTCCTGTCCCGCGTACGAGCCCAACTCCTCGAGGGAGCCGACGCAGGTGACGTGCGATTCGTCGGCCGAGCACACCCACAGGGGGAGCGGCGTGCCCCAGTAGCGGGAGCGCGACAGCGACCAGTCGACGTTGTTGCGCAGCCACTCGCCGAAGCGGCCCCACTTGATGGTCTCGGGGAACCAGTTGGTCTTCTCGTTCTCCTCGAGCATCCGGTCCTTGACCGCGGTGGTGCGGATGTACCAGGCGGGCAGGGCGTAGTAGAGCAGCGCGGTGTGGCAGCGCCAGCAGTGCGGGTAGCTGTGCTCGAAGTGGCCGCCGCGGAACAGCAGGCCGCGGGCGCGCAGGTCGGCGGTGAGCTCCTCGTCGGCGTCCTTGAAGAACCGGCCGCCCACCATGGGGACGTCGGGCAGGAAGCGGCCGTCGGGGCCGATCGGGTTGACGATCGGCATGCCGTACGTCTTGCAGACCGTCATGTCGTCGGCGCCGAAGGCGGGCGCCTGGTGGACCAGGCCGGTGCCGTCCTCGACGGTCACGTAGTCGCCGAGCACGACGTAGTGCGCGCCGGGGATGTCGACCAGGTCGAACGGCCGGGAGTAGGACGTGCGCTCCAGCTCGCGCCCGCTGAAGCGGGCGACCTCGGTGTAGCCCTCGCCGAGCACCTGCGCCAGCAGCGGCTCGGCGACGACCAGCACCTCGCCGTCGGCGGTGCGGGCGGCGACGTAGGTCACCTCGGGGTGGACGGCCACCGCCGTGTTGGACACCAGCGTCCACGGCGTGGTGGTCCAGATCAGCAGGGAGGCGTTCAGCTCGGCCAGCGGGCCGGAGGTGACGGGCATCCTGACGTAGACCGACGGGGAGGAGATCGTCTCGTAGCCGCCGGGCTGGCCCAGCTCGTGGTCGGACAGGCCGGTGCCGCAGCGCGGGCAGTACGGCGTGATGCGGAAGTCGCGGAACAGCAGGCCCTTGTCGAAGATGACCTTGAGCGACCACCAGACGGACTCGACGTAGTCGGGGTCCATCGTGCGGTAGGCCGTGGACAGGTCGATCCAGTAGCCCATCCGCTCGGTCAGCTCTTCGAAGGCGTCGACGTGGCGCAGCACCGACTCGCGGCACTTGGCGTTGAACTCGGCGATGCCGTACGCCTCGATGTCCTTCTTGCCCGTGAGGCCGAGTTCCTTCTCGATGCCCACCTCGACGGGCAGGCCGTGGCAGTCCCATCCGGCCTTGCGGGGCACGCTGAAGCCACGCATGGTCTTGTACCGGGGGAAGAGGTCCTTGAAGACGCGCGCCTCGACGTGGTGGACGCCCGGCAGGCCGTTGGCGGTGGGCGGACCCTCGTAGAAGACCCAGGTGGGGGCGCCTTCGTTCTGCTCGACGGAGCGCTCGAAGATCTTCCCGTCCCGCCACCGGTCGAGGACCTCACGCTCGAGCGCGGGCAGGTCGACCTGCGCGGGTAGAGAGCGGAAATAGTGGGACATCTCGGGCGGGACCTCCACGTGTCAGGCTCGGTGACGGTGTGAAGGGACGAAGCCGTACGGCTCCGCGGTACCACCCCTCTTGACCCCCGCAGGGACCCACTTCATTTGGTCTGCTGCCGGTTCTAGTGAGCTCTGGCGAGCCGTTCTTCCGGCGGCTCGGGAGTGATGCCCCTGTGATGTGGACCACAGGGCTCCGTCAACGCCTCGCAGGCTAAAACCATAACGCAGAGTGGAGGCTGCCTGCTTCCCGTTTGTGCAGCGCAGCAAATGGCGACAAAGAACCGGGAATGGATGCTTATGGTGAGGAGTTGATTGGTCGAGGCGGGATAGTACGGGAGGGGTAATCCGTACGGCGGGTCGTTTGCCGGGTCGTTATCGACGGCCTATGCTGCCCGCACCGTTTGAGCCTTGATCAGCATGGAGGCAGCCATGGCGGCAGTCACGCAGACCGCGACCCCTGCGATGTGGTCGGCAGAGGAGCTGGCCGAGGTGCGCGAGTCGCTCGCGCAGGAGATCGCCGATCTCGAGGCGGACATCCTGCGGCACGAGTCCGAGATCGCCTCTGGAGATGTGACGCAGGGCGCCGGTGACGACCAGGCCGACGCCGGGGCCAAGACCTATGAGCGCGAACGCGAGATCGCCCTTACCCTGAACACACGCGACCTGGTCGCGCAGAACGAACGTGCGATCGCCAGGATCGACGCCGGAACCTATGGAGTGTGCGAATCGTGCCACAAGCCGATCGGCAAGGAACGCCTGCAGGCGTTCCCGAGGGCGACGCTGTGCGTGTCGTGCAAGCAGCGGGAGGAGCGCCGCTGAAGGCCGATGGTGAGACGAGCGGAAGGCCGGTCGGGCGACGCCTGATCGGCCTTCTCGCGTTGATCGCGGTCGTGATCTACGCCCTCGACCTGCTCACCAAGACGCTGGTGCTGCGGTCGCTCGAAGGCGGGCCGCCGCTGGTGATCATCCCCGACCTGCTGCAGTTCAGGGTCATCTTCAACTCGGGGGCCGCCTTCAGCATCGGCACCGGGATGACCTTCGTCTTCACCATCGTCGCCGCCGGCGTGGTCATCGCGATCCTGCGCACCGCGCGCAAGCTGCGCAGCCTGCCGTGGGCGATCACGCTGGGCATGCTGCTCGGCGGGGCGCTCGGCAACCTCACCGACCGGCTGCTGCGCTACCCCGCCGGCTTCGGCCGTCCCGCCGCCGGCCAGCTGCAGGGTCACGTGGTCGACTTCATCGAGACCTTCCCCGGGCACTTCCCCGTCTGGAACGTCGCCGACTCGATGATCGTGTGCGGCGGCATCCTGGCGGTCCTCCTGGCCTGGCGCGGCTACCAGATCGACGGCACCAGGGAGGTGTCCGGCAAGAATGGCTGAACAGCGCAGCCTGCCCGTCCCCGACGGGCTCGAAGGAGAACGCCTCGACGCGGCCCTGTCGCGGCTGTTCGGCTTCTCCCGCACCCGGGCCGCCGAACTGATCGGCTCGGGCGACGTCCTGGTCGACGGCGCCACGGCCGCCAAGTCCGACCGGGTGCACGCCGGCGCGTGGCTCGACGTCACGCTGCCGCCCCCGCCGACCACGCCCATGCCCGTGGCCGAGCCCGTCCCCGGCATGACGATCATCTACGAGGACGACGACATCGTCGTGGTCAACAAGCCGATCGGCGTCGCCGCCCACCCCACCGTGGGCTGGACGGGCCCGACGGTGATCGGCGGCCTGCTCGGCACCGGCCACCGGGTGGCCACCAGCGGCGCGGCCGAACGGCAGGGCATCGTGCACCGCCTCGACGCCAACACCACCGGCGCGATGGTCGTGGCCAAGAGCGAGCACGCCTACTCCGTGCTCAAGCGCGCCTTCAAGGAGCGCACCGTCGACAAGCGCTACCACGCGCTGGTGCAGGGCCACCCCGACCCGTTCAGGGGCACGGTCGACGCGCCCATCGACCGCCACCCGTCGGGCGACGGCAGGTTCGCGGTGGTGGCCGGCGGCAAGCCGTCGGTGACCCACTACGACACCGTCGAGGCGTTCAGGGCGGCGTCGCTGCTCGACATCAAGCTGGAGACGGGGCGCACCCACCAGATCCGCGTCCACATGGCCGCGCTGCGCCACCCGTGCGTCGGCGACCTGCTGTACGGCGCCGACCCCACGCTCGCGGCCCGGCTCGGGATGACCAGGCAGTGGCTGCACGCGGTCTCACTCGGCTTCGAGCACCCGTCGAGCGGCGAGTGGATGTCCTTCAGCAGCGACTACCCCGACGACCTGCAGAAGGCGCTCGACACCGTGCGGGCGGAGTCCTAGGCCCTGCCCTTGTCCCTGTCCTTGTCAGTGGTCTTGTCCGTGTCCTTGTCAGTGGCCTTGGCGCCGTCCTTGGTCGTGCTCCTGTCCTTGGCGTGACCCCTGTCCTGGGTCCTGCGGGCCATGCCGCCCAGGCCCTCGTCGGGCTCCACCTGGCCGGGAGCGCTGTCCGACGGCTCCTGCGTCCGCGTCTCGGCGGGTGGCGCGGAGGTCTTCTCCTTCGACTTCGTCGGTGACGGCCGGTCGGCGTCCGACCGGCTGTCGGGCGGCGCCTCGGGCGAGGAGTCGCTCGTGGCGGGCGGGTCCCGCCGCTCGTCGTAGGTGCCCGTGCTCCGGCGGTCCTCTGACACCGAGCGGGTCCGCGCGGGCGCCGGCACCGGCGCGGCGGTCGCCGTGGGCGTGGAGACGATGAGCGGCACGGAGGCGGGCTTCGGCTGCTGCCGTTGGGGGCCGGGGTCACGGCTCGACATCCAGGCCATCCCGCCGGCGGCCAGCGCCACCGCGACCGCCGCCGCGGCGAGCGCGACCAGCGGGGGCCGGCGCCGGACGGGCAAGCGGCCGCGCTGGCCCGCTCCGGCCCGCGTGACAGCCGGTACGGCCGACCGCGAGGCCGTGTCCGCCGCCATCATGTCCGCCGCCATCATGTCCGCCGCCATCGCGACCGGCGCGGTCGACTCGGGCGCGATGCCCAGCACGATCATGCGCATGCGCCGCTCGGCCTCGTCCAGGCCCATCCGCTCGGCCGGGTCCTTGCGCAGCAGCCCGGAGATCACCGGAGCCAGCGGCCCCGCCGTCGACATCGGCAGCGGCTCCTCGTGCATGACGGCCGCCATCGTGGCCAGCGGGTGGCCGCGCTGGAAGGGCGAGTGCCCCTCCACGACCGTGTAGAGCGTGACCCCCAGCGACCACAGATCCGAGGCGGGCAGCGCGGAGCCGCCGGCGGCCCGCTCGGGCGCGATGTAGGCCGGGGTGCCGACCAGGACCCCCGTCCTGGTCACGGGGACGTCGTCCTCGGTGGTGGCGATGCCGAAGTCGGTCAGCACCGCCCTGCCGTCCTCGGCCAGCAGCACGTTGTCCGGCTTGACGTCGCGGTGCAGCACGCCTACCGCGTGCGCGGCCCGCAGCGCCCCCAGGAGCTCCACCCCGATGGCCGCCACCCTGGCGGGCTCGAGCGGCCCCGCGTCGCGCACCATGGCGCCCAGCGTGCGCGAGCGGACCAGCTCCATCACGATCCAGGGGTGGCCCGCGTCCTCGACCACGTCGTAGACGGTGGCCACTCCTGGATGGGCGACCCTGCCGGCGGCCCTGGCCTCGCGCAGGGTGCGCACCGTGAAGACCTCGCGCTCCGGCCCCGGCAGATCGGGCGGCGGCACCACCTCCTTGACCGCCACGTCGCGGCCGAGGACCTCGTCGTGGGCCTGCCACACCGTCCCCATGCCGCCGCGGCCGATGGTCTTGAGGAGGCGATAGCGTCCGCCGATGATCTCCGAGGATTCGGACATGAAGGACGGACTACCCCGTAATTGCCGGAGCTCACGCGGGCTGGAAGGTCTTCACGAACGTGTCGAAGAACGCCAGGCCCTTCCGCCACGAAGCCTCCGGCGTCTCCCAGTAGATCGCGTACGGCCGGCCGTCCTCGAGCCTGAACCCGCGGTTGACCACGTGGATGGTCTCGCCGTCCCTGATCCTGGTGAACTCCCAGTCGGCGGCGGACACCCCGAGGTAGGTGAGCGGCCGGATGCCCAGTCGCCGGTAGCCCGCGAACTGGCCCTTGGCGCGGATCTCCTTCTCCAGGCGCTGCCATGCCTCGACGGGGTCGCGCACCGGGTCGTCCGCCTCGGTCCACTCGATGATCAGCGTGCCGGGAGCGCCGGGACCCGTCACGCTCACGCTGTCGCGGCCGGGGGTCTTCTTCGCGGTCCACCCGGCGGGCACCGAGACGGAGAAGCGGCCCAGCTTGCTGGTCAGCTCGCGCCAGCCGGGGCCGGCCGACGGACTTCCGGTGGCGGAGGGAGTGCTGGAGGAGGTCGGCGTACCGCTGGTCGGCGTGGGCCGCGCGGTGGGTGAGGGGGGTGAAGCGTCGGGCCGCATCGCCAGCCAGACGCCGCCACCGGCCAGCGCGGCGGCCAGCACGGCGCTCGGGACGGCCCACAGCAGCGGCGAGCGCCGCCTGGCCGGCCGCGCGGTCGTGGCGGCGTCGCGGGCCGCCGGAGGCGTGCGCGGCGCGTGGCCGGCCTGCCCGGTCCCGGGCTCGGTGAGCGTGGCGGGTGGCCGGGTCGCGGGCGGCCCGGCGGCGTTCTCGACCCGCTGCACGGCGGGCTGGACGCCCCGCGGCCCGGCGGGCTGGCCGTCCTGCGGCCCGGCGGGGTGGAGGCTCTGCGGTCCGGCGGGGTGCAGGCCGTACGGCGCGGCGGGCTCCAGTCCCGGCGGCCGGGCGGGGGGCTCCAGCGCCGCGAGCCTCGCGGCCACCTCATGGGCGCCCATCCGCGCCGCAGGGTCACGTCGCAGCAGCCCCGTGATCACGGGCGTGAGCGGGCCGGCCAGACGCGGCGGCTCGGGCGGGTCACGCAGGACCGCCGCCACCGTCGCCGCCCACGAGTCCCGCCGGTACGGCGCGTCGCCCTCCACCGCCGTGTGCAGCATGGCGCCCAGCGACCACAGGTCGGAGGCCGGGGTGGCGGGCAGGCCGTTGAGCCGCTCCGGGGGCATGTAGGCGGGCGTGCCGACCAGGTTGCCGGTGGCGGTCAGGCCCGCCTCGGCGTCGACGGCGGCGATGCCGAAGTCGGTCAGCACCACCCGGCCGTCCTCGGCCAGCAGCACGTTCTCCGGTTTGACGTCGCGGTGCAGCACGCCGGCCGCGTGCGCGGCCCGCAGCGCGCCCAGCACGGCGCCGCCGACCCTGGCCGCCTCCGGCACGGGCAGCGGACCCCGCTGCCTGATCACCTCGGCCAGCGACCGCGAGCGCACCAGCTGCATCACGATCCAGGGCCGGCCGTCCTCCTCGATCACATCGTGGATGACGATCACGTTGGGATGGTCGAGCCGGCCGGCCGCACGCGCCTCCCTGATGGTGCGCTCGTTGAGCTGGGCGCGTTTCTGCTCGCCGATCCCGGTGTAGCGGACCTCCTTGATCGCCACCGTCCGGTCGAGCAGGTCGTCGTAGGCGCGCCACACGATGCCCATCCCGCCCTCGCCGATGGGTTCGATCAGGCGGTACCTGTTGCCGACTCGCACCACCGAAGCCTACTTGGCGGGTTTGAAACTCGCCGCGAAGGCGTCGAAGAAACGCAGGTCACGCTTCCAGTTCTCGTCAAGGGTGTGCCAGTAGATCGCGTAGCCGCGGCCGTTGTCGGTGACGAACCCGCGGTTGCGCACCCTCGTCTTGCCGGTGTTGGTGTTCCAGGTGAACTCCCAGTCGGCGGCGGCCTTCATGTAGTCGACCTTCTTGATGCGGAGCAGCTTGTAGCCGCCGAAGTTGTACTTGGCGCTCGGCTCCTGCTTCTTCCAGTCGCCCAGGGGATCGTCGCCGGGGTTGGTCGCCTCCTCGATCATGACGTAGGAGTTGGACGAGGCGCCCGGTCCGCGGAAGTAGACCTGGTTGCCCTTGCGCTGGTAGGTCTTCCACTCGGGGGGCAGGCCGATCGAGAAGCCCATCTCCTCGTCCTTGTACATCCGCCAGCCCTCGGGAAGCGCCTCCGCGGTGGCCGAGGGCGTCGGGGCAGGGGTGGCAGGCGGGGTCGCCGCCGCCGAGGGCGCGGCGGCGGTGGTCGTCGTCGCCGTCGCGGTGACCGTGGTGGTCACCTTCTGGGCCGGCTCCTGCGAGCTGCGGGGGGAATCGTTCTCGGCAGAGCGCAGCCCGAGCAGGCCGGCCACGCCGCCGACGACCAGGATGGCGATGGCCACGGCGACGAAAGGGAGCACGCGGCGGGCCGGCGCCGCCGGTTCGGGGGCGATCGTGGGCGTCTCGGGCAGGCGCATGCCCGTCTCGAACAGCTCGGCCGGCGAGTCGGACGCGGCCGGCAGCGCCGCGGTGGGCGGGGGAGCCTCGGGCGCGGCACCGGCGGACCCGGCGGCCCTGGCGGACGCGGTGGAGCCGGTGGGCGCGGTGTGCGCCGTGGGCCTGGCGGGCTTGGCGGGCTTGGCGGTGGGTGTTCCCGCCTTGGCCGGTGCGGATCCGGTCCTGGCGGCGGCCGCGCCGGAGCCGGCCGGTGCGGGGCGCTTGGGCGCGGCCGGCCTGTTCGTGGCCGTCCTGTCCCGCGCGGTCTTGGGCGGGGAAGACTTCGTGGCGGCGGGTTTGGCTCCGGCGGGCGGCTCGATCGCGGGCAGGCTGGGGTCGGTGGGGGTGTCGTCCACGTCGGGTACGGCGGGCACGGCGAGCGGACGCGAGACCCTGACGGTCTCGTTCTGGGTCTGCTCGATGATCCTGCGCAGCATCCTGGCCGTCTCGTCGACGGACAGCCGCTGGACCGGCTCCTTGGCCAGCAGGCCGTCCAGGACCGGCTCGAGCGGCCCTGCCTTGGCGGCGGGCGCGGGGTCGTCGTTGAGCACCGCCATCATGGTCGCCATCGCCATGCCGCGCTCGTGCGGGGCCTTGCCCTCGACCGCGGTGTAGAGCGTGGCGCCCAGCGACCACAGGTCCGACTCTCGCCGGGCGGGCAGGCCCTTGAGCCGCTCGGGCGCGATGAACGCGGGCGTGCCGGCCAGGCCCGTCATGGTCAGCGCGGTCTCGGTCTCCAGCGTGGCGATGCCGAAGTCGGTCAGGACGACCCTGCCGTCCTCGGCCAGCAGCACGTTCTCGGGCTTGACGTCGCGGTGCAGCACGCCTGCGTCGTGGGCGCCCTTGAGCGCCTCCAGGACGGCCAGGCCGATCTCGGCCACCCGCCGGGGCGGGAGCGGCCCCTCGGTCTTGATCGCCTGGCCCAGCGAGCGGGAGGGGACCAGCTGCATGACGATCCACGGCCGGTCGTCCTCCTCGATCACGTCGTGGACGACGATCACGTTCGGATGGGTGAACCGGGCCGCCGCGCGCGCCTCGCGCATGGTGCGCCGGTTGAGCAGCTGCACCTCGTCGCCCAGAACGGCCGCGTAGCGGACCTCCTTGACCGCGACCTCGCGGTCGAGCAGCTCGTCATGGGCGCGCCAGACGATGCCCATGCCGCCGCGCCCGATGGGCTCCTTCAGGTGGTACCGGCCGGCGACGCGGCGTCCGGCGTGCTGCTGTCCATCCGACATCAACGGCCTCAAACCCCCTTCTAAGCCTAGAAATACTCCCATAGGGATCGGGTAGCAGCGACCCGTGTAGTCTTAGATCCATGACTCCTCGCTACACGTTTATCGAGCCGGCTCCCGGAGGGCCGGTCATGCGGTAGCGACCACCTGGAGCCGGCGACAGGCAGAGACCCGAGGTCTCTGCCCTTTTTCTTTCCTGGAGACCGCCGGCTCCGCACGGACCGGCTTGAGCGTTGGGATCGAGATGTCTTCCACCCTCGAAAAGCGTCCCGCCGTCACCCGATGGATCAGCCTGCGCCCGCACCACGGGCGGGTGCGGGTGGAGGACGTGCTCGACGGCCCGGTGTACGTCGAGCCGTCCTCGGCCGACGACCTGCCCGCCATCGCCGAGCGCGCCGCGGGCGTGGTGGTGGGGGCGGCCTGGATGCGGGACCTCCCGCTGGTGCGGGCGACGGCCAGGCTCGGCCTGCCGGTGATCGTGCAGCGCGGCCACGCCGCGACCCTGGAGGAGTGGCTGGCCGTCGCCGACTCCTGCGCGGCCGAGGGCAACGACCAGGTGGCCCTGTGCGAGAGCGGCGGTCAGACCCCCGCCGGCCACCTGGCCCTCGACCTGTCGCTGCTGCGCGCCGCCAAGGCCCGCTCGGGACGGCCGGTGCTGGCCGAGGTCTCCGCCGACCCCTCCCTGGCCGGCGCCGCCGTCGCGGCGGGCGCCGACGGCCTGCTGCTGTCGCCCTCGGCCGCCGACGAGGAGGTCGCCCAGGCGCGCGAGGCGGCCACGCTCTTCGGCGCGCTGGCGCGCCACGACACCCCCGAGACCCTGGCCGAGGCCCGAGCCGCCGTCGACAGGGTGGACGCCGCCCTCGCCACCCTCCTCGAACGGCGGGCCGAGCTGGCCGGTGTCATCCAGGCGCTCAAGCCCGTCGGCGGGTTCGCCGGCCGCGACATGGAGCGGGAACGTCAGCTGGTGGCCAGGATGGCCGAGCGTGCACCCAGGCTCGGCGTCGAGCGCCTCGCCCCGATCATGAACGCGGTCATCGAAGCGGGCCTGCACCTCGCCGAGGAGAGCTGACCACCTTCCACCCGAGGGCGATGGCCGCGGCGAGCACGGGGATGAGGAAGAAGGCCACCCGCTGGTCCTGGTCGGCGAAGGCCATCAGCACCACCACCAGCGCCAGGAAGCCCAGCGTGAACCAGTTGGCGTACGGCGAGCCCGGCATCGGGAAGCTCGAGCGGTGCCCGGTACGCCGCAGCAGCAGCTGGCAGTACACCAGGGTGCCCCACGTGGTGATCACGCCGAGCGAGGCTACGGCGGTGGCGATGGCGAAGGCCCGCTCGGGGAGGAAGTAGAACAGCACGACCCCCGCGAGGAAGACCGCCGCGGTCATCAGGATCCCCCCGTAGGGGACGTGGCGGGAGCTCAGGTTGCCGGTGAAGTGCGGCGCCTCGCCCTTCAACGCCATGGCCCGCACGATGCGCCCGGTCGAGTACAGGCCCGAGTTCAAGGAGGAGGTGGCCGCCGTGATGACGACGAGGTTCATCGCGTCGGCCACCCACGGCACCCCCAGGTGGTCGAAGACCGTGACGAACGGTGACTCGTCGGCGCTGTAGGCCGTCCACGGCAGCACCATGGCCAGCAGCAGGATCGAGCCCACGTAGAAGACCGCGATGCGCCACACCACGCCGTTGATCGCCCTCGGCATGACCTGCCGGGGGTTCTTGGTCTCACCCGCCGCGATGCCCACCAGCTCGATCGAGGCATAGGCGAAGACGACCGCCTGCAGGCTCATCAGCACCACGGGGAAGCCGTTGGGGAAGAACCCGCCGTGGGCCACGAGGTTGGCCGCGCCGGCCTGGGTGCCGCCCACGTTCGCGCCGGTGATCACCAGGAACAGGCCGGCGACCAGGAAGGCGCAGATGGCAAGCACCTTCAGCAGGGCGAACCAGAACTCCAGCTCGCCGAAGACCCGGACCGACAGCAGATTGACCGTCAGCACGAAGCCCAGCGCGATCAGCGCGGTCAGCCACTGCGGGAAGCGCGGCGCCCAGTAGTGGACGTAGGTGGCGACCGCCGTCAGCTCGGCGATGCCGGTGAAGGCCCAGTTGATCCAGTACATCCAGCCGCTGGTGAAGGCGGCCCACGGTCCGATGAACTCGGCCGCGTACTCCACGAAGGAGCCCGAGGTGGCCCGGTAGAGCACCAGCTCGCCGAGCGCCCGCATGACGAAGAAGGCGGCCAGGCCGGCCACCGCGTACGACAGCACGAGCGCGGGCCCCGCCGCGGCCAGACGCCCGCCCGCGCCGAGGAACAGCCCGACGCCGATGGCACCGCCGATCGCGATCATCTGCACCTGGCGGTTGCCCAGCGCGTGGGAGTACCCCTCTTCCAGCTGCGCGCACACCGTGCCTCCTTCGTCACAAGAACGATATATGCGCAGGCTGGAAGGGTTCGCGAGGGCTCGCCGGGCAACCTGTAGCCGAGGCCGTACACCTCGTCAGACGGTGGCGCCGACGGCCGGAAAAGTCGGTGCGGAGCACTAGGCTCGAAGCCTGCACATCCGCTCTCGATCGAGGAGGCGCCGCTCCATGTCGTCCAGCGACTCGTTTGTACACCTGCACGTACACACCGAGTACTCCATGCTGGACGGGGCCGCGCGCCTCAAGCAGATGTTCAAACAGGTCGGCGAGCTGGGCATGCCCGCCATCGCCATCACCGACCACGGCAACATGCACGGCGCCTACGACTTCTACAGGCAGGCGACCGCCGCCGACATCAAGCCGATCATCGGCATCGAGGCCTACGTCGCCCCCGAGCTGCGCCACAACAAGCGGCCGGTGCTCTGGGGTGAGCCGCACCAGAAGAAGGACGACGTCTCCGCGGGTGGCTACTACACCCACATGACGATCTGGGCGCGCAACAGGGCGGGCCTGCACAACCTGATGCGCCTGTCGTCGCGGGCCTACACCGAGGGTTTCGTGCGCAAGTGGGCGCGCATGGACGCCGAGATCCTCGCCGAGCACGCCGACGGCCTGATGGCCACCACCGGCTGCCCCTCCGGCGAGGTGCAGACCAGGCTGCGCCTCGGCCAGTACGACGAGGCCGTCAAGGCCGCCGCGAGGTTCCAGGACATCTTCGGCAAGGACAACTACTTCCTGGAGATCATGGACCACGGGCTCGACATCGAGCGCAGGGTCCGCGACGGGCTGACCAGGATCAGCAAGGAACTGGGCATCCCCCCGCTGGTCACCAACGACTCGCACTATACCTACGAGTCCGACGCCGCCTCCCACGACGCCCTGCTGTGCATCCAGACCGGCAAGCAGCTGTCCGACCCCGACCGCTTCCGCTTCGACGGCAGCGGCTACTACATCAAGTCGGCCGACGAGATGCGCGCCGTCGACTCCTCCGACCTGTGGGCCGAGGGCTGCCGCAACACGCTGCTGGTGGCCGAGAAGGTCGACCCGACGGGGTTCTTCACGCACAAGAACCTCATGCCGACCTTCCCCATCCCCGACGGGATGACCGAGGAGGAGTTCTTCCGCCAGGAGGTGTGGAAGGGCCTGGAGCGGCGCTTCCCCGACGGCGTAGACGAGGAGCACCGGGCCTGGGCCGAGAACGAGCTCGGCGTCATCCTCCAGATGGGCTTCCCGAGCTACTTCCTCGTGGTCGCCGACTTCATCATGTGGGCCAAGAACAACGGCATCAGGGTGGGTCCCGGCCGTGGTTCGGCGGCCGGCTCGCTGGTGGCCTACGCGCTCGGCATCACCGACCTCGACCCGATCCCGCACGGCCTGATCTTCGAGCGGTTCCTCAACCCCGAACGTGTCTCCATGCCCGACGTCGACATCGACTTCGACGAGCGCAGGCGGGCCGACGTGATCCGCTACGTCACCGAGAAGTGGGGCGCCGACAAGGTCGCCATGATCGCCACGTTCGGCACCATCAAGGCGAAGGCCGCCATCAAGGACGCCGGTCGCGTGCTGGGCTACCCGTACGCGCTGGGCGACCGGGTGTCCAAGGCCTTCCCGCCCGCGGTGATGGGCAAGGACATCCCGCTGTCGGGCATCTTCGACAAGGACCACCCCCGCTACGCCGAGGCCGGCGAGCTGCGCCGCCTGTACGAGGAGGACGTCGACGTCAAGGCGACGATGGACCTCGGCAGGGGCCTGGAGGGCCTGATCAGGCAGACCGGCGTCCACGCCGCCGGCGTCATCATGTCCGCCGAGGTGCTCACCGACTACATCCCGGTCATGCGCCGCGACTCCGACGGCGCGATCATCACGCAGTTCGACTACCCGACCTGCGAGACGCTCGGCCTGCTGAAGATGGACTTCCTGGGCCTGCGCAACCTCACGATCATCGACGACTGCCTGAAGGCCATCGAGCTCACCAGCGGCGAGAAGATCGAGCTGCTCGACCTGCCGCTCGACGACGTCAAGACCTACGAGCTGCTGGCCCGCGGCGACACCCTCGGCATCTTCCAGCTCGACGGCGGCGGCATGCGCTCGCTCATGCGGCTCATGCGCCCCGACAACTTCGAGGACATCTCCGCCGCCCTCGCGCTCTACCGGCCCGGCCCGATGGGCGCCAACTCGCACACCAACTACGCGCTGCGCAAGAACGGCCAGCAGGAGATCACCCCGATCCACCCGGAGCTGGAGGAGCCGCTCAAGGACATCCTCGACACGACCTACGGCCTGATCGTCTACCAGGAGCAGGTCATGGCCATCGCCCAGCGGGTGGCCGGCTACTCCCTCGGCGGCGCCGACCTGCTGCGCCGCGCCATGGGCAAGAAGAAGAAGTCCGAGCTGGACAAGCAGTACGAGTTCTTCGAGAAGGGCATGAAGGACAACGGCTTCTCGCCGGCTGCCATCAAGGCCCTGTGGGACATCCTGCTGCCCTTCTCCGACTACGCCTTCAACAAGGCCCACACCGCCGGCTACGGCCTGGTCGCGTACTGGACCGCCTACCTCAAGGCCAACTACCCGGCCGCCTACATGGCCGCGCTGCTCACCTCGGTCAAGGACGACAAGGACAAATCGGCCCTCTACCTCAACGAGTGCCGCCGCATGGGCATCAAGGTCTTCCCGCCGGACGTCAACGACTCCGACTTCGACTTCACGCCGCACGACACCGACATCCGCTTCGGCCTGTCGGCCATCCGCAACGTCGGCGGCAACGTCGTCGACGGCATCCTGGCGGCCCGCAAGGAGAAGGGCCGCTACGCCGACTTCAAGGACTTCCTGCGCAAGGTGCCGGCGATCGTCTGCAACAAGCGGGTGATCGAGTCGCTGATCAAGGCGGGCGCCTTCGACTCCCTCGGCCACGTCCGCAAGGGCCTGGTCATGGTGCACGAGCAGGCCGTCGACGCGATCATCGACATCAAGAAGAACGAGGCCATCGGCCAGGACTCCCTGTTCGGCGCCGTCGACGGCGGCGAGGACCAGACCTTCGACGTGCAGATCCCGGTCGGCGAGTGGGACAAGAACACCCTGCTGCAGTTCGAGCGGGAGATGCTCGGCCTCTACGTCTCCGACCACCCGCTGTTCGGCGTGGAGCACATCCTGGCCTCCGGTGCCGACTGCTCGATCGCCTCGCTGCAGGACGAGAGCCGCGCCGACGGTCAGGTCGTGACGGTCGGCGGCATCCTGTCGGGCGTGCAGCGCAAGGTCACCAAGAAGGGCGACACCTGGGTGCTGACCCAGCTGGAGGACCTCGAGGGCGCGATCGAGGTGATGATCTTCCCGTCGGCCTACCAGCTGTGCTCGACGATCCTGGCCGAGGACGCCATCGTCTTCGTCAAGGGGCGCATCGACAAGCGCGAAGACGTGGCCAAGATCATCGCGATGGAGGTGACGGCGCCCGACCTCACCCAGGAGGCGGGCGGCCCGCTGCTGGTCAGCCTGCCGCTGAGCCGGTGCACGCCGCCGGTGGTCGGCCGGCTGAAGGAGATCCTGACCACCCACCCCGGCACCTCCGAGGTGCACCTGCAGGTGCACAACGGCCCCAAGACCACGGTCATGCGGGTGGAGGACCGGCTGCGGGTGACACCCTCACCGGCCCTCATGGGCGACCTCAAGCAACTCCTCGGCCCCGCCTGCCTGGGCGGCTGACACCGGCACCGGCGGCCCGCCCTCGTCACCCGTCCGGTCAGCGGCGGCGGGCCTGGTGTCTGGTCATCCACCGGTAGAACCGGCGGTACCGCTCGCGGTACTTCTGCACGTAGCGGCGGATCTCCGCGCGCCGGGCCGCGGCCTCCGCCTTGGCCAGCCCCGGGGTGTGCCCGCCGCCGAAGCGGCTCATGTCGGGGCGGGTGAACGACGTCGCGTCGGTGTCGCGCAGCGCCGACTCCATCGAGGCCACCCAGATCGGCCCCGGCAGCGACGCGCCCTGCACCGAGCCGTACGACTCGTCGCCGATCGTCACCCCCTGCAGCGGGTAGCGGTAGGAGCCGCGGATGTCGCCCACGCTCACCGCCGCCGCGAGGTCAGGGGTGTATCCGGCGAACCAGGCCGCGGTGTAGCCGTCGGTGGTGCCGGTCTTGCCCGCCGCGGGCCTGCCGATGCCCTGCCCCTTCATCGTGCCCTTGGTGAACACCCCGGACAGCACGTGGTTGACCGCGTCGGCCACGTCCCGCTCCAACGCCTGCGAGCAGGTGGGCCGCACGGTGGTGCGCAGCCCCTGGCTGTCGGTGATGTCGACGAGCGCCATCGGACGGCAGTAGCGCCCGCGGGCGGCGAAGGCGGCGAAGGCGGCGGCCACGGTGAGCGGGTCCATCTCGTTGACACCGAGCGTGAAGGTGGGCACCTCGCGCAGCGGGGTGCCGTCGGCCCTGACGATGCCCAGCGACTTGGCCGTCTTGACCACCTCGCACAGGCCGACCCTGCGCTCCAGCATCATGTAGAAGATGTTCACCGAGTTCCACGTGCCCGTGGACAGGCTGTGCGGGCCGCCCTTGCCCTCGCCGCTGGCGTTGTAGATCGTGGTGGTCGGCGCGTTGACCGGCCGGCCCGCGCAGTTGCGGTAGCCGTCGGCGGGGACGAAGCTGCCGGGCGTCTTGAAGCCCTGGTCGAAGCGCCAGCCCTGCTTGAGCGCGGTGGCCAGGGTGAACGCCTTGAACGTCGAGCCGGCCTGCAGTCCCATCCCGCCGCCGTGCTTGACGTCGGCGGGCAGGTTGAAGGTGGTCCTGGGCCCGTTCTTGCGGTCGCCGGGATTGCGGCCGAACCTCTTGCTGGCCGCCAGCGCCCTGATCCTGCCCGTGCCGGGCTCGACCATCGCCTCGGCGGCGACCTCGGTGTCCACGGGGTGCACCCGCTGCCTGATCGCCTGCTCTGCGGCGCGCTGCGCGACGGGGTCGAGCGTGGTGCGCAGCACGAGCCCGCCCATGGACAGGCGGCGCTCCCGTTCGGCCGTGGTGTCGCCGAAGACGGGGTTGGTCAGCAGTTCGCGCTGCACGTAGAGGCAGAAGTACGGGTACTCGCTCTCGGCGCACCCGCCGGGTTCGGGCCGCAGCCTGATGTCCAGCGGCTGCCGTTTGGTGGCCGCCGCCGTCTCGGCGGAGATCATTTTCAGGCTCGCCATGCGGTCCAGGACGATGTCGCGGCGCTCCAGCAGCCGCGCCCGCCGTTCAGGGCCCAGTGAAGGATCGGTGGTGTACGGCAGGCGCACCGCCCCCGCCAGCGTCGCCGCCTGGGCCAGCGTGAGGCTGCCGGCCGTGGTGGAGAAGAAGCGCCGGGCCGCCGCCTCGACCCCGTAGGCGCCCGCCCCGAAGTAGGCGATGTTGAGATACCGCTCGAGGATCTCGTCCTTGCGGTACTTGTCCTCCAGCGCCAGGGCGTAACGCAGCTCGCTGATCTTGCGGGACAGGTTGGGCGCGCGGGCGGCCTGCCGTTCCTTCTCGGTGTCGGCGTTCTCGACCAGGATGTTCTTCACCAGCTGCTGGGTCAGCGACGAGCCGCCCTGCTTGATGCCGCCCGCCTGGGTGTTGGTGATGATCGCGCGCAGGGTGCCTTTGATGTCCAGGCCGGCGTGCTCGTAGAAGCGGGCGTCCTCGATGGCCACGATGGCGTCGCGCATCGCCGGCGCCACCTGGGCGAGCGTCACGGGCGTCCGGTTGGCCTTGTAGAACTGCGCGAACGGCTTGCCGTTCTTGTCCAGCAGCGTGGTGACCTGCGACAGCGGCTCCTCGCGCGGGGCGGGTGGCAGGTCGGTGAAGGTGGCGGCGGCTTCGCGGACGGCGATTCCGGCCCCGCTGACCGCCGGGACCGCCACCGCCGCGGTCAGC
This sequence comes from Nonomuraea sp. NPDC003804, assembly GCF_040610675.1. Taxonomy (NCBI): domain Bacteria; kingdom Bacillati; phylum Actinomycetota; class Actinomycetes; order Streptosporangiales; family Streptosporangiaceae; genus Nonomuraea; species Nonomuraea sp. NPDC003804. Next base: position 163,699 of record NZ_JBEXMT010000012.1, read on the forward strand.
ACGCCGCCGATCGCGCCCGCCATGCCGAGCCCGACGACGCATCTGAGCACAGTCACTCAGATGATCTGCAACGCGGACGAGGGCGCCAAACGCCTGCTTCAGCAGCCTTTGCGATCTGCAAACGCGCTCATGGAACGCGCGCCGCGCCCGATCGGCCCCCTCTGTCCGGTTGACGGCCGTGCCCGGTCAGCCTCTGTGTCCGGTAACGGCCGTGCCCGGTCAGCCCTCTCGGTGGAGGTCCAGGCCGAGCGAGCGGAACTGCTCGAACGGGCGGTGGTAGCCCCGCTCGATGTGGTGCACGCCGCGCAGCCTGGAGGAGCCGTCGGCCACCGCGGCGGCCAGCACCGCCGAGAAGCCCGCCCTGATGTCGGGCAGCATCACGTCGGCGCCGCGCAGCTTGGACACCCCGCGCACCACGGCCGAGTGCTTGGCGTTGGTGTCGTGGTAGCGGCAGGCCGGACCACCGAGGCACTGGTCGAAGACCTCGATCTCGCAGCCCATCTGCTGCAGCGCGGGCACGTAGACCAGGCGGTTCTCGAAGACCGTCTCGTGCAGCACCGACATGCCCTGGCTCTGGGTGAACAGCACCATCAGCGGCGTCTGCCAGTCGGTCATGAACCCGGGATGGGTGTCGGTCTGCACGGCCGCCGAACGCAGCCCCTCGGGCGGCGCGGTGGCGCAGATGTAGTCGTCGTTGATGTCGAACTGGGCGCCCATCCTGGCCAGCGTGGTGATCGCGGTGACCAGGCGGTCCTGCGGGCAGCCGTGCACCCGCACCTCGCCCCTGGTGATGAGGCCCGCCGCCAGGTAGGAGAAGGCCTCGATGCGGTCGCCCGCGAGCCAGGTCTGCGCGCCGTGCAGTTCGGGCACGCCCTCGATGACGATCCGCCGGTCGGGGGACAGCTCGATCCTGGCGCCCATCCGCTGCAGGAACAGCGCCAGCTCGACCACCTCGGGCTCCATGGCGGCGTTCTTGATGACGGTCTTGCCCTCGGCGAGCACCGCCGACATCAGGATCGTCTCGGTCGCGCCGACGCTGGGGTAGGGCAGCTGGATCCTGGCGCCACGCAACCTGGTCGCCTTGGCGTGGATGCCGTCCTCGCCCACCTCGACCTCGGCGCCCATGGTCCGCAGCGCCTCGACGTGGAAGTTGACCGGCCTGCGTCCGATGGGGTCGCCGCCGACCAGCGGCACGAACGCCTCGCCGGCCAGGTGGAGCAGCGGGCCCAGCATGAGGATGGGGATGCGGTTCAGGCCGCTGAAGGCGTTGGGCACGCGGGGCTGGATCTGCCGCCCCTTCGCGATCCTGATCTCCTTCTTGGTGATCTCCACGTGGATGCCGAGCGCTTCCAGCATCGCCGCGGTGATGCCGACCTCACCCACCTCGGGGGCGTTGTGGATGGAGCTCTCACCGGTGCCGAGCATGGCCGCCACCATGTGCTTCGACACCGCGTTCTTGGATCCGCGGACCTCCACATCGCCACGCAGCGGACCGGAGGGCTCGATCAGCCAGACCTTGTCTTCAATCACGGCATGAGCCTAGCCGGGGGATACCATCGAGCAGGTTCGGACACACTTGTGAGGGGGAGTGGCCTCGTGGGGCATGTGCGGGCTTTCGCGGTGACCGTTCTGGCGCTGGCCGCCCTCGGCGTCCCCGCGGGTCTGGCCTGGTCCCTGCTCGCGCCCCGGGCGCCCTACGCGATCGTCAACGGCCGGCCGGTGCTGGCCGACCCCTCCACCCAGGCCCTCATCGCCGCCGACGGCTGGTTCGCCGTGGTCACGGGCGGCATCGGGCTGGTCTGCGCGGTCGTGGCGTGGAACCTGGCCCGTGACAGGCGCCTGGAGGTGCTGCTCGGGCTGGCGGCCGGCGGCGCCGCCGCGGCCTTCGTCGCGCAGTGGGCCGGCACGACCTTCACCCTCGCCCCGGTCACCGTGGAGGCCGCAGCCGCCGTGCCCGGCGTGAAGGTGGTGGCCGGAGCGCTCGTCCTGACCGCCAGGGGCGTGCTGGTGGCCTGGCCGCTGCTCGCGGTCGGGCTCTACGGGACGATGGAGGCCGTGGTCGCCTACCGCGAGTCGCCGCTGCGCCGGCCGTACGGGGAGATCGAGGGGCTGTAGACCGCTCTTCAGGCCGGGCTACAGATCGGGGCGGCGCGAGCCGTACCCGGTGGCCTGCTCGAAGGCGCGGGCCACGCGCAGCACCCTGGCGTCGGCGAACGGCCGGCCGACGACCTGCACGCCCACCGGCAGCCCCGTCGAGGTGAAGCCGGCCGGCACCGAGGCCGCGGGGGCGTGCAGGACGCTGATCCAGTACGCCGAGCGCATCCAGGCCAGGTAGTCGGGCAGCTTCACACCGTTGATCTCGTCGACGTAGGGCCGCTCGACGGGGAACGGCGGTACCTGGCTGACCGGCGCGACCAGCACGTCGTAGGTGTCGAAGAAGGCGGCCATGCGCTGGTAGAGGCCGCTGCGCAGCTTCTCGGCGCGGGCCAGGTCGGCGCCGGTCACCGTACGGCCCTGCTCGACGTTCCAGGCGGTGTTGGCGCCGAGCCTCTCCAGCTCGCCGAAGCTCAGCGCGTAGTACCAGGCGCGGTAGGTCCTGAAGGCGTCGTCGGCGTCGGACAGGTCGAGGTCCACGCGCTCCACGACGGCGCCGAGCCGGTCGAGCACCCGCACCGCCGCCTCCGTGACCGCCGCGGTCTCGGGGTCGACGGGCAGGCCGCCGAGGTCGGGGCTGAAGGCCACCCGCAGGCCGCGCACGGAGGTCTCCGGGTCGGGGGTGTACGGCTCGGTGATCGCGTACGGCGAGCGCGGGTCGAAGCCGGACATCACCGACAGCATGAGCTCCAGGTCCTCGACGGTCCTGGCCATCGGCCCCGAGACCGCCAGCGTGTACCAGGCGGCGGTGTCGGAGATGTCGGGAACGCGGCCCGGCGTCGGGCGCAGGCCGACCACGTTGCAGAAGCTGGCCGGGTTGCGCAGCGAGCCGCCCATGTCGGAGCCGTCGGCCAGCGGGACCATCCCGGTGGCCAGCGCCGCCGCGGCGCCCCCGCTGCTGCCGCCGGCGGATCTGGACAGGTCGTAGGGGTTGCGGGTGGCGCCGAACACCTCGTTGACGGTGTGCGAGCCGGTGCCGAACTCGGGCGTGTTGGTCTTGCCCACCGTGATCGCCCCGGCCTTCCTGAGCCGCTCGACCAGCAGGTCGTCCTGGCCGGGGACGTGGTGGGCGAACAGCGGCGAGCCGTACGTGGTCCTGATGCCCGCGGTGTCGACGAGATCCTTGTGGGCCACGGGCACGCCGTGCAGCGGACCTCGGGGCTCGCCCGCGTCGGCCGCCTTGGCCTGGTCGAGCGCCCGCTCGGCGACCAGCGTCACGATGGCGTTGACGGCCGGGTTGACCTGCTCGATGCGCGCCAGGTGGGCCTCGAGCAGCTCGACGGCGCTCACCTCGCGGGCCCGCACCAGGCGGGCCATCTCAGTGGCGGTGAGGTAGTGCAGTTCGGTCACTCTTGCGATCCTGCCGCATGCGCCCGCGCCCGGCGATGGCAAGGATTGCCAGCTGACCGGCCCTCAACCGGTCTTGGCGATCGGCGCGGTGGCCGCCCCGGTGAGCTCGACCAGGTTCGCCGGCGCGGTCTCGATCTGCAGGCCGCGCTTGCCGGCCGAGAAGTAGATCGTCTCGAAGTCCAGCGCGGAGGCGTCGACCACGGTGGGCAGCCGCTTGCGCTGCCCGAGGGGACTGATGCCGCCGACCACGTAGCCGGTGACCCGCTCGACCTTCGCCGCGTCGGCCATCGCGGCCCGCTTGCCGCCCAGCGCCGCGGCGAACGCCTTCAGGTCGAGCTTGCCCGCCACCGGCACGACCGCCACCGCGAGCCCGCTCTCGACCTCCGCCACCAGCGTCTTGAAGATCCTGTCGTACGGCAGGCCCAGCGCGTCGGCGGCCTCCTCGCCGTAGGCCTGGGCGTTGGCGTCGTGCTCGTAGGGGTGGAGCGTGAAGTCGACCTGTGCCTTGGCCAGCGCGACCGTCGCGGGGGTGCCCTGCCCGCCCTTCTTCGCCTTGCTCACGGTGCCGATCGTAGAGGATCGGCGGCCACGCCGTGCCTGCGGAAATGCCCCGCCATGCATGGAGAAACACGGCGAATGCCCTGGCTGTCCCGCAATATGGACGGAAGCGGTTGTGCCTGAGAGTGTCCGTAGACTGTATGGGTGATTTCCCGTATCGACCTGCGCGGCTCTCTGCCGGAGAACCTGCGCGACGTGCTGCCCCGCGCCGAACTCGACGTCGAGGCCGCCCTGGAGAAGGTGCGGCCCATCTGCGACGCGGTGCGCCATCGCGGGGCGGCAGCCGTTCGCGAGCTGACCGCCAGGTTCGACGGTGTCGAGATCACGTCCGCCAGGGTTCCCGCCGAGGCGATCCGGCAGGCGCTGGACGACCTTGACCCCAAGGTCAGGGCCGCCCTCGTCGAGTCGATCACGCGGGCCAGGAAGGTGCACCGCGACCAGCGGCGCACCGACACCACGACCCAGGTGGTCCCCGGCGGCACGGTCACCGAGCGGTGGGTGCCGGTCGAGCGCGTCGGCCTCTACGTGCCGGGCGGGCGCGCGGTCTACCCCTCCAGCGTGGTCATGAACGTCGTCCCAGCCCAGGAGGCGGGCGTCGAGTCGCTGGCCGTCACCAGCCCCGCGCAGAAGGAGTTCGGCGGGCTGCCGCACCCCACGATCCTGGCCGCCTGCGCGCTGCTCGGCGTGGACGAGGTCTACTCCGTCGGCGGGGCGCAGGCCGTGGCGATGTTCGCCTACGGCACCGAGGAGTGCCCGGCCGCCACCATGGTGACCGGACCAGGCAACATCTGGGTGGCCGCGGCCAAGCGGCTGCTCAAGGGCGTCATCGGCATCGACTCCGAGGCGGGCCCCACCGAGATCGCCATCCTCGCCGACGCCACCGCCGACCCCCGGCACGTGGCCGCCGACCTCATCAGCCAGGCCGAGCACGACGTCATCGCGGCGGCCGTGCTGGTCACCGACAGCGTCGAGCTGGCCGAGGCGGTCGAGAAGGAGCTGCCGGGACAGGTCGCCGCGACCCGCCACTCCGAGCGGATCTCCGAGGCGCTGGCCGGCCGGCAGTCGGGCATCGTGCTGGTCGACGACCTGGCCGCCGGGCTCAGGGTCGTCGACGCCTACGCCGCCGAGCACCTGGAGATCCAGACGGCCGGAGCGGCCGAGGTGGCGGCCAGGGTGCGCAACGCCGGCGCGATCTTCGTCGGTCCCTACAGCCCGGTGAGCCTGGGCGACTACCTCGCCGGCTCCAACCACGTGCTGCCCACCGGCGGGTGCGCCTGCCACTCCAGCGGGCTGTCGGTCCAGTCGTTCCTGCGCGGCATCCACGTGATCGACTACACCCGCGAGGCGCTGGCCGGGGCGGCCGAGCACACCTGCGTGCTCGCCGACGCCGAGGACCTGCCCGCCCACGGCGCCGCCATCCGCGCGAGGTTCGACTGGGAGATCCCCTCATGAGGTTCGACGACCTGCCGATCCGCGACGACCTGCGGGGGCGCAAGCCGTACGGTGCTCCCCAGCTCGACGTGCCGGTGCAGCTCAACACCAACGAGAACCCCTACCCGCCCTCCCAGGCGCTGGTCGACGACCTGGCCGAGGAGATCAGGCGCGGCGCGGCGGCGCTCAACCGCTACCCCGACAGGGACGCCCTGGCCCTGCGCCAGGACCTGGCCGACTACCTGGGCCACGGGCTGACCCGCGACATGGTCTGGGCCGCCAACGGCTCCAACGAGGTGCTCCAGCAGATCCTGCAGGCCTTCGGCGGCCACGGGCGCACCGCGATCGGCTTCGAGCCGTCCTACTCCATGCACCCGATCATCACCACCGGCACCAGCACGGAGTGGATCTCGGGCGCGCGCGAGGAGGACTTCTCGCTCGACCCCGGCAAGGCCGTCGCCGCGGTCGAGGAGCACCGGCCCGACATCGTCTTTTTGACCTCGCCCAACAACCCGACCGGCACCGCGCTGCCGCTGGAGACCATCGCGCGGGTCGCCGCGGCAGCTCCCGGCATGGTCGTGGTGGACGAGGCCTACGCCGAGTTCGCCCGCACCGGCACGCCGTCGGCGCTGACGCTGCTGGCCGACCACCCCCGGCTGATCGTGACGCGGACGATGTCCAAGGCGTTCGCCATGGCGGGCACCCGCCTGGGCTACCTGGCCGCGCACCCGGCCGTGGTCGAGGCGATGCTGCTGGTCCGGCTGCCGTACCACCTGTCGACGGTCACGCAGGCCACGGCCAGGGTCGCGCTGCGGCACCGGGCCGAGCTGCTCGGCACCGTCGACGCGCTCCGGCGCGAGCGCGACGACATCGTCGAATGGTTGCGCGGCAAGGGCTTGACGGTCGCCGATTCGGACGCGAACTTCGTGTTGTTCGGCCGGTTCGGCGACCGGCGCACGATCTGGGAGGGGCTGCTCCAGCGAGGCGTCCTGATCCGCGAGGTCGGGCCGCCCGAGTGGCTGCGGGTGTCGATCGGCACCACTGAGGAGATGACGGCATTCCGTGCAGCCCTGGAGGGGGTCCTGTGAGTGAGCGCAGCGAGCGAACCGATCGACACAGCTCGGCATCGAGGGTGGCCGACGAAGGCGGCCGCGCTCGAGTCGGACGTGTCGAGCGGGTGACGAAGGAGACGTCGGTCCTGGTCGAGGTGAACCTCGACGGCACCGGCGTGGTCGACGTCGCCACCGGGGTCGGGTTCTACGACCACATGCTTGCCCAGCTCGGCAAGCACGGTCTGTTCGACCTGACCGTCAAGACCGAGGGCGACCTGCACATCGACTCGCACCACACCATCGAGGACACCGCGCTGGCACTGGGCGCCGCCTTCCGCGAGGCGCTGGGCGACAAGTCCGGCATCAGGCGCTACGGCAACGCGTCCTGCCCGCTGGACGAGGCGCTCGCCGAGGTGACCGTCGACCTGTCCGGACGCCCCTACCTGGTGCACTCCGAGCCCGACGGCATGGCCCCCATGATCGGTCCCGAGTACGACACGACGATGACCCGGCACATTCTCGAGTCGTTCGTCGCCCAGGCGGCCGTCTGCCTGCACGTGCGCGTGCCGTACGGGCGCAACGCCCACCACATCGTCGAGGCCCAGTTCAAGGCGCTGGCCAGAGCGCTGCGCGAGGCCAGCGAGCGCGACCCGCGCGCCATCGGCGTCCCGAGCACCAAGGGCGTGCTGTGACCGAGTGCCGCCGGACGACCGGGCCGGCACGGGGGGAGGCCGCATGAGCGACAACTGGACGGCGATCGTGATGGTCTTCATCGGCCTGTTCCTGGTCGGCGGCGTGGTGTCGTTGATCAAGCAGGGCCTGCGGATCGGCGCGGTGGTCTGCGGCGTCGGCGCCGCGATGGCGCTGGTGGCGGGGGTGTTGTGGTGGTGAGCAAGAACGTCGTCGTCCTCGACTACGGCTCGGGCAACCTGCGCTCGGCCGAACGGGCGCTGGCCAGGACCGGCGCCCAGGTGACGGTCACCGCCGACTACGACGCCGCCATGGCCGCCGACGGCCTCGTCGTGCCGGGCGTGGGCGCGTTCGCGGCGTGCATGGCGGGGCTGAAGAGCGTCATCGGCGACAGGATCATCGGCCGCCGCCTGTCGGCCGGCCGTCCCGTGCTGGGGATCTGCGTCGGCATGCAGATCCTGTTCGAGCGCGGCGTGGAGCACGGCGTGGTCACCGAGGGGTGCGGCGAGTGGCCCGGCACGGTCGAGCACCTGGAGGCCCCCGTGCTGCCGCACATGGGCTGGAACACCGTCAAGGCGCCCGATGGCAGCGTGCTGTTCGCCGGGATCGACGCCGACACCCGCTTCTACTTCGTCCACTCCTACGGCGTGCGCGAATGGGAGCTGCATCCGGGCGAGGGCTTCGCCCCACCGCTGGTCACCTGGGCCGAGCACGGCGTGCCGTTCGTGGCCGCGGTGGAGAACGGCCCGCTGATGGCCACCCAGTTCCATCCGGAGAAGTCAGGCGACGCGGGTGCGGCCCTGCTGAAGAACTGGGTCGGCACGCTGTGAACGGGCCGCGGTGATGGCGCCCCCGCCCACCGGCAGGTCGGGGGCGGTGCCGTGAGCAAGGAACGGGCCCGGCGCCGGGCCGCCCGCGAGGCCGAGCGCGAGCGCGCCGCCCTGCTGAACGCCGAGCGGATGGCGCGCAGGTCGCGCCGCAGCGCCCTGCTCGCCCGGCTGGTCCCGCGCCCGGTCCGCTACGCCCGGCAGGGCGGGCTCATCGCCCGCCGCCAGCGGGCGCAGAACGGCCTCGTCGCTCTGCTCTTCCTCGTCGCCCAGCTGCTGGTCTGGCTGCTGTGGTCGTCGTGGCAGGTCAGCCTGGCCGTGTTCGTGCTCTCCCTGCTGTTCGTCCCTGTGATCGTCACGCTCGCCTTTGACCGGAGGACCTGAGGAACATGTCGTTCGTACTGCTGCCCGCCGTGGATGTCGTCGACGGCCAGGCCGTACGCCTCGTGCAGGGGGAGGCCGGCACCGAGACGGGCTACGGCGACCCGCTGACCGCGGCACTGGCCTGGCAGGAGGCGGGCGCCGAGTGGATCCATCTGGTCGACCTCGACGCCGCCTTCGGCCGCGGCTCCAACAGGGAGCTGCTGGCCGACGTGGTCGGCAAGCTCGACATCAACGTGGAGCTGACCGGCGGCATCCGCGACGACGCCTCGCTGGCGGCGGCGCTGTCCACCGGCTGCCGCAGGGTCAACATCGGCACCGCGGCGCTGGAGAACCCGGACTGGTGCCGGCGCGTCATCGCCGAGCACGGTGACAAGATCGCGGTCGGGCTCGACGTGCGCGGTACCACACTCGCCGCCCGCGGCTGGACCGAGGAGGGCGGCGATCTCTGGGAGGTGCTCGACCGGCTCGATGCCGACGGCTGCCCCCGGTACGTGGTGACGGACGTGACCAAGGACGGAACACTGCGCGGACCGAACCTGGACCTGCTGCGCCAGGTCTGCGATCGAACCGACAAGCCCGTCGTCGCCAGCGGAGGGGTCTCCTCCCTCGACGACCTCGTCGCCCTCTCCTCTCTCGCGCCCCACGGCGTGGAGGGCGCGATCGTGGGCAAGGCACTGTACGCGCAGGCTTTCACGCTGGAAGACGCCCTGGCCGCGGTACGCGGCTAGGACCTGAGGGAGGGACGCGTGATGGGCCAGGCAGGCTGCGTGCGCGAAGGGACGAGGATCTTCTCCGGCGGCGTCTGGGAGGACAGGTACGGCTACGCCCGCGCCGTCGTGGCGGGGCCGCGGGTCGTGGTCTCCGGCTGCACGGCCACCGTCGACGGCGAGGTGCAGCACGAGGGCGACCCCTACCGGCAGGCCATGACCGCCTTCGACATCGCGCTCGACGCGGTGGAGGCGGCCGGGCTGACCAGGGAGGACGTGGTCATGGTGCGCTACTACGTGGTCGACGACGGCCACTACGACGCGGTCGGCACCGCGCTGTCGGAGGTGCTGGGGCACGTCAGGCCCGCGTGCACGGGCGTCAGGGTGGCCGGGCTGATCGACAAGCGGATGCTGGTGGAGATCGAGATCGAGGCGTTTCGAGCATGACTGTCGCGGTTCGAGTCATCCCGTGTCTGGACGTGGACGCGGGACGGGTGGTCAAGGGCGTCAACTTCGAGAACCTGCGCGACGCGGGTGATCCGGTGGAGCTGGCCCGCCGCTACGACGAGGAGGGCGCCGACGAGCTGACCTTCCTCGACATCACCGCCTCGTCGGGGGAGCGGGAGACGATGTTCGACGTGGTCCGCAGGACCGCCGAGCAGGTCTTCATCCCGCTGACCGTGGGTGGCGGTGTCCGTTCGGTCGACGACGTCGACAGGCTGCTGCGCGCCGGCGCGGACAAGGTGTCGCTCAACACCGCGGCCATCGCCCGGCCGGAGCTGCTGACCGAGGCCTCCCGGCGGTTCGGCGCCCAGTGCGTCGTGCTGTCGGTCGACGCCCGCAGGGCGCCGGGCACGCCCTCGGGCTTCGAGGTCACCACGCACGGCGGGCGGCGCGGCACCGGCATCGACGCGGTCGAGTGGGCGGCGCGCGGCCAGGAGCTCGGTGTGGGGGAGATCCTGCTCAACTCCATGGACGGCGACGGCACCCTTGACGGCTACGACCTGGAGATGCTGCGCGCCGTGCGGGCCGCGGTCAGCGTGCCGGTGATCGCCAGCGGCGGCGCCGGGCGGCTGGAGCACTTCCCGCCGGCCGTCGCCGCGGGCGCCGACGCGGTGCTGGCCGCGTCGGTGTTCCACTTCGGCACGCTGAAGATCTCCGAAGTGAAGGACAGCCTGCGCCAGGCCGGCCACCCGGTCAGGTAGCCGGCCGTCCCACGGTCGCGGACGGCCGGCGCCCTGGCGGCCGGCCGTCCTAGAAGACGCCCATGTGCCGGGCGACCTCGAAGGCAGCGTCGCGCTCCTTGAACGCGGCCGCCTCTGAGCGCTTGACCGCCAGGTAGGCGCCAGCGCGCAGCGGTCCGAGCGCCGCCATGAGCAGCGGGTCGGCCTCGAGGGCGTCGAGCGCCTCGTCGAGGGTGGCGGGCAGCCGCGGGTAGGCCCCCGGCCTGGTGTCGGGGTCGACGAGCACGGGGTCGCCGGGGTCGAGCTCCCGCCGGATCCCGTCGAGGCCGGCGTGGATGACCGCGCCGAGCGACAGGTAGGGGTTGGCCGAGGAGTCGGAGGGCTTGAGCTCCAGGTTGGCCGTGCCCTCCTCGCCGACCGGCGAGCAGACCCGCACCGCGGCCTCCCTGTTGTCGGGCCCGTAGACGGCGTAGGCGCTGGACCACATGCGCGGCGCCAGCCGCCGGAAGCTGTTGACGCTTCCGCAGGTCAGCGCCGTGAGCGCGGGCATGTGGGCGAGCAGCCCGCCGACGAAGCGGCTCATCAGCTCGGGCCGCTCGTCGAACAGGTTGGTGTGCAGCGAGGGGTCCCACAGCGACATGTGCAGGTGGGCGCCGTTGCCGGCCTGGTCGGCGATGGGCTTGGGAGCCAGCGACGCCCACAGGGACATGCGCGTGGCCACGCCGCGCACCGTCTCGCGGTAGAGGACGTGGTTGTCGGCGGCCCTGAGCGCGGGGGCGTGCCTTATCGACAGCTCCTGCTGGCCGTGGCCGAGCTCGGGGTGGTAGTGCTCCACCCGCAGCCCCTGGGTCTCCAGCGCGCGGACCAGCGTGATGGCGTAGTCGTGGGCCAGGTCGAAGCCGGTGGTGGAGTAGCAGAGGCTGTCGTCGAGCGGGACCAGCCGGTCGCCCCCGCCCGCCGGGTCGGGCAGGCGGCGGCCGAGGGTGAACTCGGGTTCGAAGGCGGCCACGAGCGCGTAGCCCTCGCTGCCGAGCTCGGCGATCGCCTCCTTGAGGAAGGTGCGGGGGCAGGCGCCCCACGGCGTGCCGTCCAGCTGGACCAGATCGGACACCATGGCGGCGGCGCCAGGAGAGTAGGGGAGAAGAACGAACGTCGACGGGTCCGGCATGATCCGGACCTCACCGACCGGCCCGAACTGCTCGACCTCCTGGAGCTGGTCGAGCATGTTCATCGCCATCATGGCCACCGTGTGACCGATGCCGGAGGCGAGCCGCTCGCCCAGCCGGGTGCGGGACACCGCCTTGCCGCGGATCACCCCACCGTGGTCGGCATAGAGGAACCGGACGAGCTCGACGCCCTCGGTCTCGGCCCGCTCGATGACGCTTCGGCGATCTCTCATCGATCGACTCTACGCTCTTCGATCTCAGGTCGGTGGCAACACGCGCGACCCGTGGTCAAGACGGGTCAACACGTCTGTCAGGTCACGACGTTGGTGAAGAAGACGGCCAATTGATTGGCTCCGTTGACGATGCCGTCGAACACACTGTTGACCGCCGCCGCCGCGTTCCTCGGCTGGGTGAACAGATAGAAGACGACGAAGGCCACGGCGAGATACGTGAGGACCTTCTTGACCTGCATGGGGGGCCTCCTGCAGTCCATTCCCAGCCGTATATACCCGGATCTGGGCGATCACTGGCATCTTCTATGAAGATGTTCTTGATCATAACCGGGGGGCGTCTTTACCTGGCCATCGTACGGCCATCGGCCCCGATTCGGGCGGCGGACTCGCTGCCGGATACGGAAATCCAGCCCTGGGGACGGCCTCGTGTGGGATGGATCACCACGTGCGTCGCCGACTAAGATAGTCCCGCTATCCAACAAGGGGGCTGGAAGACGTGCGAATGGCGGAGCTGAGCGAGGCGACGGGGATCCCCGTCCCGACGATCAAGTTCTACGTGCGGGAGGGGTTGCTGCCGCCGGGCCGCCCGGTCGGTCGCCGGCAGGCCGACTACGACGGGGGGCACGTGCGCAGGCTCAGGCTCGTACGGGCGCTGGCCGACTACGGCGGGCTGCCGATCGCGACGATCCGTGAGCTGGTCGGCCACCTGGACGGCGGCGACCGCTCCGGCTACGACCTGCTCGCCCTCACGCAGATGGCCATGACCGGACGCCAGGAGCCCCGGGGCGGCCCGCACCTGGCCGCGGCCGAGCGGCTGATGGGCGAGATGATGACCAGGAGGGGATGGAGCGGGTCCCAGACCGCCCATCCCGCGGTGCGGATGGCCGTCGGGGTGCTGGCCGCGCTGGGGGAGCTCGGGCGGCAGGACATGATCGCCGCGCTCGACGCCTACGCCGCCGCGGCCGACCGGATCGCCGCGGTCGACCTCGGCGTGCTGGGGCCGGCCGACGACAGGGAGCGCGCGATGGAACTGGTCGTGGTGGCCACCTCGCTCGGGGACGCGCTGGTCGCGGCGTTGCGCAGAATCGCCCAGGTGGAGAGGTCGCAGCCGCTCCGGACGGCCGGGCCCGCCGCCTGCTGAGCCCGCCCCGCGCGCGCCGGGCCCGGTCAGATGCCGAGCGGGGCGCGGGTGAGGCGGGCGACGGCGTCGGCGTCGCCGGTCAGGTCGACCCGGGTGTGCTCCTGGCGCCCGAAGCAGAACAGCAGCAGCTCGCTGCCCTTGCCGGTGACCTCCACCTTGGGGCCTTCCTTGGCGCCGCCGAGGGCCACCCCGCCGCCCAGGCGGTGGAGGACCACCCCGACCGGCGACCGGCGCAGCATGATCCTGGCCCCCATCTCCAGGCGCCGCCACAGCAGGCGCTCCAGCTCGTCGGGCAGCTCACGCGGCTCCCATCCGGGCTGGGCGCGGCGCACGTCCTCGTGGTGGACGAAGTACTCCAGCGTGTTGACCGCCTCGTCGAGCGGGGGCAGCAGGCCGTACACGCCGCCCGGCCTGCGCACGAGGCCGACCAGCTCGGAGAAGGAGTGCTTGGTCTTGAGGCCCTCCTGGACCGAGGCGGTGTAGCCCGCCAGCGGCTTGAGCGCGATGCCGGGGTTGGCGTCGATCCTCCGCTCGCGCAGCACGAGGTGGGCGGCCAGGTCGCGGGTGCTCCAGCCCGTGCACAGCGTGGGGGCATCGGGGCCGAGCGTATCGAGCAGGTCGCACAGTGCGGCGCGTTCGCCGCGGGCGTGAGTCACCAGACGATTCTACTGGGGCGGGGAATAAGCAGATGATCGACCATGATAGGGACTTAAGTACAAATATCCCCAGCGGAAGGATCTCCCTCGAGTGGCGACCAAGGTCACCTCAGCCGTGATGCGCCAGGGACTCCGCGTTCTCGGGGTCGCCATCCGCACGGAGAAGACGGTGTTCGCCGCCGCCGTGCTGAGCAGCGCCCTGTACGGCGGCATGACCGTCGCCTCGGCCTGGGCGCTCGGCTGGGCCACGGAGAACGCCGTCCTGCCCGCCTTCGCCAAGGGCGAGGTCACCGCGGGCGCGCTGTGGATCTCGGTCCTTCTCATCGTCGGCACCGCGCTGCTCAAGGCGCTCGGCGTGGCCGGCCGGCGCATCCTGGCGGGCGTCCTGCAGTACCGCATGCAGGCCCGCTCGCGCAGGGACGTCACCAAGCAGTACCTGCGCCTGCCGCTGTCGTGGCACCAGCAGCACCCCACGGGACAGCTGCTGTCCAACGCCAGCGCCGACGCCGAGGCCGCCTGGGCGCCGCTGGCGCCGCTGCCCATGGCCGTGGGCGTGATCGTCATGCTGGTCACCGCCGCGGTCGCGATGGTGGTCACCGACCCGGTGCTCGCCCTCGTCGGCTTCCTGATCTTCCCGGCCATCGCCGTCCTGAACCTGGTCTACCAGCGCAGGCTCAGCCCCCTGGCCACGCGCGCCCAGCAGCTGCGCGCCGAGGTCAGCGAGATCGCCCACGAGAGCTTCGACGGCGCCCTGGTCGTCAAGACCCTCGGCCGCGAGGACCTGGAGACCGCGCGGTTCGAGCGCAGGGCGCGCGAGCTGCGCGACGCCAACATCGCCGTCGGCCGGGTGCGCGGCCTGTTCGACCCGATGCTGGAGGCGCTGCCGACGCTCGGCGTGCTCATCGTGCTGATGGTCGGCGCGATGCGGCTGTCGGCCGCCTCCATCACCTCGGGCGAACTGGTTCAGGTCGCCTACCTGTTCACGCTGCTGGCCTTCCCGATCCGCGCGCTCGGCTGGGTGCTGGCCGAGCTGCCCCGCAGCGTCGTCGGCTGGCAGCGGGTGCAGGCGGTGCTCGACGCGACGGGCTCGATGGACTACGGCCGCTCGAGCGTGCCCGGTTCGGGCGCCGTGGGGCTGGCGGTCTCCGGCCTGTCCTACTCCTACGGCACGGCCGAGGTGCTGCACGACGTCACCTTCGAGGTGGCGGCGGGCCGTACCGTGGCGCTGGTCGGGCCCACGGGCTCCGGCAAGTCCACGCTCGTGCAGGCGCTGGGCCGCCTGGTCGACCCGGACAAGGGCGAGGTGCGCCTGGACGGCGTCGACCTGCGCGAGATCGCCTACGGCGGCATCGCCGACACGGTCGCGCTGGTGCCGCAGCAGACGTTCCTGTTCGACGACACCGTGCGCGGCAACATCACGCTCGGCCTCGACGTCTCCGAGGACCAGGTCTGGGCCGCCCTGCGCCTGGCCCAGGCCGACGGCTTCGTCGCCAAGCTGCCCGCCGGGCTCGACACCAAGGTCGGCGAGCGCGGCACCACCCTGTCGGGCGGCCAGCGCCAGCGCATCGCGCTGGCCCGCGCGGTCGTCCGCCGCCCGCGCCTGCTCATCCTCGACGACGCCACCTCCAGCGTCGACCCCCAGGTCGAGTCCAAGATCCTGTACGGCCTGCGCCACCTGAACGCGGCCGGGACCGGCGAGCAGGACGCGGCCGGCCGGCCGGACGACGCCTCGACGGTGGTCGTCATCGCCTACCGGCTGGCCACGATCGCGCTGGCCGACGAGGTGGTCTATCTCGACAGGGGCAACGTCGTCGACCGCGGCAGCCACGAGCAGCTACTCGAGCGCTGCCCCGGCTACCGGAACCTGGTCACCGCCTACGAGCGCGAAGAGGCCGAGCGGGCCGCGATCACGGCGGAAGAGGAAGAGGAAGAGGTCGTGGCATGAGCGTCGCTTTCCAGGACTCGGGGCGGTCGGCGCTCGCCACCGTGCGCCACGGGCTCTCGCTGACGCCCGAGTTCCACAAGGGCCTCGCGGGCACGCTCGTCCTGGCCGTCGTCGCCACCATCGGCAAGGTCATCGTGCCGATCGCCGTGCAGCAGACGATCGACACCGGCCTCAAGACCGGCACGCCGGACATCTCCTACATCTCGCGCGCGGTCCTGCTGTGCGCCGCGGCGGTCGTCATCACCGCCCTGTGCGGCTACGTGATGAACGTCCGCCTCTACAAGGCCACCGAGGCCTCCCTCGCCACGCTCAGGGTCCGCGGGTTCCGGCACGTCCACGACCTGTCCGTGCTCACCCAGAACTCCGAGCGCCGCGGCGCGCTGGTCTCCCGCGTCACCAACGACATCGACCAGATCAGCAACTTCATGCAGTGGGGCGGCCTGATGATCATCGTGGCGTTCGGCCAGCTGCTGGTCGCCACGGTGCTGATGTTCGTCTACTCCTGGCAGCTGACCCTGCTGGTCTGGGTCTGCTTCATCCCGCTGATGATCGCCCTGCCGCGCTTCCAGCGCTGGCTGTCGAACGCCTACACCATCGTCCGCGAGCGCACGGGCGACATGCTCGCCGCCGTGAGCGAGTCGGTCGTCGGCGCGGCCGTCATCCGCGCCTACGGCGCCGAGCGCCGGACCTCCGACCGCATCGACATCGCGATCAACGCCAACCGGAGCGCGCAGGTCAGGGCGCAGAAGATCGTCGGCCTGGTCTTCCCGCTGACCGAGATCGTGGCGGCCGCGGCCATCGCAGGGATCGTCCTGGTCGGCGTCAGACTGGGCCTGTCGGGAGACATCACCGCGGGCCGGCTGGTCGCCTTCCTGTTCCTGGTCACCCTGTTCGTCTCGCCGCTGCAGATCGCCACCGAGGTGCTGAACGAGGCGCAGAACGCGGTCGCCGGCTGGCGGCGCGTCCTCGGCGTGCTCGACACCCCGCCCGACGTCGCCGACCCCGGCGAGGAGGGCGTCAGCCTGCCCCGCGGGCCGATCTCCGTGGCCTTCGAGGACGTCCACTTCGCCTACCCCGGCGGCGCGCCGGTCCTGCGCGAGCTGTCGGTCGCCATCCCCCCGAGCGCCCGCGTCGCGGTCGTCGGCGAGACCGGGTCCGGCAAGACCACCTTCGCCAAGCTGCTGACCAGGCTGATGGACCCGGTGGACGGGCGCGTCACCATCGACGGCCATGACCTGCGCGACGTGCGCTTCTCCTCGCTGCGGGAGCGGATCGTCATGGTGCCGCAGGACGGCTTCCTGTTCGACGGGACACTCGCCGACAACGTCCGCTTCGGCAGGCCGTCGGCCACCGACGAGGAGATCGCGCTGGCGCTGACCGAGCTGGGCCTCGCCGACTGGCTGGAGGGCCTGCCCGAGGGGCTGTCCACCACGGTGGGACAGCGCGGCGAGTCACTGTCGGCGGGCGAGCGCCAGCTGGTCGCCCTCGCCCGCGCCTACCTCGCCGACCCCGACCTGCTGCTGCTGGACGAGGCGACCTCCGCCGTCGACCCGGCCACCGAGGTACGGCTCGCCCGCGCCCTCGACGGGGTCACCAGGGGGCGGACCGCCATCTCGATCGCGCACCGGCTGTCGACGGCCGAGAACGCCGACGAGGTCTTCGTCTTCGACGCCGGACGCCTCGTCCAGCGCGGCCCGCACGCCGACCTGGTCCGCGAGCCCGGCGTCTACGCCGACCTGCACGCCTCCTGGGTCTCCGCCGCCCGCTCCTGACCCGCCCCTGCCCGCGAGGCGCAGGGGCGCCGGCCGCCGCCCGCGGACGATGGGCGGCGGCCGGTGCCGTCCGAGGGCGGAAGGACGGGCGGGCGCCGGTGCCGTATGAGGGCGGTGGGGCGGGCGGTCGCCCGTGCAGGTTCACCGGCGGTGGCGGTGCGCCGGGGTGAGGGACGGCATCGCCGCCCGTGCCTGGTTGAATGGCCGCATGTCCCTCGACCCGAAGGTCGCCTCGCGACTGAAGCGCAATCCCGACGGGCTCGTGCCCGCCATCGTCCAGCAGTACGACACGGGCGAGGTCCTCATGCTCGCCTGGATGGACGACGAGGCGCTGCATCGCACCCTGACCACGGGCAGGGCCACCTACTGGTCGCGCAGCCGCGCCTCCTACTGGGTCAAGGGCGACACCTCCGGCCACGTCCAGCACGTCAAGTCCGTCGCGCTCGACTGCGACGGCGACACGATCCTGGTCAAGGTCGACCAGGTGGGCGCCGCCTGCCACACCGGCGACCGCACCTGCTTCGACGCCGATCCGCTGCCCCTGTCGTGAAACGAGAGCTCACCCTCTGGCTGCTGCTGTGCGCGGCGGGCGCCGGCCTGCCGCTGCTGGCCGCCGGCCGCGTCTGGACCACCGTCACGTACGGCGCGGGCGCGCCGGTCGAGCTGACCGGCGGCGAGCTGGCGCCGGCCGCGCAGCCGCTGGCCCTGGCCGGGCTGGCGGCGGTCGTGGCGCTGTTCGCGACCAGGGGCGTGTGGCGCAGGGTCGTCGGCGCGGTGCTGGCGCTGTGCGGGCTGGGCGCGGCGCTGTCGGCCTGGGTGGCGACGGCGGGCTCGGCGGCCCTGGAGCTCGCCGCCCGGCGCAATCCCGTCGGGGCGGCCACGCAGGACGCCGTGGCGATCGCCCACACCGCCTGGCCGTACGTGGCGGTGGCGGGCGGCGTGCTGCTCTGCGCGGGCGGCGTGCTGGCCGTGCTGCGCGCCACGGGGTGGGCGGGCATGTCGGCCCGCTACGACCGTCCGGGGCCGGCCGCGGGGCCCCGCGACGACAGGTCGCTCTGGGAGGCGATCGACAGGGGAGACGACCCCACCGAGGAGCGCTGACGGGAGCCGGGCACCTTCCCGCGCGGATCCCGGTCCGGACCGCGGTGGGACGGCGGTGCGGATCGCCGTGAGAGCCCGGCGCGGATCGCCCGGCGGCTCGGTCCCCGTGGGTCTCGGCCTGGCGCCGGTCGCGGGGCTAGGCTGCTGGGGAGGGCTCGGCGAGACGGCAGGGGGTCACGGTCGGCACGATCACGTAACCGGTGGGGCTCGGCGAGCGGCACGCCTGATCGCAGGATTACAAAAGGCCCACAAAACAGCGGCTTCTGCGCGTGGCGGACGGCTTCTCGCTAAGCTCGGCGGGCAATTCGCTATTCATGAGGAGTCGTCGGTATGAGCTACGGAAACCAGGGCGGTAGCGGGGGCTACGGCGAACAGCCGCCCGGGGGTGGCGGTTACGGCCCGCCGGCGGGTGGTCAGGGCTCCGGTGGTTACGGCGCGGGTCAGGGCTCGGGAGGGTACGGGGCCGGTTCAGGCGGCTACGGCGCGGGCCAGGGTTCCGGTGGTTACGGCGCCGGCCAGGGCTCGGGCGGGTACCAGCAGGGTGGCTACGGCTCGGGTGGTTACGGATCGCAGCCCGCCGGCGGCTACCCGCCTCCTCCCGGTGGCGGCTACGACCCCTACGGCTACGGCGGCCCGCAGCCGACGAAGACCAACGGCATGGCGATCGCCGCGCTGATCAGCGGCATCGTGGGTCTGATCACCTGTGGTGTGGCCTCCATCGTCGGGGTGATCCTCGGCCACATCTCGCTCGGCCAGATCAAGAAGACCGGCGAGGAGGGCAGGGGCATGGCCCTGGCCGGTCTCATCCTGTCCTACGTCGGCATCGCGGGCTGGGTGCTCTTCCTGATCTTCTGGATCGGCCTGTTCGGCTGGGCGGCCTCGGTGAGCGCCACCTACTAGGAACGTGGGAAGCGTGTTCACCGGCACGCGCGGCCGGAAAGCCGTCCTCGCACCGCTGGGCGTGGCCCTGGTGGCGGGGGCGGCTTTCGCCTACGTGGGGCTGGTCGACCCCAACCGGCCCGGTCACTATCCGGCGTGTCCCTTCCTCGCGCTCACCGGCTGGTACTGCCCGGGTTGCGGCGGGCTGCGGGCCGCCCACGCGCTCGCGCACCTCGACCCGGTGGCCGCGCTCGGCCTCAACCCGCTGATCGTGCTCGCGGTGCCGGTCCTGGCCTACTTCTGGACCAGATGGCTGGTCGCCGGATGGCGAGGGCGGCCCTGGCGGCCGCCCGCGCCGCGGCCCCTCCTGATCTGGTCGCTGCTGGCGCTCATCCTGGTCTTCTGGGTCGTCCGTAACCTGCCTTTCGGCGCGTTTCTTGCCCCGTAGCAGGGGGGCTGTGGCGAGGTGACCTCGGCGCGGCCGATACCATCGCAAGACAAGAAGGGGAGCGGACGCCGGCGCGAACTCCTCGTCGCCCCCACCACAGCCGACCGGAGGGATCTTGATCGCGTGAACGAGCGGAGCCTGAGCGGGACCGTTCTCGACGACATCCTGGCCGGTGTGCGAGAAGATCTTGCCGAACGGCAGAAAGCGGTGTCGCTCGACGAGCTGAAGGAGCGCGCCAGGCGCGCCCCGGCCGCCAAGGACGCCTACGCGGCGCTCGGCGGCGACAAGGTCTCGGTCATCGCTGAGGTCAAGCGGTCGAGCCCGTCCAAGGGCGCGCTGGCCGCCATCGCCGACCCCGCGGCGCTCGCCGCCGACTACGAAGAGGGCGGCGCCCACGTCATCAGCGTCCTGACCGAACGGCGCCGCTTCGGCGGCAGCCTCGAGGACCTGGCCTCGGTCCGCGCCAGGGTCGACATCCCGATCCTGCGCAAGGACTTCATCGTCACCTCCTACCAGCTGTGGGAGGCGCGGGCCCACGGCGCCGACCTGGTCCTGCTCATGGTGGTCTCGCTGGAGCAGCCCGCGCTGGTCTCCCTCATCGAGCGCGCCGAGTCGATCGGCCTGACGCCGCTCGTCGAGGTCCACACCGAGGAGGAGGTGGAGCGGGCGGTCGCGGCGGGCGCCAGGATCATCGGCGTCAACGCGCGCAACCTCAAGACCCTGGAGGTCGACCGTGACGTCTTCGCCAAGCTCGCGCCCAAGATTCCCGACGGGATCATCAAGATCGCCGAGTCGGGCGTTCGCGGCCCGCACGACCTGCTAGCGTACGCGCGGGCGGGGGCTGACGCGGTCCTGGTCGGCGAGAGCCTGGTGACCGGCAAGGACCCGCGCAAGGCGGTCGAGGCCCTGGTGACGGCCGGCGCCCACCCCGCCACGCGACCCGACCACGGATCAGAGGGATGAGATGACTGTCCTGACCGCCGCCGACCTGGCTGGCAACGGAGCCCGCGGCGACGACCCCGACGCCGCCGGCAAGTTCGGCATCTTCGGCGGCAGATTCGTCCCCGAGGCGCTGATCCCGGCCCTCGACGAGGTCGCCGCCGTCTACGCCGCGGCCAGGACCGACCCGGCCTTCATCGCCGAGTTCGACCAGCTGCTGCGCACCTACGCGGGCCGCCCCACGACGCTGACCGAGGTGCCGCGCTTCGCCGAGCACGCCGGCGGCGCCAGGATCGTGCTCAAGCGTGAGGACCTCACCCACACCGGCGCCCACAAGATCAACAACGTGCTCGGCCAGGCGCTGCTCACCAAGCGGCTCGGCAAGAGCCGGGTGATCGCCGAGACCGGCGCGGGCCAGCACGGCGTGGCCACGGCCACGGCCGCCGCCCTCATGGGCCTGGAGTGCGTGATCTACATGGGCGCCGTCGACTGCGAGCGCCAGGCGCTCAACGTCGCCAGGATGAAGCTGCTCGGCGCCAGGGTCGTGCCCGTCACCAACGGCAGCCAGACCCTCAAGGACGCCATCAACGAGGCCTTCCGCGACTGGGTCACCAACGTCGACACCACGCACTACCTGTTCGGCACCATCGCGGGCCCGCACCCCTTCCCCGAGATCGTCCGCGACTTCGCGCGGATCATCGGCGTCGAGGCCCGCCGCCAGATGCTCGAGCTGACCGGTGGGCTGCCCGACGCGATCTGCGCCGCGGTGGGCGGCGGGAGCAACGCCATCGGCATCTTCCACGCCTTCCTCGACGACCACGACGTGGCCCTGCACGGCTACGAGGCCGCCGGCCGGGGGCTGGAGACCGGCGAGCACGCGCTCACGCTCACCGCCGGCTCGGTCGGCGTGCTGCACGGCTCGCGCACCTACGTGCTGCAGGACGACGAGGGCCAGACCATCGAGTCCCACTCCATCTCGGCGGGGCTCGACTATCCCGGCGTCGGCCCCGAGCACGCCTGGCTCAAGGACACCGGCCGCGCGACCTACCACGGCATCACCGACGCCGAGGCCATGGACGCCTTCGCCCTGCTGGCCAGGACCGAGGGCATCATCCCGGCCATCGAGTCCTCCCACGCCCT
Organism: Nonomuraea sp. NPDC003804; assembly: GCF_040610675.1. Lineage (NCBI taxonomy): Bacteria > Bacillati > Actinomycetota > Actinomycetes > Streptosporangiales > Streptosporangiaceae > Nonomuraea > Nonomuraea sp. NPDC003804. The sequence goes on from NZ_JBEXMT010000012.1 coordinate 185,456, forward strand.
GGCGGGCGCGCTGCAGCTCGGCCGCGAGCTCGGCCCCGAGGCCACGATCCTGGTCAACCTGTCCGGCCGCGGTGACAAGGACATGGGCACCGCCATGAAGTACTTTGGGCTGTGAGATGACGACTCTTCAGACGGTGTTCGCCAAGGCCAAGGCCGACAACAGGGCGGCGCTCGTCGGCTACCTGCCCGCGGGGTTCCCGACCAAGGAAGGCGCGGTCGAGGCCGCCACCGCCATGGTCGAGGCCGGTTGCGACGTCATCGAGATCGGCCTGCCGTACTCCGATCCGCTCATGGACGGCCCGACCATCCAGGACGCGGTGCACCGGTCGCTGGTCAACGGCACGCGCATCGCCGACGTGCTGCGCACGGTCGAGGGCGTGGCCAGGACCGGCGCGGCGACGCTGGTCATGACCTACTGGAACCCGATCGACCGCTACGGCGTCGAGCGCTTCGCCCGCGACCTGGCCGACGCCGGCGGCGTGGGCACCATCACGCCTGACCTCACGCCCGAGGAGGCAGGCCCGTGGCGGGCGGCCTCCGCCGAGGCGGGCATCGACACGGTGTTCCTGGTGGCCCCCAGCTCGACGGAGGAGCGCATCAAGGCCGTCGTGGAGTGCTGCACGGGCTTCGTCTACGCGGCCTCGCTGATGGGTGTCACGGGCGCCAGGGAGACCGTGAACGTGGCCGCCGAGGGCCTGGTGGCCCGCACGCGGGCGCACACCTCACTGCCCGTGTGCGTGGGCCTGGGCGTCGGCACGGGCGCGCAGGCGGCCGAGGTGGCCGGCTACGCCGACGGCGTCATCGTGGGTTCGGCCTTCATCCGCCGCCTGCTCGACGCACCTGACCAGGCCGCCGGTCTGGCCGACGTGCGTACGCTGGCCGCTGAGATGCGCGCGGGCGTCGCCGCCCGCTGACCGCCCGCCACCGCAGGAGGCGAGCGGCCGTCCCGGCGTGCCGCCGTCCCCTCCGTGGGGTGCCGCCACGCTGACGGCGACCGCCGTACGCCCGCATGGCGATGGCTCCTACAGGCCCGCATGGAAGTCACAGATGCGACGCGGCTGTCGTAACAAGACAGCCGCGTTTCTGTTTCTGTGCGATATCGCCGACCTCTGAACACGTAAGTGCAAGGGCTGCTCATCGTTTGTCCATGGCTCCCGACCGGCACGCGGGCCAAGGTTACGGGCATCGGACGCGGGTGGTGCACCCGCGTGGCCTGGAGGGAAAGACGATGGGCAAGTCAAGGACGATCCTGGGCGCCGCGGGCGCGCTGGTCTGTGTGTCGCTGGTGGCCGCGTGCGGCGGCCAGGCGGAAACCGCGAGCTCGGCGGCGCCCTCCGCCGCCGCGCCGACCGGCGCCAAGGGCGGGCCCGTGACGCTGGAGTTCTGGGGCTGGGCGCCCGGCTACGAGGACGCCGTCAAGGCGTGGAACGCCACCCACCCCGACGTCCAGGTGACGTTCACCCAGACGCAGCCGGGCTCCCAGGGCGGCTACCAGCGGATGCTCGCCGCCGTGAAGGCCGGCAACGCGCCGTGCCTGGCGCAGGTGGGGGCCGAGACGCTGCCCAGCTTCCTGGTCGAGGGCGCGCTCGAGGACATCACCGCCCACGCGCAGCCGTACAACGCCAAGTTCCAGCCCTGGACGCTCAAGACGGTCACCTTCGGCGGCAAGCAGTTCGGCGTCCCCGTCGACTCGGGCCCGATGGGCATGTTCTACCGCAAGGACATCTTCGACAAGCACGGCATCGAGGTGCCGAAGACCTGGGACGAGTTCGCCGCCGCCGGCGAGAAGCTGCGCAAGGCCGACCCCGAGGTCTCCATCACCACCTTCACCCCCGACGACATGTACCTGTTCGCCGGGTACGCCCAGCAGGCCGGCGCCAAGTGGTTCGGCATCGAGGGCGACGCCTGGCACGTCAAGATGAACGACCCCGCGTCGGTCAAGGTCGCCGACTACTGGCAGGGCCTGATCGACAAGAAGGTCGTCGACGTGCTGCCCGGCTGGTCCGACGCGATGTGGAAGAACTACGCCGACGGCAAGAGCGCCACGGTCGTCGGCGCCGTCTGGATGACCAAGGTCCTCGAGGACTCCGTCCCCAAGACCACGGGCAAGTGGGCGGTCGCGCCGATGCCGGTGTGGGACCCGGCCAGCCCCGCCGTCGGCAACGCGGGCGGCTCGCCCAGCGCCGTACTGAAGGGCTGCCGGAACGTCAAGGAGGCGGTCGACTTCGCCGCCTGGATGTCGACCGACGCCGCCGCCTTCGACGGCCTGATCGCCAAGGGCGGCCTGTTCCCGGTCACCGTCGACGGCGGCTCGCTGCCGAACATGAACGCGGGCCGGCCCTTCTACGCCGACCAGAAGGTCTTCCAGACCTTCGCCGAGGCGAGCAAGAACGTCAGCCCCGACTTCGGGTGGGGCCCGACGATGCCGGCGGTGAACGCCGTCTTCGGCGAGGAGTTCGCCAAGGCCGCCAACGGCAAGGGCGGCACGCTCGGCTCGGCGCTGGCGACCATCCAGGAGAAGGCGGTGGCCACCGTGAAGGACAAGGGCCTGACCGTCGCCCCCTGACGCGCCGCCCGCGCCCCCCCCGACGACACCCACAGCTTCGACCGTGCGAGACCGTCACCGCCCCGACCGGCGGTGACGTGGAGGACCGATGGCAGCAATCCAGCTCCGAGCCGACGAGACCAGAGCCGCCCCCGCCCGCAGACGCGGCAGGCCGACCAGCAACAAGGCGGCGTTCGTCTTCCTGCTGCCGTTCACGGTGCTGTTCGTCGTCTTCTTCCTGGTCCCGATCGGCTACGCGATCAACGAGAGCTTCTACCGGGTGAAGCGCTCAGGGCTCGGCTTCGGCACCCCGGAGCGGGTCTTCTCCGGGCTGGACAACTTCACCGCCGTCTTCGCCGACGGCAGCTTCGTGGCCGGCGTCGGCAGGCTGCTGCTGTTCGGCGTCGTCCAGGTGCCGATCATGCTGGGACTCTCGCTGGTGCTCGCCCTCCTGCTCGACAGCGCGAGCGCCCGGTTCAAGGGCTTCTTCCGGCTGACCTACTTCCTGCCGTACGCGGTGCCGGGCGTGATCGCCGCCATCGTCTGGTCGTTCCTCTACACCCCCGACATCTCCCCGGTGGCCGACCTGCTCCCCTTCGACCTGCTGTCGGACAACGTGGTGATGTGGTCGATGGCCAACATCGTCACCTGGACCTGGGTCGGCTTCAACATGCTGGTCATCTACGCGGCGCTGCAGTCGATCCCCTCCTCGCTGTACGAGGCGGCCGAGCTGGACGGCGCCGGCGGCTGGAAGACCGCCTGGTACGTCAAGATCCCGCTGGTGCGCCCTTCGCTGGTGCTCACCGGAGTGTTCTCCATCATCGGCACCCTGCAGCTGTTCAACGAACCGATGGTGCTCAGCAGGATCACCCCCGCCGTCGGCAGGGACTACACGCCGCTGATGCGGTCGCTGCAGGTCGCCCTCGACAACAACGACTACGGCCAGGGCACGGCCATCGCGCTCACGCTCGCGGTGCTCGCGGCCGGCCTGTCCTACCTGTTCATCCGACTGTCGGCCTGGCTGACCGCCCGGGGAGTGAACCGATGAAGCCGACCGTGCGCTCGCGCACGCTGACCACCGCGTTCATGTTCCTCGTCGCGGTCTACATCCTGCTGCCGATCTGGTGGCTGCTGGTCTCGGCCACCAAGTCGGGCGGCGACCTGTTCGACACGCCCGCGCTGTGGTTCGGCGACCTCAACCTCGGCACCAACCTCGCCAGGCTGATGGAGCAGGACGGCGGGGTCTACCCCCGCTGGATGCTCAACACGGTCGTCTACTCCGTCGGCGGCGCGCTCGGCGCGACCGTGATCTCCGCCATGGCGGGCTACGCGCTGTCGAAGTACCCCTTCAGGGGGCGCGGCGCCGTCTTCGCCACGATCATGTTCGCGGTGCTCATCCCCATCCCGCTGCTGGGCCTGCCGCTGTACCTGCTGCTCACCCAGATCGGCCTGCTCAACACCATGTGGGCGGTGCTGCTGCCGAGCATGGTCAGCCCGTTCGGCGTCTACCTCGCCAGGGTCTACGCCGACGCGGCGGTGCCCGGCGAGCTGCTGGAGGCGGGCCGGCTGGACGGCGCCGGCGAACTGCGCATCTTCTTCACCGTCGCCATCAGGCTGATGGCCCCCGCCCTCGTCACGCTCTTCCTGTTCCAGTTCGTCGCGATCTGGAACAACTTCTTCCTGCCGATGATCGTCCTGAACGACGAGTCGCTGTGGCCGATCACGCTCGGCCTGGTCAAGTGGAACAGCCTGCGCTACGGCTTCTACCGCGACATGGTCATCACCGGCGCGTTCGTGTCCGTCATCCCCGTCATCCTCGCCTTCATCGGCCTGCAGAGGTTCTGGAAAGCGGACCTCGCCGCGGGCGGCGTCAAGCTCTGAGCCTGCTCCACCCTCTTCTCACCCCCAACACCCCCCTAATGCGCAGGAGCGATGCCCATGCGTCTGCTTTCGGCTGCCCTGGCGGGCGGCCTCACGCTGTCCGGATTAGCACTCACGCCAACGGCCGCCGCCGAGGAGGTGATCACCCTCACCTCGCCGGAGCTCACCGTCGCCGTGGCGAGCGACTTCCCCCGCGTGCTCGGCTACACCGCCCCCGGCGGCGACAGGCTCGGCGGCTCGGCCGCCCCTGTCACCGACGTGGTGCTGAACGGCAAGCCGTACCCGGTCAAGGGCGTCTCCACCGGGAGCGACGCCGCGGCGGCCCGGTACCGGCTGACCTTCGACGCGCTGCCCGGCGTCGAACTGGAGGCCAGCATCGCCCTGGACGGCCGGACCACCACGTTCAGGATCGACGCCGTCAAGGACACCGAGGCCTTCAGGGTCGGCACGATCGACATCCCGGGGCACGACCTGGTGTCGGTCTCCAGCGACCAGGCGGGCGCCGCCACCGCCTTCACCAGGCTCGACCCCGACTCCACCCGCACCGCGGACAGGTTCGCGCAGGTCACCCCCGCCACCCCGGCCGAGGCGGCCCCCGTGGGCGCCACCTACGCCATCGTGAACACCGGCGGGCTCGCCGCCGCGATCGAGTCGAACTCCAGCTACGACCAGCCCTCGGGCTCCACCAACGTGGACGCGGCCAGGTTCTGGCACCAGGCCCGCAAGGACGCGGCCGGCCGGGTCACCGTCGGGGTGTGGAGCGGCCAGTGGACCTACCGGGCCGCGGGCGCGCCGTTCACCGAGGAACTGCCGTGGGCCAAGGTCGTCGTCACCCCCGACGCCAACGGCGACGGCGGCGTCGACTGGCAGGACGGCGCCGTCGCCTTCAGGGAGATCGGCGTCAAGCCGCCCGGCGCCGACCAGACCCGCGACCGCGTGGCCATCCACATCCCCTTCAACTTCGCCAGCCAGGCCACCCACCCGTTCCTGCGCACGCTCGACGACATCAAGCGCATCTCGCTGGCCACCGACGGCCTCGGCCAGCTGGCCATCCTCAAGGGCTACCAGTCGGAGGGCCACGACTCCGCCCACCCCGACTACGGCGGCAACTACAACAAGCGCGCGGGCGGGCTGAAGGACCTCAACACGCTGCTGCGCGCCGGCAAGGACTGGAACGCCGCCTTCGGCGTGCACGTCAACGCCACCGAGGCCTACGCCGAGGCCGGCGCCTTCGACGAGAACCTGGTCGACAAGAACGCCCGCGGCTGGGACTGGCTCGGCCAGTCGTACTACATCGACCAGCGCCACGACCTGGCCACGGGCAACCTGGCCCAGCGCTTCAAGCAGCTGCGCGAGGAGACCGACCGCAACCTCGCGCTGCTCTACCTCGACGTCTACTACACCCACGGCTGGGTGGCCGACCGCACCCTGGCCGAACTGCGCGAGCAGGGCTGGCAGGTCTCCAGCGAGTGGGCCGACAAGCTGGAGCGGGCCTCGCTGTGGTCGCACTGGGCCGCCGACCTCAACTACGGCGGCGCCACCAACAAGGGGCTCAACTCCCAGATCATCCGCTTCATCCGCAACCAGGAGAAGGACGTCTGGAACAACCACCCCATCCTGGGCAACGCCCGCATCGAGGAGTTCGAGGGCTGGACGGGCGAGGTCGACTGGACCCCCTTCTACCGCAACATCTGGGAGAACAACCTCCCCGCCAAGTACCTCCAGCACTTCCCGATCATGGATTGGAACGCCGACGGCATCGTCTTCGGCGACGGCGTGCGCGCCACGGCCGTCGGCGGTAAGCGCGAGGTCTACGCCGGCACCGCCAAGGTGATCGACGGCGGCACCTACCTGATCCCGTGGGAGGGCAGGTACTACCACTACAACCCGGCGGGCGGGACGACCACGTGGGACGCCACCACCACGATGCGCGTCTACAAGCTCACCACCCAGGGCAGGGTTGCGGCCGGCACCGTCACCCCGGTCGACGGCAAGATCACCCTGACCGCCGAGGCGGGCGTGCCGTACGTGCTCTACCCCGGCAAGGCGCCCGAGCAGGACCGCCCGCGCTGGGGTGAGGGCGGCGGCGTCGCCGACCCCGGCTTCAACGGCGACCTCACCGGCGCGTGGGAGACCGGCGGCGCGGTCAGCGTCGAGACCACCGCCACGGGCCAGCGGGTGGCGCTGCTCGGCGGCGGCGAGCGCGCCGAGCTGCGGCAGCGGCTCAAGGGCCTGACCCCTGGCGCCACCTACAGCCTCTCGGCGTGGATCGAGGTCCAGCCGGGCGCCTCGCGGCGCACCACGCTCACCGTGGACGGCGGCCGCGGACTGAACGTCTCCGCCTCCCTCGACCGCTCGACCGTCAAGAACCACGTCGCCGCCGACGAGAAGCACGACACCTACTTCCAGCGGGTCAAGGTGGTCTTCACCGCGCCCAAGGACAAGGCGACCGTGCACGTCACCGCCGAGGCGGGACAGGCGGCCGTGCGCGTCGACGACGTACGGCTGGTGCGCACCGAGCCCACCGGCAAGGTCGAGGACTTCGAGCACGTCGACCAGGGCTGGGGCCCGTTCGTCAAGGGCGACGCCGGCGGCAGCACCGACCCGCGCACCCACATCGCCCAGAAGCACGCCCCCTACACCCAGGCCGGCTGGAACGGCAAGGCCGTCGACGACGTCATCGGCGGGCAGGAGTCGCTGAAGGCGCACGAGGAGCGCAGGGGACTGGTCTACCGGACCGTGCCGTGGAGCACCAGGTTCGAGCCGGGACACGCCTACGAGGTGTCCTTCCGCCACCAGAACGCGCTGCCGAACACCTTCGCCTGGGTGACCGGCTACGACAAGGCCGGCCAGACGGTCGAGCTGCGCCAGACCCCGCTGGAGCAGAAGCTGACCACCGCCACGTTCGCCGAGCGGGTCGTCGCGGGCTGCGGCGACGTCTGGGTGGGTCTGCGCTCGCTGCAGGCCGAAAGGGACGGCGCCGACTTCGTCCTCGACGACTTCTCCGTCACCGACCTCGGCCCCGCCCAGGACCAGCTCGCCTGCGCCTCGCTGGCGGTCCGCCCGGCCGCCGAGACGCTGGAGCCCGGCCTGCCCAACGACGTGACCACCGTGTTCGCCAACCTGGAGGACACCGCCGCGCGTGACGTCTCGGTACGGCTGACCGCGCCGCAGGGCTGGACCGTCACCGGCGAGGGCACCGCCGCCGCCGTCGAGCCGGGCCGGCAGCTGTCCACCGCGTGGAAGGTCACGCCGCCCGTCGACGCGCCGTACCAGCCCTACCAGCTCAAGGCGACCCTCACCTACGAGGTGGGCGGGGTCGTCAAGACGCTGGAGGCCGGCGCCGCCGTACGGACGATGCCGCCGCCGCCCACCAGCGACGTGTACGTCAGCGACATCGACTGGACCGCGGCCACCAACGGCTGGGGGCCCGTCGAGCGCGACCAGTCCAACGGCGAGCAGGGCCAGGGCGACGGCAGGCCGATCACGATCGGCGGCCGGTCCTTCGCCAAGGGTCTGGGCACCCACGCTCCCGCCACGATCACCTACTTCCTCGGCGGGCGCTGCACCGCCCTGTCCGCCTGGGTCGGCGTCGACGACGTGCAGACCACGCGCGGGTCGGTCCAGTACTCCGTCGTGGCCGACGGCACGGTGGTGGCGCAGAGCCCGGTGCTGCGCGCCGCCGACCCCGCCTACGAGCTGAAGGCCGACGTCACCGGCGCCAGGAACGTGCAGCTGCGCGTCGCCGACGGCGGCGACGGCAACGGCAACGACCACGCCGACTGGGGCGACGCCAGGCTCTCCTGCCGCTGACCCCTGACACGCGCCGGGCCCCAGGGGAGGTTCCCCTGGGGCCCGCCTCATGTGACCGCTAGCCCAGGTCGGGCTCGGGACGCAGCTCGAGCTCCGGCGACCCCGCGCGGTCCAGCTCCAGGATCACCACCTCGTTCGCGCCCGCCCGCAGCAGCGGCCACGGCACGTACAGCGTGCGCTGCGGGCCCCTGTCCCAGTAACGGCCGAGCAGGAAACCGTTCACCCACACGTATCCCTTGCCCCACCCGGGCAGGGCGAGGAAGGCGTCGGCCGGCTCGGCCGCCTCGAACGCGCCGCGGAAGAAGGCGGGCACCTGCGCGCCCGGCCCCTCCCCGTACGGCAGGGCGGGCAGCTCGTCCAGCGGGATCGGCCTGGCCGTCACGCCGTGCAGGTACTGCCGGTCGTGCATGGGCGGCGCCATGAGGCCCTTGCGCTCGCCGAGCGCGGGCCCGTAGTTCGTCCTGCCCATCGACTCCACCAGCAGCTCCAGCCGCGCCGGGCCCGGCACCTCCAGCACCGGCTCCTCGCCGTCGCGCTCCAGCACCGCCGCCAGCTCGCCGTCCACGTACAGGTGGGCGCGGTCGTGCACGCTGCCCACCCGCAGCCGGTACGGCCTGCGCGGCCCCGGCACCTCCACCTGGTACAGCACCAGACCGTGGGCCAGGCCGAGATCCTCGAAGGACGGCGGCAGCGGAGCGGTCACCGCGGGACCCGCCACCTCGTCCAGGACGTCGCGCAGCCGTACGGACTCGGCCAGCGGCACCACGGAGGGCGGGAGCACGGGCGGCAGTCCGGGCACGTCCGGCGGCGACGGGTTGTACCGGGACAGGATCTCGCGGAAGCGCCAGAACTTCTCCGTCGGGGCGCCGCGCTCGTCGATCGGGGCGTCGTAGTCGTAGGAGGTGACCGTGGGCCGGTACTCGCCGCGGGCCAGCTCGCCGACCCGGTTGGCGCCGGCGGTGGTGCCGAAGTTGGTGCCGCCGTGGGCCATGTACAGGTTCACCGACGCGCCCGCGGCCAGGATCCGCTCCAGGTTGTCGGCGGCGTCGGCGGCGTCGCGGGTGACGTGCGGCTGTCCCCAGTGGTCGAACCACCCGCACCAGAACTCCATGCACATCAGCGGGTCGTCGGGGCGGTGCTCGCGCAGCTTGGCGAAGGCCGCCTCGGGACCGGAGCCGAAGTTCACGGTCGCCAGCACGCCGGGCACGGTGCCGCCGGTCAGGTAGAAGTCGTCGGCGCCGTCGGAGGTGAACAGGGGCACCTCGACGCCGTGCGCGATCAGGTCGTCGGCCAGGTGGCGCAGGTAGACGGCGTCGCTGCCGTAGGAGCCGTACTCGTTCTCGACCTGCACCATGATCACGTTGCCGCCCCTGGTGACCTGCCGATCGGCGATCAGCGGGACGACCTCGTCGAAGAAGCGCTCGACGTGGGAGAGGTACTCGGCGTCCCTGGTGCGCACCCGGGGGCCGAGCTCGGCGGTCAGCCACGAGGGCAGGCCGCCGTTGTCCCACTCCGCGCAGATGTACGGCCCGGGCCTGACGATGGCCAGCAGCCCCTCGGCCGCCGCGGCGTCGAGGAAGGCGCCCAGCTCGTCGAGCCTGCGGAACTCTCCCTTGCGGGGCTCGTGCAGGTCCCACGGCACGTAGGTCTCCACCGTGTTGAGGCCCATGGCCCTCAGCATCCTCAGCCGGTGGCTCCACTGCTCGGGAAGGACGCGGAAGTAGTGCAGGGCGCCTGACAGCACCCTGAACTCCTCGCCGTCCAGCCGAAAAGCGCCCCCATTTATCGTGAAATATCGCATCTTGCCCCTTGGGATAGGATTCCGCGCGTAGCAGCTTGCCGATTCCCCAGCTCAGGGGCCATGGACAAAGCTGGTGAAGTTGTTGGACGGAAGGGGGGAGCGGATGGCCGAAGACTTCCGGCGGTGGATGCACTACCTCACCCCAGGCCCCGCTCACCGCAGGCTCGGCCTCGTCTGCCTCGGCGTCGGCCACCTGGAGGGCCGGCTGCCCACCGTGGGCCCGCGCGCGCTCGACCACCACGTCGCCGTCGTCGTCACCCAGGGCAACGGCTGGTTCTCCCATGCCGGCGGCGTGCCCGTGGAGGTCATCGCCCCGTCGGTCCTGTGGCTGCTGCCCGGCGTCAAGCACCACTACGCGCCGCACGACACCGGCTGGGTCGAATGGTTCGTCGACTTCACCGGGCCCGCCGCCACCGCCTACCAGGACCTCGGCTTCGTCGACACGGCCACGCCCGTCACCCCGCTGACCACCGCCGAGCCCGCCGCGCACGCCATCGGCCGCATCGCGCAGGCCATCCGCAGGGGCAGCCCCTACCTGGAGGTCGAGACCTCCGCGCTGGTCCACGAGGTCCTCGTCGCGCTCCGGCACGCCAGGGCCGACGAGGACGCCACCGGCCACCCGGTGCTGGCGGGCCTGGCCAGGGACGCCTGCCTGCCCATCTCCGTCGCCGAGCACGCCAAACGGCTCGGCATGACGGTCGGCGACCTGCGCGTGGTGGTACGCCGCCTGGCCGGCTGCAGCCCCAAGGACTACCTGCTGTCGATCAGGCTCAACCGGGCCAAGGACCTGCTGGCCGGCTCGGAGCTGCCGGTCGCCGCGATCGCCAGGCGGGTCGGCTACGACGACCCCGCCTACTTCACCAGGATCTTCACCCGCAGGGCGGGCCTGCCGCCCAGCGAGTTCCGCGCTCAGCAACACGGCGGTCTGGTGACCGCCGACCTTAGTTGAGCCTTATTCAGCACGTGATCAGATGACACCCAGGTACTGTGCGCATTCCCAGGTGCGACAACAGAGGAGAGGCATGTGACCGCGTTGCAACCGCTACAGCGTGCGAGGGTGGCGATACCCTGGGTGACGACCGTCGCTCGACTGGTCCTGGGTGGAGTGCTGATCGTGGCCGGCGGCCTGAAGATCGGTAGCATCTACAACTCCGTCCTGGCCGTCAAGGCCTACCAGCTGCTGCCCGAGGCGATCGCCACGGCAGTGGGCTACGCCCTGCCGATCGTGGAGATCGTCGTCGGCGTGCTGCTGGTGGCCGGCCTGCTCACCAGGGTGGCCGCGGTGGTGGGCGGGCTCCTCATGCTGGCCTTCGTCTTCGGTATCGCGTGGGCGTGGGCCAACGGGTTGCGGATCGACTGCGGCTGCTTCGGCGGCGGCGGCGAGCTCAAGGCGTGGGAGGAGCCGAGCTACCTGCTCGACATCGTCCGCGACTTCGGCCTGGTGCTGCTGGCCGCGTGGACCGTTCGCTTCCCTCCGGGGCGGTTCGCCCTGGACGCCGCCCTCGGGCTGGCGGGGGGAAGCGGGCACAGTGATGACTTCGAAGGGGACGACGATGAGTAAGGCCCAGCGGGAACAGTCCGCGCGGGACAGGATCAAGGCGCAGCGCGAGGCCGACAAGAAGCAGGACCAGCGCAAGCGCATGGCCACCTACGTCACCGTGGGCGTCGTCGCCCTCGCGGCCGTCGGCGCCGGGTGGCTGTACGCGGCCAACCAGAGCCAGTCGGAGCAGGCCGGCGACAACCTCGCGCCCATCGCGCTGCAGAGCGACGGCACGGCCGTGATGGCCAACCCGGGCGTGACCGCCCCCGTCATCGACATCTACGAAGACTTCCAGTGCCCCGCCTGCAAGCAGCTGGAGAAGACCAGCGGCGCCACGTTCAAGAACCTGGCCGCCGAGGGCAAGGCCAAGGTCGTCTACCACCCGCTGACGATCTTCCCGCCGCAGATGAACAAGGGCGTCACCCGGAGCAACTCGGTACGCGCCGGTGCCGCGGCCCGCTGCGTCACCGACGGCAAGCAGTGGATGGCCTTCCACGACAAGCTCTTCGAGAAGCAGCCCCAGGAGCACGTCGAGGGCTTCACCACCGCCGAGCTGGTCGAGCTCGGCAAGGAGGCCGGCGTCACCGCCCCCGACTTCGCCACCTGCGTGACCTCGCAGAAGCACGCCCAGACCCACATCGCCGACAGCGACAAGGCCCTCGCCGCGGCCAAGATCGAGGGCACGCCGACGGTCAAGCTCAACGGCACCAAGATGGAGCAGGACGTCGCCTTCGTGCCCAGCGAGCTGCGCAGGGTCGTTCTCGATGCCGGCAAGTAGCCCTCGGCTCGATGCCGCCAACTAGCCCTCGGTCCGCTACTCTCCACTGACATGCCCCTTGCCTCGATTCCCAGCCCCTCCCAGGGGGTCTGGTACCTCGGCCCGATCCCGATCAGGGCCTACGCCCTGTGCATCGTCCTGGGCGTCATCGTCGCGGTCTGGATCAGCGAGCGTCGCTGGCGGGCTCGCGGCGGCACGCCCGGAACGATCGTCGACATCGCCGTCCCGGCGGTGATCTTCGGCCTGATCGGCGGCCGCCTCTACCACGTCATCACCGACTGGCAGCTCTACTTCGGTGACCGGGCGCCCAACGAGCCGTACGAGGCGCTGTTCATCTGGAACGGCGGGCTCGGCATCTGGGGGGCGATCGCGCTCGGCGGCGTGGGCGTCTGGCTGGCCTGCCGCAAGCGGGGGCTGTCGCTGGGCGCGGTGGCCGACACCGTCGCGCCCGGCATCGCCTTCGCCCAGGCCATCGGCCGGTGGGGCAACTACTTCAACCAGGAGCTGTTCGGCAGCCCGACGACGCTGCCCTGGGGGCTGGAGATCGAGCCGGGCAAGGCGGGCACGATCGAGGGCTACACCGGGCTCTACCACCCGACGTTCCTGTACGAGTCGCTGTGGAACGTCGCGCTCGGCTTCCTGCTGATCTGGGTGGGCAAGCGGTTCACGCTGCGCCACGGCAGGCTGTTCGCGCTCTACGTGGCCGGCTACACCCTCGGCCGGTTCTGGATCGAGGGGCTGCGGGTCGACCCCGTCGGCGGCGTCGACCACGCCGTCCACTTCCTCGGCCTGCGCATCAACCAGTGGACCGCGCTCGTGCTGTTCGTCGGCGCCCTGGTCTACTTCTGGGCCACCAGGAACAAGGAAACCGAGGAGATCGTCGTCTCGCCCTCGGCCGACCCGTCCGGCGGCGTCACCGCCGCCGAGCAGGCGCCGCCCGCCGGTGAGGAGGACAGCGCGGGGAGCGAGCGGAACGACGACGAGGACAAGGCGCCCGACGGGGAAGGGGACGGCAAGGCCCAGGCCGTACCGGAGGAAGAGAAGTCCTGATGAGCGGGCGCGCGGAGATCCACCACCAGCATCGTGACGTCAACGGCGGATGGCTGCGCCCGTCGGTCTTCGGCGCGATGGACGGGCTGGTGTCCAACTTCGCGCTCATCGCCGGTGTCGCGGGCGGCACCGGCGACACCAAGGTGATCGCGCTCGCCGGCATCGCGGGGCTGGCCGCGGGCGCGTTCTCCATGGCGGGCGGCGAGTACGTCTCGGTGGCCAGCCAGCGCGAGCTGGCCCTCGCCGAGATCGACGTCGAACGGCGCGAGCTCGCCCGGCATCCCGAGGCCGAGCAGGAAGAGCTCGCCCAGGCCTACATCGACAAGGGCGTCGACCCGGAGCTCGCCGCCGAGGTGGCCAGGCAGATCTCCCGCGACCCGCACCGGGCGCTGGAGGTCCACACCCAGGCCGAGCTGGGCGTCACCGCTGCCGACCTGCCCTCACCCAAGACCGCCGCGGTGTCGTCGTTCCTGTCCTTCAGCGTGGGCGCGCTCCTGCCGCTGCTGCCGTACCTGCTCGGCGTCACGAGCCTGACCGCCTCGGCCGTGCTGTCGTGCCTGGCGCTGTTCGGGGCGGGCGCGCTGGTCTCCACCGTCACCGCCCGCAGCTGGTGGTACTCCGGCCTGCGCCAGCTCGTCGTCGGGGTCGTGGCGGCGGGCCTCACCTTCGGACTCGGCCACCTGATCGGAGGAACGGGCGGGCTGTGAGCACCAGGAAACGACGGAAGACACCGCCGCCCGACTGGAACCTCCCCCTGCTGACCGACTGGGGGCTGAAGCCGGAGCAGCAGCGCCTGCTGGTGATCATCGCCTGCGTCGCGGGCGTGCTCGTCGCCGCCGTGACGCTCACCTCCGTCGTCGCCGCGCTCGGCGCCGACGCCAGGACCGAGCCGCAGCAGGCCGCCGGGCTGACCGTCGAGGGGCTACGGCCGGAGCGGTTCGAGGGATGGGCCTCGCCCAAGGTGTTCGAGCCCATCGCCGAGCGGGCCAAGGACGCCAAGCCGTTCACCGCCAAGGAGCTGTTCCCCGGCAGGACCCTCACCGGGGCGCACAAGGTCACCTTCAAACTCTCGGAGAAGGTCGTCGACGCCGACTGCGCGGCCGCCCTCTGGGGCGCGGAGCTGGTCACCCAGGCCGCCGAGGCGGGCTGCTCGCAGGCCGCGCGCGCCGCCTACACCAGCGCCGACGGCCGCTACCTGGCCCAGTTCACGCTGCTCAACCTCAACGACGCCAAGGTCGCGGGCGAGCTGGTCGAGTCGCTGAAGTCGCTGCACAGGGGCGGCTGGGTGCGTCCGGTCACCGCCTTCCCCCCTGACGCCTACACCGAGGGCGGCGCCTACGCGCTCGGCCACTACGTGGCGCTGGTGTGGCTGGCGCGCGCCGACGGCGCCGAGCCCGCACCCAGGGACGACTTCGCCAACCTCGCCCTGACCGTGCGGGCCGCCGAGAAGGCTCTGTTCAAGCGGGTCGTGGCGCTCACCGGCACCTCCTAGGCTTGATGACCGTGCCGCGCCGCGTTCTCATCCCCGTCCTGGTCGCCCTGGTGGCGCTCGCCGCCGCCACGGCCTATCTCTTCCTGCGCGGCGACGGGCCGCGACCCGGGGTCTTCGCCGGCGAGCGGACCTCGGCGCAGTACGCCGTCATCGACACCGCCGCGCTCGACCCCACGCCGCTCACCGTGGCCGAGGTCCTCGGCCCGCAGACCACGACGCTCGCCTCTGGCGGGGTCACCATGGTGCGCGGCTCCTCCGGCCTGCTGGACGACTGCGGCGAGATGCTGGCGGGCGTGGCGGCCGAGGGTTGCACGCAGGTCCTGCACGCCGCCTACACCAGCGCGGACCGGACGGTCGCGGGCCAGTTCCTGCTGTTCAACCTGACCGACGGACGGGCCGCCGACGCGCTGGTGTCCGCGCTGGGATCGAGCGGTTTCGTCCGGCAGACAGTCGCCTTCGACGCCGCCCGCAGCAGGGCGCAGGCCCGGGCCCTCGGCCACTTCGTGACGGTGAGCTGGGTCGGGCCGGTCGGCGGCGGCGACCACGACCTCGTCCACCCGCAGATCGCGCTCGACGGCCTGGCCCGCGCGGTCGTCGCGGACCGCGTCATCGCCGCCACCTGAGCCCGCCTGAGGCCCGCCACCTGAGCCCGCCTGAGCCCGCCTGAGGCCCGCCCCACCTGAGCCGCCGCCTGAGGCCGCCCGGTCGCGCGACCTGAGCTCGGTGCGGGGCCGCGCCGCCCGGCACCTTGTCCCGCGGCGGAGGCGGGCGCCGGGCCCGTCAGCGGGGGAGGGCCGCGAGGGTGGCGGCGACCGCCTCGGGCAGCGACTCCAGGCGGTGGAGCGGCAGCTCCAGCACGGTGACCGACTCCACCCACGGGGCGGCCGCCCGGATGAGCGCCCTGGCGTCGTTCTTGGTCAGCGTCACGCCCCTGGCCGCGGCGGCGGCGATCAGCCCCTCCCGCCAGGTGTTGGCCGCCTTGCCGTGGGCGTTGTCCAGGACCCGGCGCACCAGCCGGCCCGTCTCGTCGGCGGGCGGCGGCAGCCGTACCGCGTCCAGGACCGGGCCGTCCATGGTGATCTCGTAGACGTCCGGGAGCCGCGGCAGGTCGCGCGGCGGCTGGGCCAGGTGGACCCGCACGCGCGCGGCGCGGCCGGCCAGCAGCAGGCGGGGGAGCGCGGCCTCGAGCCCCGCCGGCACCGCGATCGCCACCGTCGAGGGCGCGGTCGCGTGCGGCTTGGTCAGCCAGGTGGCCAGCCTGGCGCGCGGCTGGGGCAGCTCCTTGGGCCAGTCGCCGACGAGCAGGTCGGGCGCGAACCCGGGCGCGAGGTCGGGCCCCGTGCCCGGACCGCCCTGGGGTTTCCCGGCCCCCTTGGGCGCCGACTCGATCGACTGCGGCCCGTGGGTGTAGATCGCGGTCGCGAGCTTGTCGACGCGGGCCGCGACGGCGGGGCGGGTCTTCGTCGTGGGCCGCAGGATGTACAGGTCGGCGGCCGAGCCGATCGCCTCCGCGCCGAAGTAGCGGTTGAAGTCGGGGTAGACCGCCTCGTAGGCGAGGTTGAGTGCCGACAGCGTGTGCTGCACCTTGAGCGCGAGCATGGGCGTGCGCTCGCTCGCGCCGTAGGCCAGCAGGATCCGGCCGTCGTCCTTCAGCCCCTCGACGGCGCGGCCCACGAACAGCCCCACCCCCTCCGGCGTGTACGGCGGGTCGGTGACGGCCAGGTCGTGCTCGCGCACCGAGGCGGGCAGCCCGAGCCGCAGGTCGGCCCACCGCGTGGACACGCCCAGGTCCTGGGCGTCGATGTAGGCCAGGATGCGCTCGTCGATGTCGACCACCGTCACCTCGGCCTCGGGATGCACCAGCCGTACGGCGAGGGAGGTCAGGTCGTGGTCGCCGACGCACAGCACGCGCGCGCCCGGCAGCCAGAACCTGGCGCCGAGCAGCAGGGCGCGGCGGACGACGGTCTCGGCGGTGGCGGAGACGTGGTCGAGCGCCTGCCGCGCGGCGGGGGCATGCCTGATCAGGTGGTGCATGCGCTTGACCACGTGCTCGTAGTGGGGGAGCAGGTGGGCGACGGGGTCGGCGGGCGGCTCGCTGACCGCGAACAGGTCCTGGTAGTCGGGGGTGTGGGGGAGCGGCACCCGGAAGCGCTCGCCCTGCCGTTCGAGCCTGATCTCGCGCAGGAGCGCCTCGACGGAGCGTCTGGAGGTGGCGCTCGCCCTGACCAGGTCGGCCAGGGTCCACCACTGGCTGTCGCACACGAGCATGAGAGCGTGGCGCAGCCGCTTGCCGTCGGCGCCCGCGCTCGCCAGCAGGGCTTCGAGGCCGTCGCGTTCCATGGAGCAACCTTAGCCGCGCGATGGGGGAGCGCCTGCGCGCCCGGCGCCGGCGACTGGGCGGACATCAGTGAGGAATATGTGGAAGGTATCGCGTGTTGGGACACCTGAGTCCACATGCCGAAATATTGTGAATGTTCGCGATGTGGACCGGGTGGGCACTAATCCGGCAGGGTGCGATACCCTCTACCCACCGAACAGCAGCAGGGCCAACGTCGTCCCCGCCTGCAACACCAAAGCAGACGATGACGACGGGAGGGATTCAATGCCTGCTGCCCACATCGGGTTCCCCGCCCCCCAGGGCCTCTACCACCCCGCCAACGAGCACGACGCCTGCGGTGTCGCCATGGTCGCGGACGCGAACGGGCGCCGAGACCACGGGATCGTCGTGAAGGCCCTGACGGCGCTGTGCAATCTCGACCACCGGGGGGCCAAGGGTAGTGAGCCGGACACCGGCGACGGCGCCGGCATCCTGACGCAGATCCCCGACGCCTTCCTGCGGGCCGTCACCGGCTTCCCGCTGCCCCAGCCCGGCCACTACGCCGTGGGCATGGCCTTCCTGCCCGTCGACGGCCAGGCCCGGCAGAGCGCCGTGCGGCTCATCGAGGAGATCGCGGCGCAGGAGGGTCTGACGGTCCTCGGCTGGCGCGAGGTCCCCGTGGACACCTCGAACGCGGGCCCGAGCGCCCGCGCCGTCATGCCCCACTTCAGCCAGCTGTTCGTCGCCGACCCGAACGGCGGCAGCGGCCTGGAGCTGGACCGGCTCGCCTTCTGCCTGCGCAAGCGGGCCGAGCACGAGGCGGACGTCTACTTCCCCTCACTGTCCAGCCGCACCCTGGTCTACAAGGGCATGCTCACCCCGCTGCAGGTCGAGCCGTTCTTCCCCGACCTGTCCGACGAGCGCTACGACACCGCCATCGCGCTGGTGCACTCGCGCTTCTCGACCAATACCTTCCCGAGCTGGCCGCTGGCCCACCCCTACCGCTACGTCGCCCACAACGGCGAGATCAACACGGTCAAGGGCAACCGCAACTGGATGCGCGCCCGCGAGGCGATGCTGGCCTCCGACCTCATCCCCGGCGACCTGGAGCGGCTCTTCCCGATCTGCGACCCGGACGGCTCCGACACCGCCTCCTTCGACGAGACGCTGGAGCTGCTGCACCTGGGCGGGCGCTCGCTGCCGCACGCGGTGCTGATGATGATCCCCGAGGCGTGGGAGAACCACACCGAGATGGACCCGCAGCGCCGGGCCTTCTACGAGTTCCACTCCTCGATGATGGAGGCCTGGGACGGCCCCGCCTCGATCACCTTCACCGACGGCACGCTGGCCGGAGCCGTCCTCGACCGCAACGGGCTGCGCCCCGGCCGGTTCTGGGTGACCACCGACGGCCTGGTCGTGCTGGCCTCCGAGGCCGGTGTGCTCGACTTCGCGCCGGAGGACGTCGTCCGCAAGGGCCGCCTGCAGCCCGGCCGCATGTTCCTCATCGACACCGCCCGCGGCAAGATCATCGAGGACGACGAGATCAAGGCCGAGCTGGCCTCGGCGCACCCGTACGAGGACTGGCTGCACGCGGGTCTGGTGCGCTTCGAGGAGCTGCCCGCCCGCGCCCACGAGCTGCCCACCCACGAGACGCTGGTCAAGCGGCAGCAGACCTTCGGCTACACCGAGGAAGAGCTGCGGATCATCCTGGGCCCCATGGCCAGGACCGGCCAGGAGCCGATCGGCTCGATGGGCACCGACACGCCCGTCGCCGTGCTGAGCGAGAAGCCCAGGCTGCTGTTCGACTACTTCAGCCAGCTGTTCGCCCAGGTCACCAACCCGCCGCTGGACGCCATCCGCGAGGAGCTGGTCACCTCGCTGGCCAGCACGCTCGGCCCCGAGGGCAACCTGCTCGAGCCCGGCCCCGCCTCGTGCCGGCAGCTGGTCCTGCCGTACCCGGTGATCGACAACGACGAGCTCGCCAAGATCATCCACATCAACGACGAGGGCCACCTGCCCGGCTTCCACCCCTACGTCGTCAGCGGCCTGTACGAGGTGGCCGGCGGCGGGCAGGCGCTGCGCGACCGGCTGGCCGCCATCTGCGCCGAGGTCTCCGAGGCGATCGCGGGCGGCGCGCGCGTCATCGTGCTGTCCGACCGCGGCTTCTCCGAGCGGCTCGCGCCGATCCCGTCGCTGCTGCTGACCGGCGCCGTCCACCACCACCTCATCGCCGAGAAGACCCGCACCAAGATCGGCCTGGTCATCGAGACCGGCGAGGCGCGCGAGTGCCACCACATGGCGCTGCTCATCGGGTACGGCGCCGGCGCCGTCAACCCCTACCTCGCCATCGAGACCGTCGAGGACATGGTCGACACCGGCATGCTCCAGGTCGACAAGCCGAAGGCCGTGCGCAACCTGATCAAGGCCTACGGCAAGGGTGTCATCAAGGTCATGTCCAAGATGGGCGTGTCCACGGTGGCCAGCTACACCGGCGCGCAGATCTTCGAGGCGCTCGGCCTGGGCGAGGAGGTCGTCGACACCTGCTTCGTCGGCACCACCTCGCGCCTGGGCGGCGTCGGCTTCGACGTGCTCGCCGAGGAGGCCGCCGCCCGCCACCGCCACGCCTACCCGCGCGTCGAGAACGCCCATCGGCGGCTCAACGTGGGCGGCGAGTACCAGTGGCGGCGCGAGGGCGAGCCGCACCTGTTCAACCCCGAGACGGTCTTCAAGCTGCAGCACGCCACGCGCAGCCGCCGCTACGAGATCTTCAAGGAGTACACCGGCCTGGTCGACTCGCAGGCCGAGAAGCTGATGACGCTGCGCGGCCTGTTCACCTTCAGGTCCGACCGGGCGCCCGTGCCGCTGGAGGAGGTCGAGCCGGTCTCGGAGATCGTCAAGCGCTTCTCCACCGGCGCCATGTCCTACGGCTCCATCTCGATGGAGGCGCACCAGACGCTCGCCATCGCGATGAACAGGCTCGGCGGCAAGTCCAACACCGGTGAGGGCGGCGAGGAGCCCGAGCGCCTGTACGACCCCGCCCGGCGCAGCGCGATCAAGCAGGTGGCCAGCGGCCGGTTCGGCGTGACCAGCGAGTACCTGGTCAACGCCGACGACCTGCAGATCAAGATGGCCCAGGGCGCCAAGCCCGGTGAGGGCGGCCAGCTGCCCGGCCACAAGGTCTACCCGTGGATCGCCAAGACCAGGCACTCCACGCCCGGCGTCGGCCTCATCTCGCCGCCGCCGCACCACGACATCTACTCCATCGAGGACCTGGCCCAGCTCATCCACGACCTGAAGAACGCCAACCCGGTCTCCAGGGTCCACGTGAAGCTGGTGGCCGAGGTCGGCGTCGGCACGGTCGCCGCGGGCGTCTCCAAGGCGCACGCCGACGTCGTGCTGATCTCCGGCCACGACGGCGGCACCGGCGCCTCCCCGCTGACCTCGCTCAAGCACGCGGGCGCCCCGTGGGAGCTCGGCCTGGCCGAGACCCAGCAGACGCTCCTGCTGAACGGCCTGCGCGACCGCATCGTCGTCCAGGTCGACGGCCAGCTCAAGACGGGCCGCGACGTGGTCATCGCCGCCCTGCTCGGCGCCGAGGAGTACGGCTTCGCCACCGCTCCGCTGGTCGTGTCCGGCTGCGTCATGATGCGTGTCTGCCACCTCGACACCTGCCCCGTGGGCGTCGCCACCCAGAACCCCGAGCTGCGCAGCCGCTTCAGCGGCAAGCCCGAGTTCGTGGTGAACTTCTTCGAGTTCATCGCCGAGGAGATCCGCGAATACCTCGCCGAGCTGGGCTTCCGCTCGCTCGACGAGGCGATCGGGCACGTCGAGATGCTCGACATGAGCGCGGCCGAGGACCACTGGAAGGCCAACGGCCTGGACCTGTCGCCGATCCTGCACCGGCCCGAGCTGCCCGAGGGCACGCCGCTGCGCCGTACCGTGGCCCAGGACCACGGCCTGGAGCAGGCGCTCGACAACACGCTCATCGCCCTGGCCGAGGGCGCGCTGGAGCACGGCACCCCGGTCACGCTCGACCTGCCGATCCGCAACGTCAACCGCACCGTCGGCACCATGCTCGGCTACGAGGTGACCAGGCGGTACGGCGGCGCGGGCCTGCCCGACGACACGATCGACGTGAGCTTCACCGGCTCGGCGGGCAACTCCTTCGGCGCGTTCGTGCCGCGCGGCGTGACCCTGCGGCTGACCGGCGACGCCAACGACTACCTGGGCAAGGGCCTGTCCGGCGGCCGGATCACGCTCCGCCCGCACGACACCGCCCCGCTGGACGGCCACATCATTTCCGGAAATGTCGCCCTGTACGGCGCGACGTCGGGAGAGGTGTTCATCCGCGGCGTGGTCGGCGAGCGCTTCTGCGTCCGCAACTCCGGCGCCACCGCGGTCGTCGAGGGCGTCGGCGACCACGGCTGCGAGTACATGACGGGCGGCAAGGTCGTCGTGCTCGGCCCGACCGGGCGCAACTTCGCCGCCGGCATGTCGGGCGGTGTCGCCTACCTGCTCGACCTGCGGGCCGAGCGGGTCAACCGCGAGATGGTCGCCATCGAGCCGCTGACCGACAAGGACGCCGCCTTCCTGCACGAGACCGTCGGCAGGCACTTCGAGGAGACGGGCTCCCCCGTCGCCAAGGAACTGCTGGCCGACTGGGACGGCGCGCTCACCAGGTTCGGCAAGGTCATGCCGACCGACTACAAGCGGGTGCTGCAGGCCGCCGAGGCCGCCCGCATCGAAGGCAGGGACATCGACGAGGCGGTCATGGCCGCCGCGGTTCAGGGTTAAGGAGGCGCACACCATGGCCGACCCCAAGGGTTTCCTCACGCACGACCGGGAGCTGCCGGCGCGCCGTCCCGTCGACGTCCGCATCCGCGACTGGCGGGAGGTCTACGAGGACTTCCCCGCGCCGAAGCTGACCAAGCAGGCCGCCCGCTGCATGGACTGCGGCATCCCGTTCTGCCACAACGGCTGCCCGCTCGGCAACCTCGTCCCCGAGTGGAACGACCTCGTCTACCGCCACGACTGGCGTGAGGCGATCGAGCGGCTGCACGCCACCAACAACTTCCCCGAGTTCACCGGCAGGCTCTGCCCCGCACCGTGCGAGGCGGCCTGCGTGCTCGGCATCAACTCCGACCCCGTGGCGATCAAGCGGGTCGAGGTCGAGATCATCGACCGCGCCTTCACCGAGGGGTGGGTGACGCCGCAGCCCCCCGCCGTGAAGACCGGTAAGAAGGTCGCGGTCGTCGGCTCGGGCCCCGCGGGCCTGGCCGCCGCCCAGCAGCTCACCCGCGCCGGCCACGACGTCGTGGTCTTCGAGCGGGCCGACGCCGTCGGCGGGCTGCTGCGCTACGGCATCCCCGAGTTCAAGATGGAGAAGCGCCACATCGACCGGCGCCTGGAGCAGATGCGCGCCGAGGGCACCGAGTTCAGGACCTCGGTGAACGTCGGCGTCGACATCACCGCCGCCCAGCTGCGCGAGGAGTTCGACGCGATCGTGCTGTCGGGCGGCGCCACCGCCTGGCGCGACCTGCCGGTCGCCGGACGCGACCTCAAGGGCGTCCACCAGGCGATGGAGTACCTCCCGCCGGCCAACAGGGACTTCGACGATTCCCCGATCAACGCCCGCGGCAAGCACGTCGTGGTGATCGGCGGCGGCGACACCGGAGCCGACTGCATCGGCACCGCGATCCGCCAGGGGGCCGCCTCGGTGACCCAGCTGGAGATCATGCCCCAGCCGCCCGCCGCGCGGCCCGGCTCGCAGCCCTGGCCGACGTTCCCCATCCTGTTCAAGATGGAGAGCGCCCACGAGGAGCTGGCCGACGCGGACGGCGGACGGGTCTACGCGGTCTCCACGACCGAGTTCGTCGGCGACGCCGACGGCAACGTCAGGGCACTGCGCCTGGTCGAGGTCGAGGGGCCGCAGGCCGGATTCAAGCCGATCCCCGGCACCGAGCGGGAGATCCCCGCCGAGCTGGTCACCCTGTCGATGGGCTTCGTCGGCCCCGAGAAGGGGGCGCTGCTGCAGGACCTCGGCGTGGACTACGACGCCAGGGGCAACGTGGCGCGCGACAAGACCTACATGACCAACGTCGACGGCGTGTTCGTCGCCGGGGACATGGGACGCGGCCAGTCGCTCATCGTGTGGGCCATCGCCGAGGGGCGGGCGGCCGCGTCCGGCGTGGACCGCTTCCTGACCGGCGAGACGGCGCTGCCGTACCCGATCCTGCCGACGGCGCGCCCGCTGGTGTGACGCGGCCGAGGTCAACGACGAACGCCCGCCCGGGCTTCCCGGGCGGGCGTTCTCGTCGTCTCCCGTACGGCGCTGCGCCGCCGCCCTCGCCATCGCGGTGGCCGGCACGGCCCCGGCCGGATCGTCCGGCGCACACCACGGCGATGATGTACGCCTACGCGGCGTGGCGCGCTGGCGCACGTGACCAACATGCAGCAAAGATCGCGATAAAACACACAAAGGGGTGAATAAGTTGCAGACGGGGAATGGTCTCGACAAGATGCTCCCCTCGTATGCGGCGACCGAAAACGGGGGTTTCTATGCGGCGTATCACCTTGGGACTTCTCACGGCAGCGATGGCGATGTCGGTGACCGCATGCACGACCGCCGCCACGCTCGCGCGGCCGGTCTCCTCCGCGGACGCCGACTACCTGGTCTTCTACGCCGCGGGCAGGCAGGCCCAGGCCGTCGCCGCGATCGCCGCCCACGGCGGCCGTGCCGTGTCGGTCGAGCCCAAGCTCGGATACGTGGTGGCGAAGGGAACCGGAGGCGCGTTCGTCGACACGCTCGCCCGTGACGCGGCGATCGTGGGAGTCTCCAGCGACCGCCCGATCGGCTTCGCCTCGGCCGCCGCCCAGGACCGATGGGCCGCCCTCCACCCCGAAGCGGGACGCGCCGACGCCTCCGCCCGGGACCAGTGGGCCGCCCTCCGTCCAGGACAAGGGCAGGCCGGGGTGGCAGCGGGGCGCGCCGACGTCTCGGCCCCGGACCGACGGGCTGCCCTCCGCCCGGGACAGGCCGGGATGGCAGCCGGACGCGCCGACGCCTCCGCCCTCCCCGACCGGCCCCTGTCGGCCCGCCCCGCTGTCATGCCGGACATGAGAGCGCCCGGCACCCGGGCCGCCGAACCGCTGGCCTCCCGCCAGTGGGACATGAAGATGATCGGTGCCGACCGTGCCAACGCGATCGCGCCCGGCGACAAGAAGGTGCTCGTCGGCGTCATCGACACCGGCATCGACGGCAAACACCCCGACATCGCCCCCAACTTCAACCGGGAGCTCAGCCGCAACTTCGTCACCGACCGGCCCAAGGACCCCAAGGGCCAGCCCCTCGACGGACCCTGCGAGGTCAAGAGCTGCAAGGACCCCGTGGACGTCGACGACGACGGGCACGGCACCCACGTCGCCAGCACCATCGGCTCCCCGATCAACGGCAAGGGCATCGCGGGCGTCGCCCCCAACGTGCAGCTGCTCAACCTGCGGGCGGGCCAGGACTCCGGCATGTTCTTCCTCAAGCCCAGCCTCGACGCGCTCACCTACGCCGCCGACGCCGGCGTCGACGTGGTGAACATGAGCTACTACCTCGATCCGTGGATGTTCAACTGTCCGAACAACAAGGCCGACAGCCAACGCGAACGGACGGAGCAGCGCGCCATCATCACCGGTATGCAGCGCGCCATCGACTACGCCCGCAGCAAGGGCGTCACGGTGATCGCCGCCCTCGGCAACGGCTCCACCGATCTGGGCCACCCGCGCACCGACGACAAGAGCCCCAACTACCCCAAGGACTCCCAGCGGTCCCGCACGATCGACAACACCTGCCTGAACGTGCCGGTCGAGTCGAACGGCGTCATCTCCATCGCCGCGCTCGGCCCGTCGGGACGCAAGGCGGTCTACTCCGACTACGGCATCGAGCAGACCGACCTGTCCGCGCCCGGCGGCGACTCGCTCGACGGCGGCGGCATCTCGCCCACCAGGTCCATCCTGGCCGCGGCACCCACCGCCGCGATGCGCGCGACGAACAAGATCGACGCGGCGGGCATGCCCAAGACCGCGGAGGTCGTCCGTGACTGCCACGATGGCAGGTGCGCCTACTACCAGTACCTGGACGGCACCTCGATGGCCGCGCCGCACGCCACCGGCGTCGCCGCGATCCTCATCAGCCGCTTCGGCCGCCCGGGCCCCGGCGGGGTGACCATGGACGCGGCCTCGGTCGAGCGACTGATGTACTCGAGCGCGACACCGAAGCCGTGCCCGTCGCCGCGCGCCTTCCAGTACAAGTACTTCGGGCAGACAGAGACCCACGTCTGCGAGGGCGACACGGCGAAGAACGGGTTCTACGGCAGAGGCGTCGTCAACGCCTACAAGGCGGCGACGCTCGCGCCCTGAATGACGCTCGCGCCCTGAATGACGCTCGCGCGTTGGATGACGCTCGCGCCTTGGAAGAAGATCGGGTCTGAAAGGGCGCGGATCTGATCCGGCACAGACGGGGCGCGAGGCGGGCCGGCGAGGTAGAACATGAGGTAAGGGTTCGGTTTCCGACCTGACGTCTTCACGGTCGCGGCCTCCTGGGTCGCGGTCCCGTGAAGTCCGGTGGATCAGTGGCTCGGTGGACCGGCGGCCCTCGGTCCGACGGTCCGTGGTCCGTGGGTTACGTGGTCCGTGGGTCCGGCGTTCCGTGGATCGTGGGTTAGGTGGTTCGCGGGTTACGTGGTCCGGGGTCCGTGGGTTCGGCGGTCCGTGGTCCGGCGGCCTGGCAGTCCGTGGGGTCGGCGGCACCTGGGCCGGTGGGCTGCGGATTCATCGGTCCGTGGTCCGGCTGCCCCGTGGTCACGCGCCCCGGCGGCCCTGTGTCGGGGGTCTCCGGATCGCGGGCCCCGGCTCGACGGCTCGCGAGCGGTCAGCCCTGTGGACCGCGACACCGGTGGACTCACCGGATCGCGGGGCGGTCGGCACACGGGCCAGGCGGTCGGCGGATCCGTGGTTCGTTCGGCGCTCGGCCAGGCGATCTGCGGGTGATGTGACGGCGGCCCGCCGTCGCGCCCGAGTGGCGTCGACCGGGCAGACGTCAGCCGGTGACCACGGAGGAGCTATCTCGTGCTTGCCGTACTGGATGGGACGCTACCGGACGGGACGCTGCTGGACAGGACCGTACTGGACGGCATGCTGTACCGGCTGGTCGCGGACGCCGCGATGACCACGCACTTCCTGTTCCTCGCCTACCTGGCGGTGGGCGGCTTCCTCGCGTGGCGGTGGCCGCGCTCCATCTGGGCGCACCTGGCGGTCGCCGGCTGGGGAGTGCTGTCGATCATCACCGGCGTCGAGTGCCCGCTGACCGTCGCCGAGGACTGGGGGCGTCGTCGGGCCGGGATGGCGGGGCTGCCGGCGTCCGGGTTCATCGACCACTACATCGAGGGCGTCATCTATCCGGAGAAATACACTGATCTCGTACGGCTCGGCGTGGCCGTCCTTGTAGTTATCTCCTGGGTCGGGTACCTGTGGAGACGTCGTCACCGGGATTTCTCCCGCGCGTGACTGCCAAGTGGTCTGTACCAATTAAGGTAGGACACGTGACTCGTCGCGCGAAAATCGTCTGTACCCTCGGTCCTGCCACCTCCACGCCCGACCGGCTCCGCGAGCTGATCGGCGCCGGCATGGACGTCGCCCGCTTCAACCTCAGCCACGGCTCCCACGAGCTGCACAAGGAGGTCTTCGACCGCGTGCGGGAGGTGGCGGCCGACCTCGGCCGCGGTGTAGGCGTGCTCGCCGACCTGCAGGGCCCCAAGATCCGGGTGGGCAAGTTCGAGGAAGGCCCGGTGCGCCTGGGCTTCGGTGACGTGTTCACCGTCACCACCGAGGAGGTCCCCGGCGACCGCGAGCAGGTCTCCACGACCTACAAGGGCCTGCCGAACGACGTGCGGCCCGGCGACACGATCCTCGTCGACGACGGGCGCGTGGTCCTGGAGGTCACCCGCGTCGACGGCCCGCGCGTCACCACCCGCGTCGTCATCGGCGGCATGATCTCCGACAACAAGGGGCTCAACCTGCCGGGTGTCAACGTCAGCGCCCCCGCCCTCACCGACAAGGACGAGGCCGACCTGCGCTGGGCGCTGCGCACCGGGTTCGACATGATCGCCCTGTCGTTCGTGCGCCGCCCCTCCGACGCCGACGTGGTCCGCAACATCATGGAGCAGGAGGCCGTACGGCTCCCGCTGCTCGCCAAGATCGAGAAGCCGCAGGCCGTCGAGCGGCTGCCCGAGATCGTCGAGGCGTTCGACGGCATCATGGTCGCCCGCGGCGACCTCGGCGTCGAGCTGCCTCTCGAAGAGGTGCCGATCGTCCAGAAGCGCATCATCGAGCTGTGCCGCGAGAAGGCCCGCCCGGTCATCGTGGCCACCCAGATGCTCGACTCGATGATGAACGCCCCGCGTCCCACCCGCGCCGAGGCCTCCGACGTCGCCTACGCCGTCATGGACGGCGCCGACGCGGTCATGCTGTCCGGCGAGACCTCGGTCGGCAGCTTCCCCGTCGAGTCCGTCGCCACCATGGACCGCATCGCCTGCGCCGCGGAGAAGTCGTCGCTGCGCGCCACCCACAGCCTCGACCGTCTCCCCGAGACCACCGGCGGCGCCATCGCCCGCGCCGCGGCCGAGGTCGGCGCGATCGTCGGGGCGAAGGCGCTGGTCGCGTTCACGATGTCCGGCGAGACCGCGCGCCGCCTGGCCCGCTACCGTTCGCCGATCCCGCTGCTGGCCTTCACCTCCGCGCCCCACGTGCGCGGACAGCTGTCGCTGACGTGGGGAGTGGAGACGTTCCAGGTGCCGTTCGTGCACCACACCGACGACATGGTCAGGCAGGTGGAGGCGTCCCTGCTGTCAACCGGCCGGCTGGAGAAGGGCGACAAGGTCGTCATCGTCGCGGGTTCGCCTCCCGGCACGCCCGGCTCGACGAACGCGCTGCGCGTCCACACGATCGGCTCCGCCGTCTCCCACGCCCACTGACAACACGCCCCTTCACCCGGGCGCCCGTGCCGTCCCGATACGGACGTGACGGGCGAACCCCAGGCGAGCGGTACGGTCACCCGCCTGGCGCCCTCGGCTGTGTCTCCCCGGACGCGCATCCTCCGGGGAGCCACCGCGCAGGCGCGCTCCTCGCCTTCGGCTGTCGATTTCAGGAGTGTGCTCCCGCGGTGCCTCGCGCCTTCCTCGAAGGCAATATCGATATACGGAGCGTAGTGCGAGCAAACTTTCGGTAATCTACCGGCCATGGGTCTCGGCGCTGCCGGAGGCCGCCCGCAAGCATCTGGAGGAATTGATGGCTGTGGGAACGTACGAGTACAAGAGCGACTTCGCTCGAAAGTATCAGGCCGAAGGGAGGATTGAAGGGAAGGCCGAGGCCATCCTGAAGATCCTCGCCAGGCGGAAGCTCGTCGTCTCGGAGCAGGCGCGGGAGCGGATCCTCGCCTGCCACGATCCCGATCTCGCGGACGCGTGGATCGACCGGGCGTTCGACGTCACCACCGTGGACGAGTTGTTCGACTGACGTCGCCGACCGGCCATGGCTCCGGTCGGCGACACAGAAGGGTCCGGGGTCAGTCGTTGGCGTGCAGGGCCGCGTTCAGTTCGATGCCCGTTCCGGTGCGCGGAACCGCCTCCACCGCTCCCGTCTGCGAGTTCCTGCGCAGCAGCAGCCCGCTCGAGCCGGACAGCTCCTTGCCCTTCACCACGCGCCCGTCGGGGAGGGCCACCTTGGTGCCGGCCGTGACATACAGCCCGGCCTCCACCACGCAGTCGTCGCCGAGCGAGATCCCGATGCCCGCGTTCGCGCCGAGCAGGCAGCGCTCGCCGATCGAGATGACTTCCTTGCCGCCACCGGACAGGGTGCCCATGATCGAGGCGCCGCCGCCGACGTCGGAGCCGTCGCCGACCATGACGCCGGCCGAGATCCGCCCTTCGACCATCGACGCGCCGAGCGTTCCGGCGTTGAAGTTCACGAAGCCCTCGTGCATGACCGTGGTGCCGCTGGCCAGGTGGGCGCCGAGCCGTACCCGGTCGGCGTCGGCCACGCGCACCCCGGACGGCACCACGTAGTCGACCATCCGCGGGAACTTGTCCACGCCGTAGACGGTCACCGTGCCCTTGGCGCGCAGCCGTACCCTGGTCTGCTCGAAGCCGTCGACGGCGCACGGGCCGTGATTGGTCCACACGACGTTGGCCAGCTTGCCGAACACGCCGTCCAGGTTCAGCCCGTGCGGGCGGACCAGTCGGGCCGACAGCAGGTGCAGGCGCAGGTAGGCGTCGTGGGCGTCGGCGGGCGCCTCCGACAGCTTGGCGATGCCGGTGCGGACGGCGACCACCTCGACCCCACGGGCGTCGTCCCTGCCGGTCAGCGCGGCGAGGTCGCCGGCCTCCTCGGCGGACAGGCGCCGCGTGCCCACGGAGGGCGGTTCACCCAACGCGGGGGCGGGGAACCAGGTGTCGAGAACCGTGCCGTCGGCGGCAATCGTGGCAAGCCCGACGCCGTACGCGCCGGTGCTGGTGGGATCGATAGCAGTCACATGGCACAAAATACCGGAGCGTCAGATGGTGCCCAGGTCAGCCGACAGCCAGCGCTCGGGACGCATGTGGAAGGTCACCAGCGCTGAGAGGTTCGACTGGGCGACGTAGCCCTCGACGGCGTCCTCGTGCAGGTAACGCGCGGCGATCTTGGCCATCTCCTCCACGGTCGTCGGGTTGGCGGAGATGACGGGGCCCTCGACCGAGACGTAGCGGTAGGTGGGGATCATCCGCTGGGCGAGCATGGTGAACCGCCCGGCCTTGGTGATCAGCGCGGCTTTGCGGGAGTCGCCGTCGGTCAGGAACGCCACCTCGCCGCCGGGCGTGTAGTGGTACCAGACCGGCACGGCCAGCGGCCCGCGCCCTTCCTCCTCATGTACGGCCAGCGCCCCGATGTGTGGTTCTGCCAGGAACGCCTCACGGTCCGACACGGTCAGCGTCATCCCTGCCCCCCTCCAGTGATCACGTCGATGGAGAACATCCCCGCCCAGCGCGATCCCAACCGAGCCGCCGCCGACATCTCGGGGCGCAGAACCCCGTGTGCAGCGCGATATGTCGCGATATAGTCGCCGAATAGTACAGATATATCGGAGAGGGGTGCCGTGAACATCATCACCCGCGCGTTGCGTTCCCGGCTGTTCGTCACCGGCGAGATCGTGGCGGCCGAACAGGTCGCCCCCAGGATGCGCAGGCTCAGGATCGCCGGGCAGGCCGTCGCCGGCCTGGCCTGGACACCGGGACAACACGTCCGCGTCCTCGTCGACGCCCCGCTGACGCTGCGCACGTACTCCGTCTGGCAGCACGACCCCACATGGGAGTGCATCGACCTAGTCGGATACGACCACGGCGCCGACGCGCCCGGCGCCACCTGGGTCAGGACCGCCCGCCCCGGCCAGGAGGTCGCCTTCACCAAACCCGAAGGCAAGCTCACCGTACGGCAGGGCGCGCCGTACCACCTGTTCGCGGGGGAGGAGACGGCCGCCGTGGCGTTCGGGGCGATGCTGCGTGCCGTACCGGCGGACGCGGCGGTCTTCGGCGCGGTGGAGGCCGAGGAGGGCGGCGACCATCTCGACCTGCCGCGCGACCTGGTCAGGGTGTGCAGGAGCGGCGCCCCCGCGGCCGGCTCCGAGACGCTGGTGAAGGCGGTGGCGGCGCTGGACCTGCCCGACGCGCCCGGCGTCGCCTACCTGGCGGGCGAGGCGCGCACCATCCAGGCCGTCCGCGCGCACCTGGTCGGCGAGCGGGGCTGGCCGCGGCGGGACGTCATCACCAAGCCGTTCTGGACCCCGGGCAGGAAAGGCCTCGACTGACCCGGGGCCGCGGGCGAGCCGGGACAAGGGGCCGCGACCGGGCCGCCGGTCGGCCCGGGCGCCGACGGGCAGGGCTCAGTACTTGGGGCCGACATGAAGATCCAGCCGAGCGACGGCCTCGCGCCTGGCCACCGAGATGTCGTTGCGGTTGCTGTAGCGCCACGCCACCCGCAGCAGGTCGAGCGCCTCCCCGCAGAGCCGGAGGATGTCGGCCGACTCGTTCTTGAAGTGGTAGCGCGGATATTCGTACCACCGAACCCCGCTGGGAAGCACGCGCCTGACCCGGTTGACGCCGCGGCAGCCGTCGGCGTGCATCAGCCCCCGCACGAACCGGCCTGGATGCGCCTCGACGATCTCCTTCTGCCAGGGGACCAGCACGATGGCACGCAGGTGCTTGGGGCCGGGCCCGTGCTGGGGGAACAGGCATGCCCAGTGGGTGGACTGGCTCGTCACCTCCGTGCCGCCTCTGCGTGAGCGACGGTGGACCGCCGAGGTCGGCATGACACGTGACATGACCGAGGCTGTCTCCTCGATCAGGCCGGGCCAGTCGTCGGCACAGGAGATCGACAGCCGGTAGACCCCTTTGCGCCCCAGGGCGAGGTGGCCGTCGCCCAGATAGAGACCGAGCAACTGGGCGTAGGAGGTGACGTCCATCGGGCGGTCGTGACATCGCGGGCAGTCGCGGCGCCGCCGTCGGTCGGCCTCGTCGCGGGCCCGCCGCTCGCCCGTGCGCCACTTCCTGACGGCGCCGACGGAGACGCCGCATCGCGCGGCCACCTCCCTGTCGCTCACGCCATGGGCGGACAGGGAAAGGGCGCGGTCCACGGTGTCGCGAGGGTGCATGCCGCCAGCATGGCGACCGTCACCGACAGTTCCGGGATGGTGGCTCTACGGAGGGGTGGGATCGGAGGGTCGGCGGTGATGGTGCCCCGAGTGGGATTCGAACCCACACTCGATGGTGTTTGAGACCATTTCCTCTGCCGTTGGGATATCGGGGCATTTTTCGGACTTGTCCGGTTCTGCTGTCCAGAGTCTACCCACAGCGGTGGATCAGCCCCGGACGCCAGCGTGGATCTAATCTAGCGGACGTCGGTAGGCTTCTGCTCGTGAGTACGCAGCGGCGAGTGGTGATCGCGGAAGACGAGGCGCTGATCCGCCTCGACCTCAAGGAGATGCTCCAGGAGGACGGCTACGTCGTCGTGGGCGAGGCCGGTGACGGCGAGCACGCGATCAAGCTGGCCACCGAGCTCCGTCCCGACCTGGTGATCCTCGATGTGAAGATGCCCATCCTCGACGGCATCTCCGCCGCCGAGCGGATCGTGGCCGACAGGGTCGCGCCCTGCCTCATCCTCACCGCCTTCTCCCAGCGTGACCTGGTGGAGCGGGCGCGTGACGCGGGCGCCATGGCCTACCTGGTCAAGCCGTTCACCAAGGCCGACCTCGTGCCGGCGATCGAGATGGCGGTCAGCAGGCACGAGGAGATGGTGGCGCTGGCGGCCGAGGTGTCGTCGCTGTCGGGCCGGCTGGAGACCCGCAAGCTCGTCGAGCGGGCCAAGGGTCTGCTGATGGCCCAGCACGGCTGGAGCGAGCCCCAGGCGTTCAGGTGGATCCAGAAGGCCTCGATGGACCGCCGGCTGAGCATGCGCGAGGTGGCGCAGATCGTCGTGGACGACGCCGCCAAGCAGGGGTGAGGAATCGGCCGGATTCCCGACCGCCACAGCGTCATCCGCCGACCGATTTCACATCAGCATGCCCTCTGATGTGCGGAAGTGTCTACTGGTCGTTTCATACTGTGGAACGTTCCTTTGAGGTTGTTTGACCTTTCAATTCGCTGCGGTAGCCGTAAAGGATCGGTGTAATAACGAAGCGGTAACGAGGCTGTTCGCTGTACCAACCCGTGACATCTCCTGGCTGTACTAACCGTCACAACCCCCCTGGGTCGGCCCAGCATGGGTATGACTCTGTGATTCCGGTCCTGACAAAGGATCAGGCGAAAGGAAGGCAGCCTTGCGGCCAAAGATTGCTCGCTTCGGCGGCGCGCTTGCCGTTGGTATGGCTCTCACGCTCGGGCTCGCCGCGTGCGGCGGCGGCTCCGGCGCTCCCGCGGGAGCGCCCACTGGTGGCGGTGAAGCGGCGCCCACCACTGTCAAGATTGGCTTCATGGGCGACCTGACTGGCTCCAACGCGGGCATCGTGATCCCGCCCAGGAACGGCGCGAAGCTGGCCATCGACCAGTACAACGCGACCAACCCCAAGGTCAAGATCGAGATGGTGGAGTACGACAGCCAGGCTGACGCCACCAAGGCGGTCGGCCTCGCCCAGCAGGCCATCAAGACCGACAAGATCGTGGCTCTGGTCGGCCCCGCGTTCTCCGGTGAGTCCGCCCAGGTGGCTCCGGTGCTTGAAGAGGCCAAGATTCCGAGTGTCTCGGCTTCGGCGACCAACGCCGCGCTGGCACAGAACGGCTGGAAGTACTGGCACCGCGTGCTGCCGAACGACAGCGTGCAGGGTCCCGGCATCGCCGACTTCATCGCCGGCGCCGCCGCGGCCAAGAACGTCTTCGTGATCGACGACAAGTCCGAGTACGGCAAGCCGCTGGCCGACGCTGTCCGCGCGCAGCTGAAGTCCAAGGGCGTGACCGTCACCGACGACTCGCTCGACCCGGCGGAGAGCGACTTCTCCTCGGTGGTCAACAAGGTGGCCGCGGGCAAGCCCGACGCCATCTTCTTCGGCGGCTACTACGCGGCGGCCGGTCCGCTGCTCAAGCAGCTGCGTGACAAGGGTGTGAAGGACGCCAAGTTCTTCAGCGGCGACGGTTCGCTGGACAAGGGTCTCATCGAGGGCGCCGGCGCGGCCAACGCCGAGGGTGCGCTCGTGGGCTGCCCCTGCTACATCGCCACGCCTGACGTGACCGACGAGAAGGTCAAGAAGTTCGCGGCGGACTACAAGGCCGCCTACAGCGCCGACCCCGCCATCTACGCCACCGAGGGCTTCGACGCCGCCTCGGTCTTCATCGAGGCCGTCAAGGCCGGCAAGGTGACGCCCGAGGACATCAACACCTTCATCCAGACGGTCGACTTCCCCGGCGTTTCCAAGCAGGTGAAGTTCGAGTCCAATGGTGAGGTCGTGGCCAAGGACATTTACATGTACCAGGTCAAGGGTGGCAACATCAGCCTGCTCGGCAAGGCTTCCGAGGCCAAGCTCGGGTAACGGTCTCCCGCCTGTCTCTCAGGTGAGATCGGGTAGCTGATGAACGCGGGGAGCGGGATCGCCGCGAGCGGTCCCGCTCCTTTCGCGCATTCGCTACCGGCAGTGCTGGAGAACCCTCGCCTAGAAGTGGTTATCGTCAAGTGTTCAATGACTTCTTTGCTCAGTTCTGGCCGCAAACCATTGACGGCCTTGCCTTCGGATCCATTTACGCGCTGATCGCGCTCGGATACACGATGGTGTACGGCGTGCTGCGGCTGATCAACTTCGCGCACTCCGAAGTGTTCATGATCGGCACTTTCGGCGCGATGTACGTGCCGTTCGCGCTCGGCATCAACTCGCCCCTGACCGGTGTCGCGTTGGTCGGCCTCGTCGTGGCCATGATCGCGGCCGGTGCGCTCGCCTCGGCGGGCACCGCCGCGGCGCTCGAGCGGATCGCCTACCGCCCGCTGCGCAAGCGTGGCGCCTCCCGCCTGGCCGCGCTCATCTCGGCCATCGGCGCCTCCATCTTCCTTCAGGAGCTGTTCGCGCTCCTGATCATCCCTACCGTCTTCGACAGGCCTGAGCGCGGCCGCATTCAGATGGGCCTGCCGCGCATCATGGAGCGCACGGAGCTGTTCTCGATCTTCGGTCACAAGGTGATGGCTCACCAGGTGTTCGTGGTCGTGTCCGCGCTGCTGATGATGATCCTGCTGGAGCGGTTGGTCAACCGGACCAAGATCGGCCGTGGTATTCGCGCGACCGCGCAGAATCCCGAGGCCGCGGTGCTCATGGGCGTCGACATCAACAAGATCGTCCAGATGACGTTCTTGATCGGCGGCGCGATGGCCGGTGTGGCCGGCGCGCTGTATCTGCTCGCGTACGAGAACACCAACTACTACATCGGTTTTCTCTTCGGCATCAAAGCCTTCACCGCAGCCGTTCTCGGCGGCATCGGAAACCTTCGTGGCGCCTTGGTCGGCGGAATCGCGCTGGGGTTGGTGGAGAACTACGGCGCCATCATCTTCGGCTCCGACTGGAAGCACGTGATCTCGTTCACGGTCCTCGTCTTGGTCCTGATGTTCCGGCCCACCGGTCTTCTCGGTGAATCACTCCAGCAGGCGCGCGCATGAACCAGAAGAACGCAATGTCAAACATCCGTTCCGCGTGGGGCGGTTTCACCGACCGCCTGCACCACGCGTGGGCCGTGGCTCCCTGGTGGCAGCGCTGGGCGGTCTACATCCTGCTCATCGTCGCCGCGCTGCTCCTCCCGTCGGACTCGCTGGCGCCGATCATGTCGCCGTACTCCGACTGGGCGAGCGTGCTGTTCTTCCCGATCGGCACCTTCGTGGTGCTGGCGATCGGCCTCAACGTGGTGGTCGGCCAGGCCGGCCTGCTCGACCTCGGGTACGTCGCCTTCTACGCGGTGGGCGGCTACGCGATGGGCCTGCTGGGCACCAGGCTGGGCTGGAACTTCTGGGAGATCCTGGTCGTCGGCATCCTCATCTGCGCCCTGTCCGGCGTCGTGCTGGGAGCGCCGACGCTGCGGCTGCGCGGTGACTACCTGGCGATCGTCACGCTGGGCTTCGGTGAGATCATCCGCATCACGGCCCGCAACACCGACGCGATCGGCGGCCCGAACGGTATCCGCGGCATCCCGCACCCGCCGAGCATCGAGGGTGTGGAGCTGTTCGGCATCCAGATCTTCAAGTACGGCGTGCTGGACCCGCGGCCGTACTACTACATGCTGGTCGCGCTCGCGGTCGTCGTGATCATCCTGGTGAAGCGCTGGGAGAAGAGCCGCGTCGGCCGGGCCTGGGCGGCCATCCGGGAGGACGAGGACGCCGCCGAGGTCATGGGCGTGCCGACCTTCAGGTTCAAGATGCTCGCCTTCGCCATCGGCGCCTCGATCGGTGGCGCGATGGGCGTGGTCTGGGCGGCCAAGGTCATCTCGCTGAACCCGAACGACTTCCTGTTCCTGCTGTCGGCGACGATCCTGGCCGCGGTGGTCATGGGTGGCGCGGGCAACCTTCCGGGTGTCATGCTGGGCGCGTTCATCGTCGCGTGGCTGCCCGAGCGCTTCCGTGGCCTGCAGGAGTACCGCATGCTGATCTTCGGTGCGGTGCTGGTCGCTCTGATGATCTTCAGGCCGGAGGGTCTGCTGCCCTCCAGACAACGCAAGGCCGAGCTGAAGGAAGGTTCGGGCGGCATGGGCAGTCTCGGTGCCGAGGTCGCGGGGCCCGAGGCCAAGCCCGAGGTCGTTGAGGGGGCCAGCAAGTGAACCAGGAGAAGAAGGCCCTGCTCGAGCTGCGAGGGCTCACGATGCGCTTCGGCGGCGTGACGGCGCTGCGCGGCGTCGAGCTCACCGTCAACGAGGGCGAGATCTTCGCGCTGATCGGCCCGAACGGCGCCGGCAAGACCACGGTGTTCAACGTGGTCACCGGCGTCTATCAGCCGACCGAGGGCGAGGTGCGCTTCGAGGGCGAGAAGATCAGCGGCCTGAAGCGCTTCAAGATCACCAAGCGGGGCATCGCCCGTACGTTCCAGAACATCCGGCTCTTCCACAACATGTCGGCGCTGGAGAACGTCATGGTGGGCGCCGACGCGCACCACAGGTCGGGCATGGTCAGCGTGGCTCTCGGCCTGCCGTGGCACCGCAAGGCCGAGCGCGAGGGCCGCGAGCTGGCGATGGAGCTGCTGGAGTTCTGCGGCGTGGCCAGCCGGGCCGGCGACTACGCCAAGAATCTCGCCTACGGTGACCAGCGCCGGCTGGAGATCGCCAGGGCGCTGGCCACCAAGCCGAAGCTGCTGCTGCTCGACGAGCCCGCGGCGGGCATGAACCCCGCGGAGAAGGAGTCGCTGCAGCAGCTCATCAGGAAGATCCGGGACGCGGGACGCACCGTCCTGCTGATCGAGCACGACATGAGCCTCGTCATGGGCATCAGCGACCGCATCGGCGTCATCGACTTCGGTCAGAAGATCGCGGACGGCCTGCCCGACGAGGTGCGGAACGACCCTCGGGTCATCGAGGCGTACTTGGGGGCACCCGCAGATGCTTCTTGAGGTCAAGGACATCCACGTCCACTACGGCAAGATCGAGGCGATCAAGGGCATCTCGGTCGAGGTCAACGAGGGCGAGATCGTCACACTCATCGGTGCCAACGGCGCGGGCAAGACGACCACGCTGAAGACCATCTCGGGCCTGCGCCCGCTGTCGTCGGGCTCGATCGTCTTCGACGGCAAGGACATCAGCAAGCTGGCCGGCCACAAGCGGGTCGAGGCGGGCCTGGGCCAGGCGCCCGAGGGCCGCGGCATCTTCCCCGGCATGTCGGTCCACGACAACCTGCTGATGGGCGCCTACTCGCGCGGCGGCGACATCGCCCCAGAGCTGAACGAGGCCTACGAGCTGTTCCCCAGGCTCGCCGAGCGGCGCAACCAGGCCGCGGGCACGATGTCCGGCGGTGAGCAGCAGATGCTGGCGATCGGCAGGGCGCTGATGGCCAAGCCGAAGGTGCTCCTGCTCGACGAGCCCTCGATGGGTCTGGCGCCGCTGCTGGTCAAGCAGATCTTCGACATCATCGAGGAGATCAACCGCAGGGGCACGACGGTCCTGCTGGTGGAGCAGAACGCCCAGCAGGCGCTGCAACTGGCCCACCGGGCCTACGTGCTGGAGACCGGGAAGATCGTCAAGAGCGCTCCGGCGCACGACCTTCTCAACGACCCGGCCGTGCGCGCCGCCTACCTGGGCGGCGACCTGGGCGAGACCAGCGCCAACGGCCAGCAGCACTGACGTACGGCGCGGGCGGGGCCGTCCAGGTTCCGCCCGCGCTCACCTCACCCTCATGTGAGCGCCACCTGGACGCCGTCGGTGGTGGGATAGCCGATGGGCGGGTCACCGTACAGCTTGACGGCGGTGGGCCTGGCGTCCTTGGGGATGTCGAACCAGAGGTCCATCTCCATGCGCACGCCGGCGCCCACCGGGATCTCGACGGGCTGGCGTTTGGTGATCTGCGCGGTGTCGCTGATGGGGAACGCCCGCCCGTCGGCCGTGACGAGCCGCTGCTTGCGCGCGTCGAACCGGGACGTGGATCTTCCCGGGTTCTCCACCACGACACGGACAGTGACGAACTGTCCCTTGGCGGGCCACTCCGCGTGGCTGCCTGAGAGGCTGGCCTGGCCGGTCTGCAGGCCGATCACCTGGAATCGCGTGTCGCCGTCGGTGACGGGCGCCGCGTGGA
The DNA here is from genome assembly GCF_040610675.1 of Nonomuraea sp. NPDC003804. Taxonomy (NCBI): domain Bacteria; kingdom Bacillati; phylum Actinomycetota; class Actinomycetes; order Streptosporangiales; family Streptosporangiaceae; genus Nonomuraea; species Nonomuraea sp. NPDC003804. The sequence goes on from NZ_JBEXMT010000012.1 coordinate 223,979, forward strand.
TCGGCACCTCGTTGACGCGGACCGGGCGGGCCGGCAGGTCGTAGGTCGGGCTAGCCTGAGGCTTCGCCGGTGGAGGTGCGGGGCTGCAGGCGGACAGGAGGGCGCTCAGCGCCACGAGGGCGCACGCGGTGAGGACGGGTCGGCGCACGTCGCCACCGTACGAGGAGGGCGGGCAATGTGACAGGTGTCCGCCGCAAGAGATGTTGAGCCGATATTCGGTCTTCATCGAAAGACTTACGCTTGTAGGAAGTTGTCCGATTGTGTCTGAGCGGTGATCTGCCTGGTGACAAGCTTGCGGGAGCATCTCTGCGACAAGACCAGGAACCGAAGGGGACCGTTGTGAGTATGGGTACTCTTTCCCGCCGCGCGCTCGCGGCTGGCACGTTCGTCGTCGCGGGCGCGCTGACGCTCACGGCCTGTGGTGGCGGAGGCGGCACCACTGCCGCCAGTCCGGCGGCCACGGCGGCAACCGGGGCCTCCTCGGCGGCGGCCAGCCCGCAGAGCACGCTGGCGGCGATGGTGCCCGACGCCATCAAGTCGGACGGCAAGCTGATCGTCGGTGTCGACGCCTCCTACCCGCCGAACGAGTCGGTCGACCCCGCCACGCAGAAGATCGTGGGCTGGGACGTCGAGCTGGTGGAGGCCGTCGCGGGCAAGCTCGGCCTGACCGCCGAGTTCCAGAACGCCGGCTTCGACACGATCATCCCGGGCCTGCAGTCGGGCAAGTACGAGCTGGGCGCCTCCTCCTTCACGGACAACAAGGAGCGGGAGAAGGTCGTCGACTTCGTCACCTACTACTCCGCGGGCACCTCCTGGGCCACCCAGACGGGCAACCCGAAGGCGGTCAACCCCGCCGACGCCTGCGGCAAGAAGATCGGTGTGCAGCAGGGCACCGTGCAGGTCGACGACATCAAGGCCAAGAGCGAGGAGTGCACAAAGGCGGGCAAGCCCGCCATCGAGCAGGTCGTGCGCAAGCAGCAGACCGAGGTCAACGCCGACCTGGTGTCGGGCAAGATCGACGGCATGCTCGCCGACTCGCCCATCGTCGGTTACGCGGTCAAGCAGACCGGCGGCAAGCTGGAGATCATCGGCCAGGCCTACGACACCGCGCCCTACGGCTACGCCATCGGCAAGAACTCCGCGACCTTCAAGGACGCGTGGCTCGGCGCGCTGAAGGAGCTCATCGCGGACGGCACCTACAAGTCGATCCTCGACAAGTGGGGCGTCGGCGACGGTGCCATCACGGACCCGGTCATCAACGGAGCACAGGGATAACCCATGAGCGACACGGAGAGGGCACGCCCTGAGGTGATCAGGGCCGTGCCCGTCCGGCACCCCGGCCGGTGGGTGGCGGCGGCCGTCATCGTGGTGCTCGCCGCGATGCTGGTGAGCAACCTCATCACCAACCCGAACTACAACTGGCCCGAGCAGTGGCGGTACTTCCTGTCCGCGCCGGTCCTGAACGGCGTGCGCAACACGATCTGGCTCACGCTCGTGGCCATGGTCGGCGGCATCGGCCTGGGCGTCGTGCTCGCGCTGATGCGGATGTCGCCCAACCCGCTGATGCGCGGCACGGCGTGGGTGTACCTGTGGATCTTCCGCGGCACCCCGCTCTACACCCAGCTGCTGATCTGGAGCGCCATCGGGGCGCTGTTCCCGACGTTGAGCCTCGGCATCCCCTTCGGGCCGGAGTTCATCAGCTTCAGCACGCAGGCGCTGGTGGGGAATCTGGCCCTGGTGGCGGCGATCGGCCTGATCCTGAACGAGGCCGCCTACATGGCCGAGATCATCAGGGCCGGCATCGTGTCGGTCGATCCCGGCCAGCAGGAGGCCTCCCAGGCGCTGGGCATGACCCGCATGCAGACGATGCGCAGGATCGTCCTGCCGCAGGCGATGCGTGTCATCGTGCCGCCGACGGGCAACGAGGCCATCTCGATGCTGAAGAACACCTCGCTGGTGGCGGCCGTGCCGTACCTCGAGCTGACCTTCACCGCGCAGACGATCTACGCCTCGACCTATCAGGTCATCCCGATGCTGATCATGGCGTGCATCTGGTACCTGATCCTTTCCTCGATCATGATGGTGGGGCAGTACTACCTGGAGCGCCACTTCGCCAGGGGAGCGCACCCTGGCGGCGGCCGGGTCAGGATCATAGGCGGTGCGGCGTGAGCGATGTGATGGTCAGGGCCGAGCAGGTCTGCAAGAACTTCGGCCACGTCGAGGTGCTCAAGGGCATCGACCTCGAGGTGCGCAACGGCGAGGTGATGTGCGTCATCGGCCCGTCGGGATCAGGCAAGTCCACCTTCCTGCGCTGCATCAACCACCTGGAGAAGATCAACGCCGGCCGCCTGTGGGTCGACGGCAAGCTGATCGGCTACCGCGAGCACGGCGGCAAGCTGCACGAGCTCAAGGAGAAGGAGGTCGCCGCGCAGCGCAAGGACATCGGCATGGTGTTCCAGCGCTTCAACCTCTTCCCGCACATGACCGCGCTGGAGAACGTCATGGAGGCGCCCCAGCGGGTCAAGCGGGAGTCCTCGGCCGCCGTCCGCGCCAGGGCCGCCGAACTGCTGGAGCGGGTCGGGCTGGGCGCGAAGATGCGCAACTACCCCGCCCAGCTGTCCGGCGGCCAGCAGCAGCGCGTGGCGATCGCCAGGGCGCTGGCCATGCAGCCGAAGCTCATGCTCTTCGACGAGCCGACCTCCGCGCTCGACCCCGAGCTGGTCGGTGAGGTCCTCGACGTCATGAAGGGACTGGCGCGGGAGGGCATGACCATGGTCGTGGTCACCCACGAGATGGGCTTCGCGCGCGAGGTCGGCGACTCGCTGGTGTTCATGGACGACGGCGTCGTCGTCGAGAAGGGGGCGCCGCGCGAGGTGCTGGGCAATCCGCAGCACGAGCGGACGAAGCTGTTCCTGTCGAAGGTGCTCTAGCCGTAAGGGGCAACCCGGGGGGGCCTTTGGGACCGTGCAGGGCTTCCCCGGCCCCACACGTTTTCTACTCGGCCTCCCCGCGGGTCTGTCGGCACCACCGTAGCGATCCCCGGGGCGGGCGCGCAAAGAATAGGCACAAGTCGCGCCTGTGACTCACGCGTCCCGCAGCATGCAGGTGATGCGTGAGGTGCACACCCGGCGGCCCTGCTCGTCGGTGATCACCACCTCGTAGCTCGCCAGTGACCTGCCGCCGTGCAGCATGGTGCCCACGCCGGTCACGTAACCCTCGGTCGCGGACCTGTGGTGGGTGGCGTTGATCTCGATCCCCACCGCGATGCGCCGGGGTCCGGCGTGAATGGCCGCGCCGATCGAGCCGATCGACTCGGCGAGGACCACCGAGGCGCCGCCGTGCAGCAGGCCGTACGGCTGGGTGTTGCCCTTCACCGGCATCCTCGCCACCACCCGCTCGGCGGCGGCCTCGAGGAACTCGATGCCCATGCGCTCGCCGATCGTGCCCTTGTTCAGCTCGTTCACCGCTGCCACGTCGAACGTCAAGGGGGTGCCTCCTGTACCTAGAGCTCACGTTTTCTGTCGCACATGGAGACTAGGCTGCGAGTGTGCCGAAGAGTGAAGTGACCCCCGCCCGTCCGTGCCTGTTGCTCCTGGATGGGCATTCCCTTGCCTATCGGGCGTTCTACGCCTTGAAGGATGCCAACCTGATGACCACCGACGGTCAGCACACCGAGGCGGTCTACGGGTTCACCTCCATGCTGACCAACATCCTGCGGGATGAGCAGCCGACCAACGTGGTGGTGTGCTTCGACCGGTCCGAGCCCACGTTCCGGCATGCCGAGTACGCCGACTACAAGGCCAACCGCAGCGAGACGCCGGAGGACTTCCGCGGCCAGATGCAGCTGATCTTCGAGCTGCTCGACACGCTGCGCATCCCGCGGCTGTCGCTGGCCGGCTACGAGGCCGACGACCTGATCGCCACGCTGGCCACCCGCGCCGCCGCCGAGGACATGAACGTCCTGATCGTCACCGGCGACCGCGACGCGCTCCAGCTGGTCAGCCCCGCGGTCACGGTGCTGATGACCCGGCGCGGCATCAGCGACATGACCCGCTTCACTCCCGAGGCCGTGCAGGAGAAGTACGACCTGACCCCGCAGCAGTACCCCGACTTCGCCGCGCTGCGCGGCGACCCCAGCGACAACCTGCTGAGCATCCCCGGCGTGGGCGAGAAGACCGCGGCCAAGTGGGTGCGCGAGTTCGGCTCGCTGACCGCCCTCATCGACCGGGTCGACGAGGTCAAGGGCAAGGTCGGCGACAAGCTGCGCGAGCACGTCGCCCAGGTCCTGATGAACCGGCGGCTGACCGAGCTGCTGCGCGACGTGCCCGTCGAGGCCGACCTGGCCGAGCTGCGGCAGGGCACCTGGGACCGCGAGGAGATCAACAAGCTGTTCGACTCCCTGCAGATCCGCGGCGAGCTGCGCGAGCGCGTCTTCAAGGTGCTCGGCACCGGCGAGGCGGAGCCCGAGCAGGGCTTCGAGGTCGAGACCGTGATCCTCGGTCCCGACAGGGTGGCCGGATGGCTGTCGGCGATGCCCGAGGGCCGCGCGGGAGTGGCCTTCCGCGGCGCCTACGGCAGCGGCCGCGGCCGCATCGACGGCATCGCGATCGCCTCGCCCGACGGCACGGCCGCCCACATCGACCCCACACGGCTCACCGAGGCCGACGAGAGCGCCCTCAGCGCGTGGCTGGGCGACGAGGCGAGGCCGAAGGCCGTCCACGACGCCAAGGGGCCCATGCTGGCCCTGTGGGCCCAGGGGATGGAGCTGAAGGGCCTGTCGTGCGACACGGCGCTGGCCGCCTACCTGGCCATGCCCGGCCAGCGCACCTTCGCCCTCGAGGATCTGGCCCGCCGCTACCTCCACCGCGACCTCAAGGTCGAGGAGGAGTCCGGCGGCCAGGCCGCGCTGTTCGGCGACGACGAGGACGCGCCCGCCAAGGACCTCGCTCTGCGCGCCCACGCGGTGCGCGAGCTGGCCGACTCGCTGGAGTCGTTCCTGGCCGGGCGGGGCGGCACCCAGCTGCTGGAGGACGTCGAACTCCCGCTGCTGAGCGTGCTGGCCGAGATGGAGCGGGCCGGCATCGGCGCCGACCGCGCCTACCTCGCGGGCCTGGAGGCCGAGTTCGGCGCCGCCGTCAAGCAGGCCGTCGAGGAGGCGCACCGGGTGGTCGGCGAGCCGTTCAACCTCGGCTCGCCCAAGCAGCTGCAGGAGATCTTCTTCGTCAGGCTCAACCTGCCCAAGACGAAGAAGACCAAGACCGGCTACACCACCGACGCCGACGCGCTCGCCTGGCTGGCCACGCAGACCGACCACGAGCTGCCGGTCATCATGCTGCGTCACCGCGACCAGCAGAAGCTGCGCACCACGGTCGAGGGTCTGATCAAGGAGATCTCCGACAACGGACGCATCCACACGACGTTCAACCAGATCGTCGCCGCCACCGGGCGCCTGTCGAGCGAGAAGCCCAACCTGCAGAACATCCCGATCCGCACGTCCGAGGGCCGCCGCATCCGGCAGGGCTTCGTCGTCGGGGAGGGCTACGAGACGCTGCTGACGGCCGACTACAGCCAGATCGAGCTGCGGATCATGGCCCACCTGTCGGGCGACGAGTCGCTGATCGCCGCCTTCGAGTCGGGCCACGACTTCCACCAGGCGACCGCCGCCCGCGTCTTCGACCTGCCGCCCGAGCAGGTCGACGGCGAGCTGCGGGCCCGCATCAAGGCGATGAACTACGGCCTGGCCTACGGGCTGTCCGACTTCGGCCTGTCGGGCCAGCTCAACATCCCCGTCGCCGAGGCCAGGGCGCTCAAGGAGGAGTACTTCGAGGAGTTCGGCGGGGTCCGCGACTTCCTGCACGAGATCGTCACCCAGGCCCGCAAGGACGGCTACACCGAGACCATCATGGGCCGCCGCCGCTACCTGCCCGACCTGACCAGCGACAACAGGCAGCGGCGGGAGATGGCCGAGCGGATGGCGCTCAACGCGCCGATCCAGGGCTCGGCGGCCGACATCATCAAGGTCGCGATGCTCCACGTGAGCCAGGCGCTGCGCGAGGAGGGGCTGCGCTCGCGCATGCTGCTGCAGGTGCACGACGAGCTGGTCTTCGAGGTGGCCCCTGGCGAGCTGGAGACGCTCCGCCAGGTCGTCTGCGACCAGATGAACTCGGCCTACAGCCTGCGCGTGCCCCTGGAGGTCTCCGTCGGCGTCGGCCGTACCTGGGAGGACGCCGGCCACTGACCGCCGGGCGTCCGGCCGGGAATGTCCGCCAGGCGCACCGACGGGCGTGCCTGTACGGCACGCACGCGAGAGGCCACCGCGCCCGTTTCACGGGACAGGCTCCCGTGCCTGTACGGCACGCACGGGAAAGGCCCCATGCCTGTACGGCACGCGGGGGAGAGGCCACTCTGGGCGCGGGGCCGGCGCCCGTCCATCACGCCACTCCAGCCCCGCGGGGCCGGGGTGGCGGACGCCGGGGTCGTCGGCCGCCTTCTTCGGACCGCGGGCGGACGCTCGCGCGCGCCGTGGCCGCTGCCGATGCCGCCGGCCACGGGGGTGACTGACGGGCTGTTCGTCTCGGGGAGCGGCGCTTCACATGCCCTCGGCACGACGCCTGTCCCGCCGGCGAACGAACGAACCTGCCCAGGCTGCCCTGCCGGCGGCCCGTGCGCTCCGTCCGGGCCTGGCGCGTGTCCTCCGGAGGCCCGTGCGCTGCGTTCGGGCCTTGCACGCGTCCTCCGGAGGCCCGTGCGCTGCGTCCGGGCCGGGCGGGTGTCCTTCTGGACGCTCGTGCGCTCCGTCCGGCGCGGCCGTCCGGATGCGCGGCGCTCGGTGTGACTCGCTCGGTGTGACTCGCTCGGGATCCTGACCTCGCCCGTGACCTGCCCGGCTGAGGATGCGCCCTGCTCGTGACGGGTGGGTGCCTCGGCTGGACAGGGCCGGCCTGTGCGGGAAGCGCTCGGCGCGGGGTTGCGGCCGCCGGCGGCGGGCAGCGGCAGGGGAATGTGACCACCGGGCGGATCGATCATGAAAGCCTCTGAGCCGTTCTGGTCTAGGCTGAGATGGTTGGTCTGCCCCCGATCGGCACGGGAGTTCAGTGCGGAATTCAGCGTTGCTCACGCGGATCATCGGGCTAGCCAACGTCGTGGTCATCACGATCGCGATCGCCACCCTCTTACTGCTGCCCACAGCCGGCGGGCCGACCGTCGGGCAGGCCGCGACGGTCGGCACGGCCAAGCCGTCAGGGAACGCTCCGGCGACCCCCGAGGCGGAAGCGGACCTGCCCAGTTCCGACCGGCCGCCTCCGGTCACCGCCACGCCGGAGTTCGCCAAGCAGGTGAAGGCCAACGAGCTCGGCCTGGTCCCGGCGATCATGTATCACCGGATCATGAAGAAGCGGTTCGCGTCGATCGACCGCACGCCCTCGCAACTTCGCCAGGAGCTGGAGAAGCTGGCCAGGCAGGGGTACGTCCCGATCACCGCCAAGGAGTTCGTGACCGGCGACATCGCGGTGCCAGCCGGCAAGTTCCCCGTCGTGCTCACCTTCGACGACGGCCATCCGAGCCACTTCGCGCTGGACGGTACGGGCATGCCGAAGAAGGACACCGCCGTCGCGATCATCTACGACGTGGCCAGGAAATACCCCGGCTTCCGGCCCGTGGCCACCTTCTGGGTCAACCGCCAGCCGTTCGGGCTGCAGCGGCAGGACGACCAGGCGAGGGCCGTGCGGTGGCTGACCGACCACGGCTTCGAGGTGGCCAACCACACCTGGGGCCACCCCAACCTGGCCGTGCTGCCGGACAAGAAGGTCAAGGAGCAGATCGTCAGGCTGCAACGGCTGCTGAAGAAGTTCGGCGCGCCGGAGGGCGACACGCTCGCGCTGCCGTTCGGCTCCATGCCGCACCCCAGGAAGATCGCCAGGGCCGGATCATGGAACGGCACCGGGTATGATTTCGCCGGCGTCTTCCTCGCAGGAGCAGAGCCCTCCGTTTCGCCTTACGCGAAAAATTTCGATCGGGGTGCGATCCAACGCATCCAGAGCAACGGCAAACGGGGCGAATGCCGGAAGTGGTGCTCTGAGTACTGGCTGGAATGGCTGAACAAGCACCCTGGTGAGCGCTACGTCTCCGATGGAGACCCACAGCGGATCTCCATCCCACGGAAATCTGCGGGTAATATCGCCGCCAAGCGGAGAGCCCAGCTCAACGCCTACTAGGCGGCCTCACGCGGCTTTGCGCCCGTTGCGCTCCCGTGTCCTCGGATTGACCCCGCCCGCCAGGTCTCATATGCTGATCGCTGCGCTGTGGGCTCGCGCGCGCCTCAGACGGAGCGGGCTCGCGCTCGGTCTCGTCGATGACGTCATCCTCGGCTTGATGCGGAAGAGAGCCTGCTGCGCATCCGCCACATCGACATCTGTCCGCGTTCGGAGCAATTCCACACATGACGAGCAGCACCGAGGCCACCTCGAGCACCCCGCAGGTAGCGGTCAACGACATCGGTTCCGAAGAGGCCTTCCTCGCCGCGATCGACGAGACCATCAAGTACTTCAACGACGGCGACATCGTCGAGGGCACCGTCGTCAAGGTCGATCGAGACGAGGTCTTGCTCGACATCGGTTACAAGACCGAGGGTGTCATCCCCTCGCGTGAGCTCTCGATCAAGCACGATGTCGACCCGGCCGACGTTGTCGAGGTCGGCGAGCACGTCGAGGCCCTCGTTCTCCAGAAGGAGGACAAGGAGGGTCGCCTGATCCTGTCCAAGAAGCGCGCCCAGTACGAGCGCGCCTGGGGCACGATCGAGAAGATCAAGGACGAGGACGGCATCGTCACCGGTACCGTCATCGAGGTCGTCAAGGGTGGTCTCATCCTCGACATCGGCCTGCGCGGCTTCCTGCCGGCGTCCCTGGTCGAGATGCGCCGTGTTCGCGACCTGCAGCCCTACGTCGGCCGCGAGCTCGAAGCCAAGATCATCGAGCTGGACAAGAACCGCAACAACGTGGTCCTGTCCCGCCGCGCCTGGCTCGAGCAGACCCAGTCCGAGGTCCGCCAGACCTTCCTCAACACCCTCCAGAAGGGCCAGGTCCGCAAGGGCGTCGTGTCCTCGATCGTCAACTTCGGTGCGTTCGTGGACCTCGGCGGCGTCGACGGTCTGGTTCACGTGTCCGAGCTGTCCTGGAAGCACATCGACCACCCTTCCGAGGTCGTCGAGGTCGGCCAGGAGGTCACCGTCGAGGTTCTCGACGTCGACATGGAGCGCGAGCGCGTCTCCCTCTCGCTCAAGGCGACGCAGGAAGACCCGTGGCAGCAGTTCGCCCGCACCCACCAGATCGGCCAGGTCGTGCCGGGCCGCGTCACCAAGCTGGTGCCGTTCGGTGCGTTCGTCCGCGTCGAGGAGGGCATCGAGGGCCTGGTCCACATCTCCGAGCTGGCCGAGCGCCACGTGGAGATCCCCGAGCAGGTCGTCCAGGTCGGCGACGAGATCTTCGTCAAGATCATCGACATCGACCTCGACCGTCGTCGCATCAGCCTCTCGCTGAAGCAGGCCAACGAGGGCGTCGGCGCCGAGGTCGAGTTCGACCCGACGCTGTACGGCATGGCGGCCACGTACGACGACCAGGGCAACTACATCTACCCCGAGGGCTTCGACCCGGAGACCGGGGAGTGGCTCGAGGGCTTCGACAGGCAGCGTGAGGAGTGGGAGCGCCAGTACGCCGAGGCGCAGACCCGCTTCGAGGCCCACAAGAAGCAGATCGAGGAGGCCCGCAAGGCCGAGGCTGAGGCCGGTGAGGTCCCCTCGTCCTACAGCGGCGAGACCCAGGCCCCGTCCAGCAGCAGCTCGTCCTCGGCTCCGGCCTCGGGCGCGCTCGCCTCGGACGAGGCTCTCGCGGCCCTGCGCGAGAAGCTCGCCGGCGGGCAGAGCTGACGCTCTACCCTCGCTCGACCTGAGCTAGCCGAAAGGCCCCGCACGACCTTCGTGCGGGGCCTTTCCCGTTCCCGCGCTTCTTTCTGGTGGTTCCGGTAGGGCGACTCGCTTCTTCCCCGTACGGCGCGTTGCCTTCGTTCCCGTGCGGCGGGTTGCTTTCCTTCCCGTACGGCGGGGCGCTTTCCTTCCCGTACGGCAAGCCGTGCCACGCGCCACCCTGGGCACGGGGCCGGGGCCTGTCCAGGGATACGCGTCACCGAGCGCACGTGGTCGGCCGCCCCGACGGACTGGGCACACCGAGCCACCCCGTTCGACGGGTCCGGCGCCCGGGCCGGGAGAGCAGCAAGTAGCCGGCATCCGGTAGCCATCGGCACGGCGCGGAAACCTTACCGGCGTGCGGGGAAGCAGCGGCCCGGGTGCATCCGGTGGGTCGGTGTGGGTGGTGGTCGTCAGCTCGGGGTCAGCGGCGGCGGGTGATGACGTGGCGGCCGAGGCGCTGCAGGGGGGACTCCACGCAGCGGTAGGTCAGCCAGCTGGTCCCCAGCACCAGCACCACATACAGCGCGGCCATCCCCGCCTGGACGGGCAGCGCGGCCCGGCGCAGATCCCCCGTCACGACGACGAAGGCCTTCAGCAGCGGATGATGCAGCAGGTAGAGCGAATAGCTGATCGTTCCGAGCCACGCCAGGAAGCGGAACGAAAGGCGCCGCCGCAACGCCATCGCCACCGCGAACGTCGCGGCGGCCAGGGCGATCGTGGTGATCCACACGCCGGGCCGTACCCACCACCAGCCGGCCTGGGTCGCCCACGCGGGTGCCACCGCGACGAGGGCGGCCGTGACCGCGACGGGCCACAGCGCGCCCTCGCCCCGCTCCCACCGCTGGATGGCGGTCCCGGCGAACATGACGGCGAGGATGGCCAGTCCGAACCACGGCACCCTGCTCGTCAGCACCAGCAGGGCCAGGGCGCCGGCACCCATGACCCAGGCGGCGGGCTTCACGAACCTGCCGCTGACCAGGCACGCGAGACCGACACCGAAGACCGCGAACGCCGACCACGAGGGCCAGGGGCCCGGGGGGACCGGCGCGGCGGCCATGACCAGTCCGCTGACCACGGCGGCCGCACCGAACACGATCGCGATCTGGCCGCTGCGGCGGTGCGCTCGAGCGACGAACAGCATGGTGACCAGCAGGTAGAAGACCATCTCGTAGGCGAGGGTCCACATGGTGTCGACCAGGGCGGCGGTGCCGAGGACGTCCTGGAGCATCGTGGCGTGCGCGGCGACCGAGGACGGCTCCCGCGGGACGTCCACGCGGACCGGGATCCACCACGAGGCGGCCAGCACCACGGCGATCACGGTGAGATAGAGCGGGTAGAGGCGGAAGATCCTGCCGATCCAGAAGCCGCCGACGTCGCCGCGGCGTTCGAGGGAGGTCGGGATGATGTAGCCGCTGACGAGGAAGAAGACCAGCACGCCGTACATGCCGAGGTTGAACCAGTACGGCCGCAGCGACGGGATCACCCACGGCAGCATGTGCTCGGCCAGTACGGCGACCGCCCCGATGCCGCGGAGCGCGTCCAGCCACGCCAGACGCGACAGAACGGGAGTTCCGCTCGGTGGCGCCAATGTGCTGGCAAGGGACATTTAGCCAACTTATCGGACCTGCCCGGCCAATCGCCCCCATCCAGGGACACGTCTCCCGTACCGACGATCGATTCCCTGGACGCGGGAAAGGGCCCTCGCTCACGGCCGATCGACCTTCTCCGCGGTGGATGCGCTTCCCGATGCCCGGCCGATGCTCGGTTCCGTGACCGGGGCCGAAGGGCTGATCGGCGCGGCTGGTTCTCCGGGATGGGGTTCAAGATCTGCCCCGCCGGGGGGCGGGCTCTCGCCGGGCTCGCCCTCGGCATCCCGCAGACCATCGACGTCTCCGCCTTCGCCCCCGACCGCTTCGCCCAGGGAAAGCCGATCTCACCCCCGTACGGGTACACCGCCGACCGAACCCAGCTCCCTGCGGACGGGCAGCAGCCGGGCCAGCAGCGCCGTGGCCAGCCCGGCGATCAGCGCGGCCTCCAGTATGCGCTCCAGGATGAGCATGTGAAGCATCCACGGCAGCGCCGCCCTCATGGGGAGCACCACCAACTCCAGCACGAGGGCGTACAGCACCGCGGCGGCCAGCCCTGTCACCATGCCCTTCGCGACCGGCGACGTCCCGGACAACCCGGCCACGCCGGCCGCGAGGGCGGCGCCGAAAGCGGCTCCGGCCGCGATGAAGCCCGACAGGGTGGTGCCAGGGCTCTGGAAGACGTAGCCGTTGACCGTGCCCGACACCATCGCCGTGATCACCGCCGCGGTGGCTCCGCAGCCCAGAGCCAGGGCGATGCGGCCATTGCGGCGGGGCATCGGCGGCCGGCGTTCGCCGAGGGTGGCCAGACGTACCGCCATCGGGGCCAGCATGAGCAGGACGATGGCGATCAGCAGCAGGACGCCTGCCGACAGCCGGGTGTCCAGCACGATCTGCGCGCTGATCAGGACGTGTGCCAGCGGGTCGGAGACGGCCGGATATTTCTGGACATGGGCGATGATGATGTCGGTCTGGATGCCGTAGAACGTCCGTGCGCTCAGCGTCACCACCGCCGCGATCAGCAACAGCAGCGCCAGCGCCGACCACAGGCCCTGCACCCGCGGCGCCCACACTCTCGCCACCCACCGCACCCAGACCCCCAGCAGCAGGCCCGCCACCGCCAGCACCACCAGCCCGGCGAGCTGCACCGACACGGGGAACGGGGCCAGCGCGTGGTCTGTCATCCTGCTCGGGGCCAGAACCCAGCCACCCGCCAGGCCCACGGCCAGGCCCAGCGGCACGTGCACGGCGTCGCTGTCCGCCCCCACGGCCCGCAACGCCCGCAATCCCAGCGCGACGGCCAGCAGCAGGGCGAACACCTCCGCCGGCCACGGCAACGTGTTGGTGCGTCCCTGCGCGGTCAGCGACGTGGCAGGATCCATGGTCAGGGAGAAGCAGCCGCCCAGGGCCAGCGGAAAGACGAAGCCCTGGCGTACCAGCGGCGCCTGATCGTCCAGCGCGGCCCGGCGTACGGCGAGATGCGGGTGGGTGCGCACCCGCAGCGACACCGGCCACCGGCGCGGAGCCGGCGCCTCCTCGAACAGGCGGCGCAGCGGCGTCGCGTCCTCCTGCCACGACAACACGCGGGCGTCGGCCATCAGCTCACGCGACTGCAGCACCACCGAGCGGGTCAGCCACGACAGCACCGCCAGTCCGGCGATCTGGGCGGCGAACAACCACGACAGCACCACGTTCGAGCCGAACGGCATCTGCTCGGACCGCAGGAACGGCGCATGCTCCGACAGCACCCCGATCACGGCGGCGAGCAGGCCCGGCACGAGGATCACCGCGGCGTACGACCGCCACATCGCCAGCGTCACCGCCGTGATGTCCAGATCCCTGTTGCGTACGTGCGCCAGCTCGTGCAGCACCACCGCACGGAACAACGGCCGATCGCGCTCGAACAACATCAAGGTGCCCCGGCTGATCACGACATACCTGTGCCCGGCCCGGCCGAACGCCAGCCCGGCCACCGCGGGGTTGAGCACGTCGAGCAGGAAGACGACCCGGCGGCCGCCGAGCACCTCCTCGGACAACCGCCGCAACTCATCGTGGACCTCGCCGACGACCGGACGCAGCCGCCGGCGGCGGATCCGCCAGGCCGGGCCGAACCAGTACTGCAGCCCTGTGAGCAGGATGAGCGTCGCGAAACAGAGCAACGTGCCCGGCCGGAGATCCTGGTCGGCCGCACGGCTCATCACCTCGCACGCAGGATCGTCCCGGCCCTTCAGCGCCGCCAGCAGGCACGCCTCCCTGACCTTTGCCGCGACCTCCGGCCCATGCGTCGACAGCAGGTCGAACACCCCTGGCCGGTAGATCGCGGTCGTCGCGAACGCCAGACTGATCAGCAGGACGAACGCGGACGCGGTGGCCGACGGGATGCGGCCGTTCATGACGGCTTGCGGGCGAGCTCACTCACCACCGCATCGGCCAGTGCGTCGGCCTGTGCCTCCGACATGCCCATCCGGCGCGCCTTCCGGTACGCGACCTTCCGGATCTCCGCCAGCCGGGCCGGCGACAACGGCGGCGGGCCCTCGGGCAGCTCCCTCGGACGACGGCGCAACCGGCCGATCAGCCGGCCGGTCCACGAGCCGACATCCTTGCCCACATCCATGAGCACCGTGGTCACGACGCCGGAGACGATCGCCGTCACCAGCATCTCGTCCACCCCTGGCAACCCGAACCCGAGCGGCTCCCGATGAGGCCTCGACCTGTTCCTGCCGCCGAGCGCGTCCCAGGTCTGGTCGAACAGGGGCGATTCGGAGGGAGCGATTCTCATCACGACTCGACGGCTGAGATCCTTGGCGAACACATCGGACACCTGGGCCTCCAACACGGGAATTCTGGTCCCTGAAATATAGGCAGCCCCGAGGTCC
>NZ_JBEXMT010000013.1:0-230019 GCF_040610675.1 Nonomuraea sp. NPDC003804
CGACTCGACGGCTGAGATCCTTGGCGAACACATCGGACACCTGGGCCTCCAACACGGGAATTCTGGTCCCTGAAATATAGGCAGCCCCGAGGTCCGCTGTCTGGTGAATCATTACGCGCTGGACCAGCTCGCACTCTTCGCCACTTTTACCGTATAGCGCACCCCGGGGCTTGCGGCAAGACCCGGGGCATGCTGCCTCATCGCGCGCGCACGAATGGTCGTGCTCTCGCTGGGACCTGGTGAAGGGACGAAAAACTACGTCCGGGTATGCCCCCGGGCCGAAAGAAATCGGCTGGTCCCCTGGCTCCCCGAGTCGACCAGCCGAGGAAACAAGCGCCGCTGTGGACCGCGGGCTCGCTGCCCGGGTCGGTGCGCGATCTGAAGGCCGTTCGCATCCGGGGGATCCTGCGCCGTCTGGCCGCCGCCGGGCTGGTCACGCTCGCCGACAAGGGTTACGGCGGCGCGGGTGAACATGTGCGGGTGCCGTACAACGGGAAGAACAAGCCCGCCTCGCAGAAGAGCGCGAACTCCGCCCACGCCAAGCTGCGCGGCCCCGGTGAGCGCGCCAATGCGCGACTGAAGACCTGGCGTATCCTCCGAAAGCTCCGCTGCTGCCCACTTCGCGCAGGCCGGCTGGTCAAGACGATCCTCCTACTACAGCTTCGCGAGAGCCGCTGAAACGGGCATCACGACGCCGATAAGGGCGCAACCGGAGTACGAATGTGAATACGCACTTTTCCCGCCCCGTCATCGCGGTGAAAGGCCGTGACAACGTGCGACCTCAACCGGGAATGGCGGCTGCTGGAAGTAAGGATTCATCAGCCGCGTACAGGCCCGGTATATCCACGCGCTGCCCGATGGGCTTCACCGGGGCGTGTCCGCCGTCCTCTCCTGGTGGGCGGCCCAGAGCCGGGCACTCGGCAGGGGGCATCCGGCCACGGCCTCCCACCCTGCCGGCCGCGGGCTCGGCCGGTCAGACCGTGTCCCATGCGGTGAGCCGGAGGAACCGCTCGCAACAGCACTCAGTGGCGGCGAGGACGAGGAAGGCCCACCGGCGATTCGTCGGGTCAAGCTCATCGCAGGCGTGACCGGTACACCCGCCTGGCCCGCTCGTACACGGCGAGGTGGTCGGCGTGCTGCTCCTCGCTCTCGAACCGGCCGAACTCCGCGATCAGCTCCTCCAGCCGGTCGAGCCACGCCAGGCACCAGCGCACGTCCGCCTCTCGGGCCACATGGTCGCCCGCCACGTCCAGGTAGACGGGGCTGGTGTGCGCGTAGACGCCGCGCCGAGCCTGCGAGCGTGGGTGCGGACCGCCGCTCGCGACGGCCACCACGTAGGTCGGCTCGCCCACCGTCAGCGTCGTCGTCAGCCGGCCGGGCGGCCCTTCGGCGACGACGCCGTCGGCGGTGCGGATCTCCAGCCGCTCCACCTCGGGCCCGATGGACACCACCTCGATCTCCACCCGGGTTCCCGGCGCCAGGTCCAGCGTGTCGCCAGGCTCGTGGCCGTTCACGGTGAGCCCGAGCCACGGTCCGGTGGTGGCGAACGTGCGGCCGAGCAGTACCGCCTCCATGTACGACTCCGCGGTGAGCGGCCCGTCCACGTGCGCGTACACCCGGGCCCATCCTGGAGGGCCGGATGCGGTGCCGCGCCGGCAGAAGGACAGCACGGCGTCGGTGCCGGCCGTGACCGCGAGCCGGTTGCCGGCCCCGACCAGGTGGCGGTAGACCACCGCCGTCCCCTGGATCGACGAGTGGTTGAGCACGTCGAGCGTGTCGACCAGTCCGAGAGCGGCGTCGGCGACGATCTCCCTGGAGGAGCAGTCACGCCCGCGGTCGAGGACCGCCTCGGGCGGGTCGTCGTCGGAGACCGGTCGGTGGAACGGATGACCGTAGCCCGTCATCGCGCCCAGGGCGCGAAGTTCCTCCAGCGCCGTCGCGTTCGGCGGCCAGTCGGCCTCGTCCGCGAAGCCCGAGTGGTAGCGCTCGGGCAGGCCGCGCGGCCCGAACGCGCTGAAGTGGCCCACCAGGTCGTTGCGGTACTCGACGCCGAGCCGGGCGATGTGCTCGCTGTCGGACCACGGCAGGTCGCGGCCCACCCAGTGGGCCAGCGCCTCCAGGTCGTAGACCCGCCGACCCGCCACGTTGCCCGCGACCAGCCCGAGCACGTGCAGGCCCTCGCCGTGCTGCGCCGCCGCCGCCAGCCGGGGAGCGGCGGGCTCCTCTCCCATCCAGTTGAGGTGGACGTGCAGGTCGCCGCCGTACCAGCCGTGGGCCGCCGCGTCGTAGAGCCGCTCGGGTGTCAGCTCCACCAGCGTCTCCTCTCCTGCGGCCGGGGTGAGCGACACACCCGACTCGGTGTACTCCATGCCGCGCGTGACGCTCACTCTGACCGGCTCGGCCGGCACCTCCACCACCAGGTCGTCGCCGTGGAAGTACGGCCGCAGGTGCGCGTCCACCTTGTGCGGCGCCCCCTCGGGATACCAGCCCTGCCCGTCCACGCCGGTGATGCTCCACCGGCACGGCAGGCCGGCGCGCAGCCGTAGCCTGGCCGCAGGCGCCCGCCTGGCGACCGGCGCGAGGTCCACCGCCTCGCCGCCGATCCGTACCTCGCGTGCGGCCTCGACCACCTTGGCGCCGCGCGGGGCCACCTCGTGGGCGACGCCGTCCACGACGACCGTGACCGGCTCCTCCCGGCTGGAGTCGAGCAGGAGGGCCGTCCGGAACGGCGCGTCGCCGAGCACGACCCTCGTGCGGGCCTCCAGGGTGACACCTTCGGGTGTGAGGCGCAGCGCCGGCAGGTGGCCGAGCACGTCGCCCCCGAGCCCGTCGCGCACCGCCCGGTCCACGTCCACCTCGCCGAGCCGGTCCTCCAGCTCGCCGGGGGAGGCGCCGGGGTGCCGCTCGGCGAGCTGCCGCAGGGCGGCGGTCACGTAGTTGTAGCGCCGGTCGAGGAAAACGGTGGCGCGGGCCTGGACGACGTACCCCAAGGGTGCCTCACCCCAGGTGAGGCCGTGCCTGTCGCGCAGGTCGCGGTAGTCGGCGACCGCGCGGGCCACCGGCTCGGGAAGCATCGGATCGTCACACATGCGTCACTCCTGGTCGACGGAGCATCTCGATCTTCATCAGGTGTCGGATGGTCGGGGCCGGGCAGCCTGGCCCTTGCCGGTCGGGTTCAGGTTCATGATCGCCATGGGACGCGCTGCACCCGGCTCAGCCACCCGTGATCGCGACCCGTCGTCAGGTTCTCATGAGAGGGAGGGCGGCGGTGGTACCGGCCACTCCGTACATCGCGATCGCGGCCGACGGTCCGGCGAGATCGGCAAGCGGGCCGCTGCAGCACGCCCAGCCCCTCTACCGTGGTGAGCGCCGAGGCCGCCACGCCGACCGCCTGGCCGCGCCGCTCGGCCGGGGCGACGCGGACGAACTCTGCGCGGGGGCCGGGGTGGCGGGGGCCGCCTGCCCTGTCCGGAGGGTGGGTGGCCGGTAGGGTGGGCGCATGATCGTGCGGGCGGTGGCACGCGATGCGGGACAGATCCTGACGGTGCAGCGGGCGGCCTACGTCACCGAGGCCCAGCTGTACGGTGACCCGTTCATCCCTCCGCTGGTCGAGTCGGTGGAGCAGGTGCGCGCCGCGATCGAGTCGGCCGTGGTGCTCAAGGCCACCGACGGCGAGCGGATCGTCGGCGCGGTCAGGGGCCGGCTGGCCGGCACCGCCTGCCGGGTCGGGCGGCTGATGGTCGCGCCGGATGCGCAGGGCCGCGGCGTCGGCACCGCCCTGCTGGAGGCCCTGCACGAGGCGGTGCCGGAGGCGGCGGCGTTCGACCTGTTCACCGGTCACCTGTCGGAGGGCAACCTGCGCCTGTACCGTCGCCTGGGCTACAGGGAGACGCACCGGGAGCGGATGGACGATCACCTCACGCTGGTGCACATGCGGCGAGACTGATCCGCGGCGACCGCGCGGCGGATAGGCTCTGCCTGTGCTGAAAGTGGGTCTGACCGGCGGCATCGGGTCGGGTAAGAGCGAGGTCTCCAAGCGGCTGGCGCAGCGCGGCGCCGTGGTCATCGACGCCGACAAGATCGCGCGTGAGGTGGTCGAGCCCGGCACGCAGGGGCTGGCCAGGGTGGTGGCCGCGTTCGGCGAGGAGATCCTGCGCCCGGACGGCTCGCTCGACAGGGAACGGCTGGGCTCGATCGTGTTCGCCGATCCCGACAAGCTGGCCACGCTGAACGGGATCGTCCACCCCCTGGTGGGTGAGCGCGTCGCGCAGCTGCAGCAGGACGCGCCCGACGACGCCGTGGTGGTCTACGACGTGCCGCTGCTGGTGGAGAACAAGCTGGCCCCCATGTACGAGGTGGTGATCGTGGTCGACGCCGCCGACGAGGTCCGGCTCGAGCGGCTGACCCGGGTGAGGGGCATGTCCGAGCAGGACGCGAGGGCGCGGATCGCCGCCCAGGCCGGCAGGGAGGAACGGCTGGCGGTCGCCGACGTCGTGATCCCGAACGAGGGCTCGCTGGACGACCTGGACGCCCGGGTCGCCGAGGTGTGGCGGCGGCTCACGGGTTGACCGTCGCGACGTGGTCGCGGTAGGGGTCGAGGTGGTCGAGCGCGATGCGGGTGACCTCCAGCAGGTCGGCCGGGGCCAGGTCCACGGCCACCCCGAGGGCGGCGAACAGCTGGTGGGCCTCCTCGACGGTGGGTGTGTCGCCGAGCGGGGTGGCGCGCTCCAGCGGGAGCCGCCGGGCCTGGCTGAGGCTGTTCTCCAGCTCGGTGGCCCACAGGTTGTAGTGGGGGCTGCCGCGCGGGATGGACACGGCGGGGAAGGCGGGGCCGCGCTGGGTGATGATGAGGCGGCTCCACGACAGGTCCCAGCGGAACAGCGAGAGGGTCTGGGAGACCCGGACCTCGATGTCGAGTAACTGCCGGTTGCGCTGGCGGTACCAGCAGGCGGCCAGGATGGTGGCGTACAGCTCCTGGCGGGTGCCCAGGTCGGTCCAGGTCTTCTCCTCGGTGCCGGCCGGGGCGAGGTCCCGGTGGAGGCGGGTGTAGGCGGCGCACAGGTCGAGGTCGGCCGGGTCGAGGATCTCCAGGCGGAAGGTCAGCTTCCTGCGCTGGCGCTGGGCGTGCTCGACGCACTCGGGCAGGGTGACGGCGCGGGTGAAGGTGCCGGTGCTGCCCTTGAACAGCCAGCGGTCGGTCTCGGCGCGGGCGGCGGTCAGCTCCCTGCTGATGGCGGGCCCGGTCAGCGTGATGACCGACTGCCCGCTGGTGAGCAGCGACCACATGCCGTCGGTCGTGGTGGCCACCTTGGCCAGCTGGTCGGCGACGCGGCGCTGGCGGTGGCGGTCCCTGATCCACACGAAGGCGAGAGCCGCCAGCACCGGCAGGATGACGCCGTCGGCCTTGCCGTCCTCGATGACGTTGAGGAGGTCGAGGCCGCCGACCACCATGGCGACCACGAAAACCACGATGATGTCGAGGTTGCCCGCGATGTCGCGCAGCCGCGCGGAGATTCCCATAGGACGCCATCTACCACGATCAGAATTCGGCGTCCAGGGCGACCGACCGGACGGCGGGCAGGTGCGGATCCAGCTCGCCCAGCTCGAATCTGGCCGTCCCGATCACATGCCAGAACTGCCCGGCCACCTCGCCCTGGAACTTGTAGCGCCCGTCGGGCGCCAGCGCCGCCCAGCCCTCGGGCAGGCCGAGGAGCGTGGCCTGCCGTACGCCGTCGCGCCAGAGGATGACCACCCCGTCGTCGCCGGCGCTGGCCAGCAGCCCGTCGGGGGAGAAGGCGACGGTCAGCACCCGGCGCGTGTGGCCGGTCAGCGTGTGCAGCAGCCGTCCGGTGGCGACCTCCCACACCCGCACGGCCAGGTCGTCGCCGCCGGTGGCCAGCAGGTCGCCCCCGGCGGAGAAGCCGGCGCTCCACAGCCGGCCCGCGTGCCCGCTGAGCGTGTGCAGCAGCCGGGGATTCCACGGATTGCCCGGGCGCAGCTCCCAGATCATCGCCCTGCCGTCGTTGGAGGCGCTGGCCAGCAGGCGGCCCGTGGGGTCGAAGGAGACGGAGTAGACGCGGTCGGTGTGCCCTTCCAGCGTCGCCACCCTGCCGCCCGACTCGACGTGCCAGACGCGGACCAGCCGGTCGTCGCAGCCGGTGGCGACGAAGACCCCGTCGGGGCTGAAGCCGATCGAGCGCACCCTGCCCTTGTGGTCGGCCAGGTCGCTGACCAGGCGGGCGGTCGGCCGGTACCAGATGCGGACGCTGTCGTCGTCGTTGGCGGTGGCGATGTGCCAGCCGTCGGGGCTGAACGCCTCGGCCCACACGTGGTCGGTCTCGACGTTCAGCTCGCGCTCGTGGTCGCCGGTGACCGCGTTCCAGAAGTGGACGCCGCCGTCGTTGCTGGCGGTGGCGAGGACGGGCCCGGCGGGGGAGAAGACGGCGGAGATCAGGCGGTCGGCGGCGCCGGTGAACTCCCGCAGGCGGCGGCACGTGCGCGGCTCCCAGATCCGTACCACGCCGTCGTTGCCGCTGGTGGCCAGCATCGAGCCGTCGGCGCTGAAGGAGACGGAGGAGATGCGGCGGCCGTGGCCGCGCAGGATGCGGGTGCACTGGCCGGTCACGGGATCCCACAGGCGGGTGGTGCCGTCGTTGCTGCTGGTGGCCAGTTGCGCCCCGTCGGGGCGGAAGGAGAAGGGCCACACCGAGCTGCGGTGCCCCGACAGCTCGGTCCTGCGCGGCCCGCCGATCTCCTGCACGCGGACGGTGCCGTCGGAGTCTCCGGTGGCCAGCAGCTCGCCGGTGGGGGAGAAGGTCACCTGGTAGACGGCGGCCCGGTGGGTGGTGTGCAGGCCGCGTGAGTGGCCGGAGCGCGGCTCCCACAGCAGGACGGCGCCCTCGGTGTCGCCGGTGGCCAGCAGGTCGGCGTCAGGTGAGAAGGCGACGCAGTAGACCCGCCCCTGGTGCCCGGACAGCGTGTGCAGGAGCTCGCCGTTCCGCCACACCCGCACCGTGCCGTCCTCGTGGCCGGTGGCCAGCAGGTCGGCGCCGGCGGCGGCGCGGTAGACCGCGCCCTGTCCGGAGAACAGCGTGCGCACGTGCCGGCCTGAGCGGGGGTCCCACACCCGGACGGTGCCCGCGGAGTCGCCCGTGACCAGCCCGGAGGGGGTGAACGCGGCGGTGAAGATGGGCGCGGTATGGCCGCTCAGCCGGTGCAGGAGCGCGCCGGTCGAGGTGGACCAGATCCGCACGACGCCGTCCCCGCCGCCGGCGACGATCAGGTCGCCCGCGGGGCTGAAGCGCACCGGCCACACCCCGTCGGCGTGGCCGCGCAGCGTGTGCAGCGGCCGGCCGGTGAGCGGGTCCCACAGCACCACCGTTCCGTCGCTGGCGCCGGTGGCGAGCAGGTCGTCGCTGAAGGCCACCGCGTAGACGCGCCCGCTGTGGCCCTGCAGCGTGCGGACCGGCAGCCCGCCGGTGGACAGCAGCACGCCGCCGTCCTCGTTGCCGACCGCCAGCAGCGCGCCCGAGGGGCTGTAGGCGATCGGCTCGGGCAGGCGGCTGGTCTGGAAGTGGTACCCGTACGGCACGCCGATCGCCGCGGGCGCCAGCTCCACCTCGACCGGGTCGCCCGGCACGACGGCCGCCCCGCGCAGCGGCGGCAGCGTCCCCTTGGTGTTGATGAGCGCGGCGCGGTGCCAGCGGCTGCCCTCGACGGAGACGTCGCTCAGGTCGGTGCCGAACAGCCGGGCTCCTGACAGGTCGGCCCCCCGCAGGTCCGCGCCGGACAGGACGGCGCCGTCGAGCCGGGCCCCCTGCAGGACCGCGTCGCGCAGGATCGCCCTGGACAGGTCGGTGCCGGCCAGCGTCGCCCCGTCCAGCCGCGCGCCGGTGAGGTCGACCTCGCGCAGGTCGCGCCCGGACAGGTCCTCGCCCTGCAGGTTCGCGCCGCGCAGGTCGGCCTTGGCGGGGGTGCGCAGCCGCGCCAGGATCTTGACCGCGTTGGCCCTGACCACGTCGTCGGTGCCGGGGTCGGACAGCACCGTGGCCACCCAGTTCTGGGTGGCCCTGATGTCGGCCAGGTCGCACAGGAACTCCACCATCAGCGCCGACAGCGGGCGCCTGGCCAGCAGCGACGAGTCGGGCAGTGAGGCGGCGACCTGCCGGGCGATCAGCCACTCCATCACCGAGGCGTGGATGAAGCCGAACATCCCCTCGTCGGTGCGCACCATCAGGCTGCCCGTGCCGACCGCGTGGGCCGCCTGCACACCGGTCAGCTGCCCGTCGGCCAGGTCGGTGAGCGTCTCGGCGATCTCGGTCAGCTCCGCCAGGCCGAGGAAGGACTCGCCGGTGTCCCACAGCCGCAGCGCCAGCGCCGTGACCGCCCGCCACAGCTCCCCGGCGGTCAGCGGCGCGGGGGCGCCCGGCACGCTGGTGCGCCGCTCCTCGAAGGCGAGCCAGGAGGTGAGGATCTCCTCGTACAGCAGGGCCGGACTGATCGTGTGGCGCGCGGTGGCGACCGTGCGCAGCCGCTCGGCGTCGAGATCGGCGATGAAGCTCAGCATCCTGGGGTTGCGCCCGAGGTCGAGCAGGTCCTTGATGCCTTCGAGCAACGACAGGCGGGCCTGCGCCTCGTCGCTGCCGGCGAAGCGGTTGGCGAGGTAGGCGCGGATCTGCCCGTGCGTGAAGTCCTCGACGCTGATGACGCGCCGCTGCGGCAGGACCCCGACCATCTCGCCCAGCGTGGTCAGCACCTGCCCGTGGGACTTGAAGTGCTGGGTACGGCTGGCCACGACGATCTTCGCCTTGTCCTCGGCCGCGGCCAGCAGCGTCGTCAGGTGGTCGGCCGCCCGGTCGTAGGTGACGCGGGTGACCAGCTCGTCGAACCCGTCGAACAGCAGCACGATCCGGCCCTGCCGGAGCAGGTAGTGGAAGGCCTTGAGGTCGATGAGCTCCTCGCCGTGGTTGGCCAGGTGCGCGGCCACCAGCCCGTCGACGGAGTGCGCCTTGTCCAGGGCGCGCAGCTCGATGAGGATCGGCGTCAGGTGCGGCAGCTCGGCGGGGATGCGCCTGGCCAGCTCCCGCAGGGCGAACGTCTTGCCGTGGCCGAAGTCGCCGAGCAGCAGCAGGAACCTGCCGTGGTCGGCCGACAGCAGCCGCATCAGCTCGTCGGTGAGCCCGTCCTTGGTCTCGGGCGTGGGGCGGTCGAGCTCGCGGTAGCGCTGGGGCACGTACAGCTCGGGCGGGTAGCGGCGGTCGGCGCGCAACCTCATGGACTGCTCGGCGACGTACTCCGACAGGTCGAGCAGGCCCTGGAACTCGGTGAAGCTGCGCACCCGCACGCCCCTGCGCATCAGGTCCTCGCGCAGCACCCTGGGGGGCGGCGGGCCCTGGTAGACGAGTTCGAGGGCGAGGGTGGTGGCGTGCGCCTGCCGGACGAGGGCCTCGGTGTGCTCGGCGGACAGCTCGCCCACGTGGGCGGCGATCATCGACTGGCGGACGAAGCCGTCCTCCGGGTAGGTCATCACCAGATGGGTGTCGAACCTGCGGATCTTGACGCGCTCGTGCCTGGCCTCGCACACCTCGGCGATGCGGTCGAGCAGCAGCTGCGCGGGGCTCGGCTGGCGCTCGACGACCTCCGGGGTCTTGGCGGGGCCCGGCGCGGCCTCGCCGGTGAACGTCGACCGGGCCGCCTTCCACCGGTACGGCGTGCGCTCCGGCTCCCCGTCGGGCCGCCAGAGCCGGATGCCGGTGGGGGTCAGCTCGACGACCTGGTGGCGCCTGGGCGCGCCGACCGTGCCCTCGGCGGTGGGGCCGGGCCCGTGGAAGAGCAGGTTCAGCCGGTGCCCGATCAGCCGCTCCATCGTGGTGATGTCGCGCAGCCCGCTGGGCGCGTGGCCGATCGCGCCCAGGCGCATCCAGGAGCGCTCCTCGTACTCGCGCAGCCGTTCGGCGAACCAGGCCGCCTGCGCCTCGCCGACCAGGCCGTAGGCGTCCTTCTCCAGGTGGCTCATCGCCATCGTGGAGTTGAGCCCCGCCACGGCCAGCCGCAGCTCGGGCAGCTCGAACAGGGTCCACGGCTGCCCGCCGTCGAACACCGCCCCGTCGTGGTGCAGCTCGGCGAACATGCCCGCGTAGTGGCGCCACTTCGGCCAGTACGGCGGGTGCGGCCGTACGTCGTCGGCCTCGCAGGTGGCGAAGTAGGCCTTGGCGGCGGCCTTGGTGACGTCGCGCGGGCCCGGCACCACGACCAGGCGGCGCGGTTCGAGACCGAGCAGCACGCGCAGGCTGGTCAGGAACTGGGTGGCGTGACCGAACTGGGTGAGCGTGCCCGACTCGGTCAGGTCGCCGGTGACCAGCATCAGGTCCGGCTTGGGCATGCCCTTGTCCTGCATCCTGGTCAGGTCCGCCCAGATGCGGGCCTGCAGGTCCTCCGGCGTGAACGGCTCGCCGGGTTCGGGCAGCGCCCGCCCGAACCTGGTGCCGCCCAGATGTAACACGCTGAGCGTGTCACGGGTGCGCTGCTGCGCCGGGCCGAGCGGGAACGACGGGGCGGTCCGCGGGGTGCGCCTGGCCCGGTCGAGGCGCTCCCTGGAGGGCGCCTCGTGCGGGGGCTCCGGCTCCGGCTCGCGCTCAGGCTCGGCCGCGCCGTGCGGGAAGGCGGGCGGCAGGTGGGGCTTGGCCCGCCCGGCGACCGCCTCGGCGATGCGGTTGAGCAGCAGGCCGCGCGCCGTGCCCTGGTCGGTGACGCCCACCAGGTCGACCCAGGTGATGGTGGACAGCAGGCCCCCGAGCGGGACGTCCTCGAGGCGGACGGTGATCAGCTTGGCGGAGGGGTTGTCGGGCACGGCGCGCAGCGCGGCCTGCCACTCCATGCGGCCGTAGCGGGAGCCGAGGTAGTTGCGTGACAGCACGGCCACGACGACCTGCGCCTCGCTGACGCCTCTGTCCATGAAGTCGATGAAGTTCGTGCCGGGCACGAAGTCCCACGCCTGGATCATCGTCCGGTAGCCGGCCGCCTCGAGCTCCCAGGCGATCCACGTGGCCCAGGCCGTGTCGGCGGGGGAGTAACTGACGAAGATGTCGGTGGGCCTGCCGTCACGCGCCATTGCGCCAGTATCCCCGCTACGGACGCGGTTGTGGAGGGTTACGGCACGCGACACGATCAGTTCGTCGACTCGGGTCCATGTGCGAAGATCGACCCGTGCTGAGCCGACTGGGCGTCCTGGACTGGATCAGGATCGGGCTGCTCGCCCTCGGGCTGGCGTTCGTGGCGACGGGGCTGCTCCCCCTCGAGAGGGCCGTCGAGGAGCTCGACGGCATCTGGCCGCTGATGATCTTCCTGGTCGGGGTCATCGTGCTGGCGGAGCTGACCAAGGAGGCCCGGGTCTTCGACGTCATCGCGGCCAGGATGGCGGTGCTGGCGCGGGGCAGCAACGTCGCCCTCTTCCTGCTGTGCGGGCTCTTCGCCTCGCTGGTGACGATCTTCCTCAATCTCGACACCACGGCGGTCCTGCTGACGCCCGTCATGCTGGCCCTGGCGCCACGCGCGGGCATCGCCGCGCTGCCGCTGGCGATGACGACGATCTGGCTGGCCAACACCGCCAGCCTGCTGCTGCCGGTCTCCAACCTCACCAACCTGCTGGGCATGGCCAGGATCAACCTGTCCACCAGGGAGTTCGCTGGGCACATGTGGGCGGCCCAGCTGGCGGCCATCGCGGTGACGATGGTGTTCCTGTGGGTGTTCTACTGGCGGGGCAACCGGCGCTACACCCCTCCCGTCCTGGAGCCGGTCGCCGACCGGGTGCTGTTCTGGGCCGCGTCCGTGGCGTGCGTGCTGTTCGTCGGCGCGCTGCTGCTGGAGGTGCCGGTGTCGGTGGCGGCACCGGTCGCGGCGGCCATCGTGGTGGTCGCCTTCTCGGTCAGGGACCGGGCCAAGCTCACCTGGGGCCTGGTCCCGTGGCAGCTGCTGATCTTCGTCACCGGGCTGTTCCTCGTCGTGCCGACGCTGAGCGCGCACGGGCTCGGCACGGCCATGTCGTGGCTGCTGGGCGAGGCCCAGGACCCCTATCGCACCGCGTTCGTCGGCGCCGGCCTGGCCAACCTGATCAACAACCTGCCCGCGTACAAGGCGTTGGAGAGCGTCGTGACCGACCCGCTCGCCCTGCTCATGGGCGTCAACGTGGGCCCCGTCGTCACCCCGTGGGCGTCGCTGGCCACGCTGCTGTGGTTCGAGTCGTGCGCCAGGCACGGGGTCAAGGTGCCCATGCGCCGCTTCCTGCTCACCGGCGCCGGGCTGGCGGTCGCCGGGATCCTGGCCGGCGTCGCCGCGCTGACGGCCTCCTCAGGCTGACCCGATCAGCTCCAGCAGCGCGGGGATCGCCCGCGGGTGCCCGGCGACGAAACTGCGGTCCTCGGGCGGCCCCTCCAGGCTCCAGGGGAACGGGCCGCCGTCCAGCGCCCTGATCTCGATGCCGGCCTCGTGGGCCAGCAACGCACCCGCGGGCAGGTCCACGGCCTCGGCGCAGTAGCCGACGAACCCGTCGATGTCGCCCCTGGCCAGCATCGCCCACGACAGCAGCGGCGCCCACAGCTGCAGCACCCGCCGGGCCCCCAGGTCCAGGCGCATCTTCAGCGGGTGCGCCGCAGCGCGCGAGACCCCGTGACCCTGCGTCCACGCCACCACGGGCCCGTGCCGCCAGGGCCGGTACGGCGGCGCCAGCCGTACCCCGGCAGGGCCGTAGGCTCCGCTCCCGCGGAGGGCCGACCAGGTGCGGTCGGCGACCGGCTCGTGCACCACGCCCACGACGGGCCGCCCGCGGTGGCACAGCGCCAGCCCGACGACGTAGGCGGGCAGGCCGATGGCCACGTTGTTGGTGCCGTCGAGCGGGTCGATGAGCCACGTCCACTCCCCGCCCGCCGCCCCCACCAGCCCCGACTCCTCGGCGATCACCGAGTGGGAGGGGAAGGCCGTCAGGATCCGTTCGAGCAGGAGCTTCTCCGAGGCCAGGTCGAGGTCGGTGACCACGTCGCCGGTGTCGCCCTTCGGCCGCACGGCGGGAGCGGGCCCGCCCTCGCGAAGGATCCTCCCGGCGGCTTCGGCGGCCTGCACCGCCACGTGCCGAGCGTGCTCGAGATCCACGGGATCCTCCCTAGATGAGGTGCTCGGCGATCAGCCTCGCCGCGCGGGCGGTCTCGGCGGCGTCGAGATGCTCGCGGACGGTGTGGTGGGCCGGCGTGCCGAGCGGGCCGAGCGACAGGTCGTGGCTGCCCGGACGGCCCCTGCCCAGGGCGATGGTGGCCGCCTCGCCGTCCTCGGGGATGACGCTGGCGTGGAAGCGGTCGGCCGGCAGCGTGTAGGTCTCGCCCTCACCGAACACCTCCACCTGGCTGGTGCGGTGCCGCACGGTCCGCTCGGTCGGCTCGATGCGGTCGCCGCCGGGGTCGCTGACCACCTCGAACACCCGGTGCGTTGCGTCGGCGGCGGCGTCCTCGACGATCACGTGGACGTTGCGCACCTGGCCGTACAGGACGTGGCTGACCAGGTCCCAGCTGTGGCAGTGGATCTGCGAGGTGGTGGCGTCGGCGTGCGGGAACGCCTTGGACCACAGGTGCAGGCACACGCCGTCGACGCCGTCGCGTTCGAGTGGCAGGCAGACGAAACCCAGCGGATGCCGTACGGCGCGCAGGTCGCCCAGGCCGGCCAGCGCCTCCAGCGCCCACCGCCGGGCGCCGCCGCGCAGGATCTCCTCGTACACCGCCTGGTGGCTCATGACCCGTAGGGGTCCTTGGCCTGCAGGGCCTTCCTGGTGACGTCCACGACGTCGTGCTCGGTGTAGGCCTTGGGCAACGGTAGCTCGATCCGCCTGAACAGCTCCTCGACCTCCTCGACCGTGGGCTCGTCGCTGAGCGGCACCGCCTTGTAGCGCTCGACGGGGACCCGCCGGGCCTGCTCGAGACTGAGCCGCAGCTCCGAGTCGCAGTTCTCGTAGTAGAAGGTGCCGGCCAGGGCGCTCATCGCCCTGTTCGGGTCTTCGACGGTCATGACCAGCCGCGTGGCCGACAGGTCCCAGCGGAAGGTGGTCATCGTGCGGGACAGGCCGACGCCGATGTCGAGCAGCCCGTAGCGCTGGCGGTGCCAGAAGACGGCCAGGATCGTCGCGTAGGACTCCTTCCTGGCCCGGTCGGTCGACCATCGCTCGCCCGTGCCGTCGGGCAGGTCGGACAGCGAGCGCCGGTAGTGCGCGTAGGCCTCGCAGACGTTCTCGTCGGTGGGGTCGATGATCTCGATCGTGATCGTGAGATGCCGCCGCACCCGGCGCGCGGCCGCCACGCACTGCGGCAGCGTGACGGCCCGCAGGTAGGTGCCCGTGCCGCCCTTGAAGCTCCAGCGTGTGGTGTCCCTGCGGGCGGCGGCCAGCGCCTCGGCGATCTCCTGCCGGCTGCCGAGCACCCTGACCAGCTGCAGCTCGTCGAGTGCCCGCCGGGTGCCGGCGACCAGCGACTCCAGGTGCTCCAGGCGCTGCAGCCGCTCGGGCAGCTGGGTGAGGGCGCCCGAGGTGATGGTGCGCTCGACGGGGGCCTGGCGTGCCCGGTCCCTGAGCAGCGCGGTGGCGACGAGGGCCAGGATGACCAGCGTCGCGGAGCTGATGAGCTGGGTCTTGACGGTGTCGAGGATGACCGGGTCCGGCATGATGCCGAGCACGCCGACCACGACCGCGAGCGTCAGCGCGATGGCGCCGTCGGCGTTCTGCGCCGCCCAGGGCGCGGCCCGCTTGATCCCCGTGACGAGCCGCCTCATGGTGTGCCCCGCACCTCCTCATGACTCCCCACGCCATGGTAACGAGGACGTCACGCGATCACCAGCGCACGGTAATACCAGGGGAGGAGGCGGACCCGACTTCCGGCCGATGTCACGACATATCGCCCACCCCTACGGTCAACGGACGGGGCTCACGGGGGTGGGATTTGTTCTTCGGCCGGTACGGCACGCGCGCGCTCAGCCTGCTCGTCGGCGGCGCGCTCATCGTGCTGGCGGCGTTGCCGGTGGCGGTCCGCCCGGACAGGTGCCTGTCCGGCCGGCCGCCGGAGGGGGAGCGCTACGTCCAGGTGGTGGCGCACCCCGACGACGACCTGCTGTTCATGAGCCCGGACCTGTTCGCCGCCGTGGTGGCGGGGTGGCCCACCATGACGGTGTTCCTCACCGCGGGGGAGGGGACGGCGGGCCTGGACGACGATCACGATCCGCACGAGTACGCCCGGCGACGGCAGGACGGCATCCGCGCCGCCTACGCGTGGCTGGCCGGGGTGCCCGACCGGTGGCACGGCCGTACGGAGCTGGCGGGCGGGGTGCCCGTCAGGACCGAGTGGCTGGTCGGCAGCCCGAGGGTGCGGCTGGTCTTCGCCGGGTTACCCGACGGCGGCGACCCGCGCGCCGACGGCGGGCCGGACGCGCTGTCGCGGCTGCTGTCCGGTGTGACGCGCTGCGTGCGGGCCTTCAGCCTGCCGGGCAGGTGCCTGTCGAAGGCGGACGTGGTCGGCATGCTGGCCGCGCTGCTGACCGGGTTCGGGCCGACCGAGCTGCGCACGCTCGACCCTGACCCGTCGGGAACGCCCGCCGACCACCACGACCACACCGCCTCGGCCAGGTTCGCCAGGTCCGCGGCGGCGGGACTGCGGGTGCGCGTGCGGTCCTACCGCGGGTATCCGATCACGTCGGCGCCGCCGAACCTGCGGGCGGGAGCCGCGTGGCTGAAACGGGTGGTCTTCCAGATCTACCGGCGCCACGACTACCGAACCCGCGGCGCGCCGCGCTACGGCAACTGGGTCGGCCGGATGTACACCGTCGCGCCGCCCGAGCGGTAGGCGGGACGGGAGTGAGGGGCCGGGCGGCCCCTCACTCCGTGCCGTACCCCACGGGCTAGAACCAGCCGCGGCGCCGGGCCATCTGCTCCAGGCCCGCCTGCAGCGCCTGCTCGGCCGCGCCGGGGTGGTCGCCGTAGCGGACGGTGAAACGGTTGTAGGTGTCGTGGCTGGAGGTCAGGAAGCCGCCGCGCTTGTCGGCCTCCAGGATCACGTCCATCTGGGTCGGGCCCGCGATGAACGTCAGCTCCAGCTCGTTGAAGTGGCCGCGCCACTGGCCGCCGGCGTAGTACTCGATCTCCTGGAAGAACGGCATCGTCGAGCCGTACAGCGTGCCGCGCTCCAGATCGGCCTTCTTGAAGCGGAAGCCCATCCGGTCGAGCGCGGCCAGCACGTGCTCCTGGGCCGGCAGCGGCGTGACGTACAGCGGGTCGAGGTCGCCCTTGTCCATCGCGCCGGACAGGGACAGCTCGGTCTGCACGCCCAGGCGCATCCCGTGCAGCGGGTGGTTGCCGATCGCGCTGATCGGCGTCTCCCACGGCACCGGGATCTGGAACGGCTGCTGGTGGGCGGCCCCCCCGGCCAGGTGGAACGGCCCGGCCACCTGCTGGCGCAGGAAGCTGTAGGTGGTCTTGAACTCGTGGTCGCCGCTCTCGACCTCGACGACGGCGGTCAGGTCGATGGTGATCCCGTCGACCTTGTAGTCCGAGCTGCCGCTCTTGAAGTTGACCACGCCGCGCAGGGCCTCACCCGGCCGGACAGTGGTGTTGTGCAGAACCGTGTCGACCTCGACGCCTGCCCCGAAGGCGGCCTTCAGCTTGCGGAACACCATGAGCGTTCTCCTTGAGGTTTTTACTGGCCAACGGGCGGGTTGGCCGGGCCGTTCCCCGCGATCCTGGGCAGCAGCTGGGCCAGGAGCAGGGTGGACAGCGCCGAATCGCCCTGCCCGCTCGCCGTACGGACGACGAGCGGCTGCGGGGCGTTCTCGGCCAGCTTGGCCCCCACGTCGAGCCGGCGGCGAGCCAGCTCGTACTGCAGGACCGCGCGGTTGTCACGGTAGGAGTCGGCGAGCCTGCGCAGTGCCTTGGCCTCGTTCTCGGCGGCGGTGAGCTCGGCCCTGCCGCGCGCCTCGATCTCCCATCGCACCCGCTGGGCCTCGGTCTCCTGCTCCTCCAGCATACGGGCGACGTCCTTGCGGGCGGTGTTGTGCGCGGCCTTGACCTCGACGACGCGGGCGTCGCGGGTCTTCTTCGACCGCTCGATCTCCATCAGCAAGGTGTCGATGCGGCGCTTGCGGGTCAGCTCCCACTCCCGCTCGTAGGCCGACAGCTCCTTGGCGACCTTCTCCCTGGTGGCCAGGTGCTGCTGGTACTGGTCGGGAAGCTGCACGTCCGGGATGTTGGCGCCGGTGACGCGCACGCCGTAGCGGCCGAGCTGCCTGTTGAGCGCCTCCTGCATGTCGCCCACGTCGGAGCCGCGCAGGTCGTAGGCGCGCTCGGTGTTGACCCTGCGGCTGCGCTGCCTGATGGCGTCCTGGACGGCGCTCGACAGCACCAGGTCGAAGTTGCCCGCGCCGATCGTGCGGACGAAGGCCACCGGGTCGACGATGCGGAACTTCAGGAAGAACTCGATCGACTTCAGCGGCACGTTCTCGGCCGTCGGGCAGGCGGAGATGGGCGCCGAGTAGGGGATCTCGGTGGAGGTGTCGACGACGGCGTCCACCTTGTCCCAGGGCAGCCACAGGTAGTGGCGACCGGGGGGAAGCACCCCGGTGATCGCGCCCCACCTGCTGCGCACGCCCGTGGTGCCCTCCTCGATCTCGATGATGGCGCGCCGCCACACCGAGATCAGGGCGATCAGCAGGACGGCGATGGCGGCCAGGACCGCCAGCAGCTCGCCGGTGAAGACGGCCATCAGCGCGAAGTACAGGGCGAGGAACACCAGGGTCATCCACGCGAAGCCGCGCCTGTCCTTGGGGATGACCACGGGGACGAGCTGGCCCTGCTCGCCGCCGCGCAGCAGCTGGCGGATCTCGGACCAGGCGGCCAGCGACTCCTTGATCTTCGAGAACTCGCGGCTCATCGGGCGTCATCCTCCTCGTTGCCCTGGGGCTGCCGGGCGGGCCAGACGGGGGTGCCGAGCGGGCGCGGCTCGGGCGGCGGCGCCGGCCAGCCCCCGCCGGACGGGCTGGGGGCGGGCGCGCCGGGGACCGAGCCGGGTGCGGACGCGCCGGGGAAGCCCGGCGCGGACGGGCCGGGGACGGCCGAGCCAGGGGCGGGCGGCGGGGGCACGGGCCGCTCGTAGGAGGGCAGCGCGCTGGGCGCCGAGGGAGGCGCCGGGCTGGGCAGGCGCATCGGGCGCTCGATCGTCGTCTCGGCGTCGACGTCCGCCCAGTCGGGGCCGCCGGCCGCCGCGCGGGGGGAGCCGGCCGCGCCGTCACCGGGGGCGGCGCTACCGGAGGCGCCGCTACCGGCGGCGCCGGGGGCGGCAGTGGCCGCGGCGGGACGCGCCGGCTCGGCGGGTGCCTGCGCGATGGCGGGGATCACGGTGTCGGGGACGGCCGCGGGCTCGGGATCGGCGGCGGTCGCCACCTCGTCGGCGGCGCGCCTGAGCAGTGCGGTGATCTCGTCCTCGCGCTGCTCGACCCGCTGCGCGATCTCGGACAGCCTGGCCCTGATGGCCGCCATGTCCTCGGGCGAGAACAGCGCCGCCCCCTTGCCGCCGACCAGCTGCTGGGCCAGCGCGAGGAAGTCGATGTCGGTCTCCTCGCCCACCTGCACCACCTGGGGCAGGCGCGCGGCCACCGACTCCAGCTTGTCCAGCAGGTCCTGCTGGAAGCGGTAGTCGAGGATCTCGGGCGCCTCGGCCGCCGACAGCGCCCTGATGTCCAGCGCCTGGGCCTCCAGCAGCGCCGCGTTGGCGTTGGCCGTCGACTCGGCCTCGACGAGCCGCTGCCTGGCCTGCGCCTTGGCCTGGTGCGAGGCCCGCTCCAGCGCGGTGTCCATGCGCGCCTGGTAGGAGGCGATCTCGGCCTGGATGGCGCTCAGCGTCTCCTGCAGGCCGGCCAGCTCCTTGACCAGGTCGCCCTCGTTCTGCTCCTTGCGCAGCTGCAGCTCGTACTCGTAGGTGTAGGCCTCCTTGGCCACCCGCACCATCTCGGGGGCCGCCAGGTCCATCCGGTACTCCTGGCTGGACGGCTCGGCGTGGGTGATGTTCACGTCCGTCAGCCGTACGGCGGGCAGGAACTGCTGGTTGAGGCTGTCGAGCATGCCGAGCGTGCTCTCGCCCACCAGGTCGTAGATCTCCTCGGCGCGCTGCGCGTAGATGAGCGAGCGGGTGACCTCGCTGATGGCGTTCTGCAGCTTGGACTGGAAGCCGCTGACCGAGCCGAGCACGAAGATGAACTCCGCCGGGTTCTCGATCCTGAACTGCAGGAACAGGTCGACGCTCGCCTTGACGCCCTGCTGGGTCGGCGCCTCCCTGATGGGCGCGTTGAACGGGTACTCGCGAGTGGTGTTGACGATGTAGCTGACCCGCTTCCACGGGTTGAACAGCGTCACCCGGCCGGGATCGGCGATGTGCACCAGCTTGCCGAACTTGGTGATCAGCGCCTTGCAGCCCTCGGGCACCATGACCACGCTGCGCCGCCACCACAGGAACGCCGCGGCCAGCACCAGCACCACCCAGTAGTGCACGCCGAACAGCACGTCGACACCGGGCACCACGTTGCCGAGGGCGCCGACGAGCCCCAGCACGACCAGGATGGCCAGCGGGATGAGCACCTTGGCGGTGCTGCCCTTGGGGATCACGACGGGGGAGATGACGTGCAGGGGCTCGCCGTTCGGGCCGCGTTCGGTGAAGCTGCGGCTGACGATCTCACCGGCCTCGCCCAGCGTCGCCGACCGCGCCTCGATGATCGTGCCGACGGACGCGCCGCCGTCACGGGCGGCCAGGAAGTCGCGGGGGTTGAGCTGGAAGCCCGGTGCCTGCCCTGCCAGCTGCCCGACCTGGTCCACGGCCTGTTCGACGGCCTGGCCCATCGCCTGCCGTACGTCTCCGCCCTGTGCCATGGCTTGAGCTATGCCCTGACCGGCTTGGATCAGGGCTTCTCGTGGTCGAGACATCGCACCTCTCTTGTCGAACCGGGGGGAATCCGTACCGTATCGGGCAAGCCTTGATGATCGCTTGCAAAAGAGTGTCAACAGCCCGTGACGGTCGAAGGTCTCGGCCGGTGCCCGAGGTGTCGTGCTGGGACGGTGCGGACCTCCCTAGGAGATACCCGAGGAGGCGCCCCGGTGTAAACGCCCTGTTACCTCTTCGTGGCTCATCGCGACGCGATCGTGAGGTCGACGACCGTCAGCCTGCCGTCGAGCTCGTAGGCGAACACGCCCGGAGCGCGGCGGTCGAGGTCCGGG
The DNA here is from genome assembly GCF_040610675.1 of Nonomuraea sp. NPDC003804. NCBI lineage: Bacteria > Bacillati > Actinomycetota > Actinomycetes > Streptosporangiales > Streptosporangiaceae > Nonomuraea > Nonomuraea sp. NPDC003804. The sequence goes on from NZ_JBEXMT010000013.1 coordinate 20,279, forward strand.
GAGGCCGATCCGCCCTCCGCCTCCGCCCTGATGCCCAGATCACCCGACCTGCCGGTGGCCAGGTCGTACAGCTGCGTGTGCTGGAACCGGCCGTCCTCGACCGTGGTGGCGAGCACGAACCGGTCCATCGCGGGCACGTCCCAGGCATGACCGCCCAGGAGGCGTTCGCGCGAGCCGTCGCGCGTCAAGGCCCGCTCGCCGGCGACACACCAGGTGATCCCGCAGTTCACCGGCCGGTCCTGGCCGGCCGCCGGAGCCGCGCGCCGCTCGCCGGTCAGCACGTTCACCAGCTCGCCGAAGGGCGGCTCCGGCTGCTTCTTCGTGCGCGGATACTGGAACGCCGCCGCCCACGGCCAGCGGAGCAGGTGCAGCCCCTCGGTCCCGCCGATCCTCCTGGGGGCGCCGCCGCTCAGCGGTGCCTCGTACAGGCCGCCGTCCCCGCCCAGCGACCAGACCACCTTCCCTTCGGCGACGGCGAAGTGGCCGATCTCCCCTCGTCCCGGCGCGCTCTCGAAGGAGGTCACCCTGCGCTGCGCGCCGCCCTTCACCGGAGCCGCCCAGATGTCGGTCACCCGGCGGGCCCCGTCCTTGCGGAGCGTCCACCAGACCAGCCGGCCCTCCCCGGCGGCGGTGAAGGGCCAGCTCACCACCGTGCCCTTCGGCGGCTGGACGGCGACCAGCCTGGTCAGCGCGCCGGACTTCACGTTGTAGGACCACAGCCCGTCGGCGCGGTCGGCGTTGCCGTCCTTCGTCGTGCGCACCAGCAGGGTGTCCCGGTCGAGGAACCTCTCCACCTGGTACGGCCTGCCGTCCGGCAGCGTGCGCGGAAGGGTGTGGACCGCTTGCGGCCACACCTTCCTCAGCGGTCGCGGGTCGCCGGAGGCCGTGGCGGGCGCGGCCGGTTCCGCCGGCCGCGCCGGCGTCAGCGAGGACGTCACGAGGAAGCCGGTCATCGTGACGGCGACCACGGCGACCACGGCGGCCGCGGCGGCCGCGCCCGCCGCCGCCGTGCCCCTGCGACGGCGGCGGCGGGCGGCGGCGTCCACCCGCTGGAGGAGGTCGTGGGGGGCGGCCGGCGCGCGGCCCGCCGAGCGGGACAGGGAGTCCTGCAGCAGGGTTTCCAGCTCGCTCATCGTGCCCTCTCCGTTTCTCGGGGGATGGGTCGCGCCGATCCGGGACGCTTGGCGCGGCGGCCGGGGGATCGGCGTGCGCCGGGGCGCAGGCTCGGCCCGCGGGTCGCGGGGGCAGGGCCGGTGACGGTCATGGGGACGGTCATGGAGATGGCCATGGAGATGGTCATGGAGATGGTCATGGGGTGGTCAAGGGAGGCGGTCATGTCGTCGGCTCCGGTTCGGGGAGCAGGGTCAGGCTCGACCTCAGCTTGTCCAGCGCGCGGGAGGCCTGGCTGCGGACCGTGCCCTGGGAGACGCCCATGATCGCGGCGATCTCCTCGTCCGACCGGTCCTCGTAGTAGCGCAGCACGATCACCGTGCGCTGACGGCGGGGCAGCTTGGCCAGCTCCCGCCACAGATCGGAGTCGAAGTCGGCCCACGCCGACGGGACGTCGGCCGTCTCCCTCTCCGGCGGGTCCCACGCCAGATGCTCGCGCCGCCGCCGGCGCCAGACGTTGATGTGCAGCCGGGTCATCGACACCCGCACGTAGCTCTCGGGGTCGTGCTTGCGGCACACCCGCGACCAGGAGCCGCGCAGCCGCACCAGCGCCTCCTGCACCAGGTCCGCCGCGTCGTGCGGGTTGCCGGTCAGCGCGTACGCGTAACGGGTCAGCGCGTCGGCCCGGCCGGCGACGAACGATTCGAACAGCGCATCGTCGGTCATGTGGTCCCTTCCATCCCGGTATAGACGGGGAGGGAGGCGCTGACGTTGCACGGCGGGCGGGAGAAAATGGGCCCGATGCGACCGCGGGTACCGGAGTCTCGCCGGAGTGCCCGGGCAGGCGTCAGCGGGCGGGCGGGCTTGCCGTGAGAAATGTCAGTCCCACCACCTACAGTGAATGACATGCGGCCGGTAACAGATTTGCAGCGCAAGGTGGCGCCCTTCGAGGTCGTCACCGAGATGACCCCCTCCGGCGACCAGCCGACGGCGATCGCCGAGCTGGAGCGCAGGGTGAAGGCGGGGGAGAAGGACAACGTGCTGCTCGGCGCCACTGGCACGGGCAAGACCGCCACGGTCGCCTGGCTGATCGAGCGCCTGCAGCGGCCCGCGCTCGTCATGCAGCCCAACAAGACACTGGCCGCGCAGTTCGCCAACGAGCTGCGTGAGATGCTGCCCAACAACGCGGTCGAGTACTTCGTCTCCTACTACGACTACTACCAGCCTGAGGCCTACGTGCCGCAGAGCGACACCTACATCGAGAAGGACTCCTCGATCAACGACGAGGTCGAGCGGCTGCGCCACTCGGCGACCAACTCGTTGCTCACCAGGCGCGACACCATCGTGGTCGCCTCGGTCTCATGCATCTACGGCCTGGGCACGCCCCAGGAGTACGTCGACCGCATGACCAGGCTGCGCGTCGGCATGGAGGTCGACCGCGACCAGCTGCTGCGCCGCCTGGTCGACATGCAGTACACCCGCAACGACCTGGCCTTCACGCGCGGTACCTTCCGGGTGCGCGGCGACACGATTGAGATCATCCCGAAGTACGAAGAGCTGGCCGTGCGCATCGAGATGTTCGGCGACGAGATCGAGAAGCTCTCCACGATGCACCCGCTGACCGGCGACGTCATCACCGAGGACGAGGAGCTCTACATCTTCCCCGCCTCCCACTACGTCGCGGGCGAGGAGCGCATGGCCAGGGCCGTCGAGGGCATCGAGGCCGAGCTGACCGGGCGGCTGGCCGAGCTGGAGCGGCAGGGCAAGCTGCTGGAGGCCCAGCGGCTGCGCATGCGCACCACCTACGACATCGAGATGATGCGTCAGGTCGGCACCTGCGCCGGCATCGAGAACTACTCACGCCACATGGACGGCCGCGAGGCGGGCAGCGCGCCCAACACGCTGCTCGACTACTTCCCCGAAGACTTCCTGCTGGTCCTCGACGAGTCCCACCAGACGGTGCCGCAGATCGGCGCCATGTACGAAGGCGACGCCTCCCGCAAGCGCACCCTCGTCGACCACGGCTTCCGCCTGCCGTCGGCGCTCGACAACCGGCCGCTGAAGTGGGAGGAGTTCCTGGAGCGGATCGGCCAGACCGTCTACCTGTCGGCCACGCCGGGCACCTACGAGCTCGGCCGGGTCAAGGGCGAGGTGGTCGAGCAGGTCATCCGCCCGACCGGCCTCGTCGACCCCGAGGTCGTCGTCAAGCCGACCAAGGGCCAGATCGACGACCTGGTCCACGAGATCCGCGAGCGCGCCGACAGGGACGAGCGGGTCCTGGTCACCACGCTCACCAAGAAGATGGCCGAAGACCTGACCGACTACCTCCTCGAGCTCGGCATCCGGGTCCGCTACCTGCACAGCGAGGTCGACACGCTGCGCCGGATCGAGCTGCTGCGCGAGCTGCGCATGGGCGAGTTCGACGTGCTGGTCGGCATCAACCTGCTGCGGGAGGGCCTCGACCTGCCCGAGGTCTCGCTGGTGGCCATCCTCGACGCCGACAAGGAGGGCTTCCTGCGCTCGGAGACCTCCCTGATCCAGACGATCGGCCGCGCGGCCCGTAACGTGTCCGGCCAGGTCCACATGTACGCCGACAAGATCACCCCGTCGATGGAACGGGCGATCGAGGAGACCTCGCGGCGCCGCGCCAAGCAGATCGCCTACAACGAGGCCAACGGCATCGACCCGAAGCCGCTGCGCAAGAAGATCGCCGACATCCTCGACTCGCTGCAGCGCGAGGACGCCGACACCGAGCAGCTGATGGGCAGCGGCAGGCAGCAGTCGCGCGGCAAGGCGCCGGTGCCGGGTTTTGCCGCGCAGCGCGCACTGCGTGCCTCCGGCGCGACCCCGGCCGGCCAGCACGCCAAGGCGATCGCGGGCGAGATGCCGCGTGCCCAGATGGAGACGCTCATCGACTCGCTCACCGAGCAGATGCACCAGGCGGCGGCCGACCTGCAGTTCGAGGTGGCGGCCCGGCTGCGCGACGAGATCAAGGAGCTCAAGCGCGAACTCCGCGACATGCGCGAGGCCGGGGTGAAATAGCCCCGCCGGTATGTGCAGGGTCCCTCGCCGACCTGCGACGGGGCCCTTACCCCGGCGTCCGCGGGTGTCGGTCGGCGTCCCCTGGGTGTCTGTAGCGGGGCGTTCCTGGGGTGTCGGCCGATATCCGTGGGGTGGTGGTCGGGGCCGCTGGTGGGTGCCCGTACGGCAAGCGGGGTCACGGCCACCGTGGTCACCGGTGGCCGCCCGTCCATCACGCGTACTCCAGCGGGACTCCGGCTGATGTCCCCGACGCCGGCTTTGCGGGCTGATCGTCAGGGTGAGCGCCCGTTGGGTTGGTGACGGACTCAGGGTTGTGGGCGACCTGGCCAGACCGGACCGCCTGTCCGCGGTTCGATGCCGCCCAAGAGGAGCATCCGGCCGGCCCGAAGGGCGCATCACGCACCCCGAAGGGCCGTATCACGCATCCACCCGGAAGCACCGCACGTATCCACCCGGAAGGGCCGTATCACGCATCCGGAAGGGCCGCAGCACGCTGCCACCTGGGAAGGGCCGCAGCGCGCATCCGGAAGGGGCGCGGCAAGCGCGTCCTGCGGTGGTGAAGGAGCGGGTGTGCCCGGTCAGGAGGCGGGGATGTGCGACATCATGCGTTCCATGCCGTTGATCCAGTTGTCGCGCAGCGCCTCGCCGGCCTGGGCAAGATCGCCGGTCATGAGGAGTTCGGCCACGCGGCAGTGTTCGGCCGCCTCGCGTTCGAGGGGCGTCTCGTCGCCGGCGAGCAGGTGGGCGTAGCGGCGCATCCCGGCTTTGACGCTGGTGATGAGGTCCAGCAGCCGCTCGTTGCGGCAGCCGCTCAGCAGCAGGTCGTGCCACTCGTCGTCGTGCCGCTCTATCTCCTGCTGCTCGGCGATCCGGTCGGGGAAGTCGCGGGCCAGATCGAGCAGCTTGGGGCCGATCTCGCGCAGGTAGGTCGGGTCGGAGCAGTCGAGCGCCAGAGACTCCAGCGCGGCGACGATCTCGCAGAGCTCCCTGAACTCCTTCCTGCTCACCGGGGCGAACCGGAACCCGCGGCCCTGGTTGCTCTCCAGCACGCCTTCACCCGCCAGAGTGATCAGCGCCTCGCGCAGGGGGGTGCGGCTGACGCCCAGGTCGGCGGCCAGCGCGACCTCGTTGATGTCGGTCCCCGCGGCGAAGTCGCCTCGATCGAGCCTGCTCAGCAGCTCTTCCCTGATCTGCTCGCGTAGCGGTCGCCGGTCGATCGGCATATCACTCCTTCGGTTCGGCCCTGATCAGCTTAACCCTTGACGGCATGCAAAATACAGCACTATGAATTCTGTATACAGATTTCGGATGTCCGGAAGGAGCGATCAGTGCGCCTGACCCGAGTGCCGGGACTGCTGTTCGGCGGTGACTACAACCCCGAGCAGTGGCCGGAGGAGGTCTGGGCCGAGGACGTGCGGCTCATGTCCGAGGCCGGGGTCACGATGGCCACCGTCGCGGTTTTCTCCTGGTCAAGGCTGGAGCCCCAACCAGGCGTGTACGAGTTCGGCTGGCTGGACCGGGTCCTCGACCTGCTCCACGAGCACGGGGTGACCGCCGACCTGGCGACCGCCACCGCCACCCCGCCGCCTTGGCTGGTTCGGGAGCATCCGGAAATCATGCCGGTGGACGCGCAGGGGGTACGGCTGGAGTTCGGGTCCCGGCAGGGGTACTGCCCGAGTTCGCCGATCTTCCGTGAGCACGCCGTGCGCCTCGCGACGACGATGGCCACCCGGTACGCCGATCATCCGGCGCTGGCGATGTGGCACGTGGGCAACGAGTACGCCGACCACACGCTCGAATGCTTCTGCCCCGAGTCGGCCCGGCACTTCCGCGCCTGGCTCCAGGCCCGCTACGGCACGATCGGCGCGCTGAACGACGCCTGGGGCACCTCCTGCTGGGGCCAGCACTACACGGGTTTCGGGCAGATCGAGCCGCCCCGCAAGGCGCCGGGGCCGGTCAACCCCGCCCAGCTGCTCGACTGGCGCCGCTTCTGCAGCGACGCCCTGCTGGAGCTGTTCACCGCCGAGCGGGACGCGCTGCGCGAGGTGACGCCCGCCGTACCCGTCACCACGAACTTCATGAGCATCCTGCACGGCCTCGACTACTGGGCGTGGGCGGCGGCCGAGGACCTGGTGAGCGACGACGCCTACCCCGACCCCGCCGACCCGCACTCGCACGTGGCGATCGCCCTCAGCTACGACCTCATGCGCTCGCTCAAGCAGCGCCCCTGGCTGCTGCTGGAGTCGGCGCCCTCGGCGGTGTCGTGGCGCGAGGTCAACGTGGCCAAGCCGCCCGGCATGATGCGCCTGCACAGCCTCCAGGCGGTGGCCCACGGCGCCGACGGGGTGATGTTCTTCCAGTGGCGCCAGGCCAAGTACGGCCCGGAGAAGTTCCACTCGGCCCTCCTCCCGCACGGCGGCACCCGGACGCGCGGCTGGCAGGACACGCTGCGGCTCGGCGCCGACCTGCGGCGACTGGCCGAGGTCGCGGGCACCGCCACGCGCGCCGAGGTGGCGCTGGTCATGGACTGGGACAGCTGGTGGGGCCTGGAGGCGCCGGAGTCGATGCCCTCCAACCGCCTCAAGCTCAAGGATCTGCTGCTGGCCTGGTACGCGCCGCTGCACGCCCGCGGGATCGCGGTCGACCTGGCGCCGCCGGAGCGCGACCTGTCGGCCTACCGCGTCGTGATCGTCCCCAACCTGTACCTGTGCACGGCCGAGCAGGCCAAGGCCCTCGAGTCGGTCACCGGCGAGCTGGTCGTCGGCCCGTTCAGCGGCGTGGTCGACGCCTCTGACCGGGTCCACGACGGCGGCGCCCCCGGCCCGCTGCGCGACCTGCTGGGCGTCGCGATCGACGAGTTCTGGCCGCTGCCCGACGGGACCGCCCAGCCGGTACGGCACGCCGACGGCACCCCCGGCCTCGCCCGCACGTGGGCCGAGTGGCCGCGCCTGGTCGGCGACGCCGTCGAGGTGCTGGCCCGCTACGAGGGCGGCGACCTGGACGGCCTGCCCGCCGTCACCCGCAACGGCACCGTCACCTACGTCAGCTGCCTGCTCGACGACGTCACGCCCGTCCTCGACCGGGTGCTCCACGGGGTGGAGGCGATCGACGTCCCCGCGGGCGTGGAGGCCACCCGGCGGGAGAACCACCTCTTCCTGCTCAACCACACCGCCACCCCGCAACAGGTCACCCTCCCGAGGCCGGGCAGGGACCTGCTCACCCAGACCGACCTGCGAGGCACCATCCAACTCGCCCCGCGCGACGCCGTCGTGCTGAGGATCGAAGGAGACACGTGACGCACCCCTACATCCCGAACGCCGAGCCCGGCGTGCGGGCGGAGATGCTCGCCGCCATCGGCGCGGCGAGCGTCGAGGAGTTCTACGCCGACATCCCGGCGGAGTTGCGGCTGGCCAGGCCGCTCGACCTCCCGGAGCCGTTCACGGCTGAGCACGACCTCGTGCGCCACATGAAGGGCCTGCTCGACCGCGTCACCGACACCGAGCAGGCGCTGAGCTTCCTCGGGCACGGCTGCTACCCCCACCACGTGCCGGCCGTCTGCGACGAGGTCAACTCCCGCAGCGAGTTCCTGACCGCCTACGCCGGCGAGCCGTACGAGGACCACGGGCGTTTCCAGGCCCTGTTCGAGTACGTCAGCATGATGGGCGAGCTGCTCGAGATGGACGTGGTCAACGTCCCGACCTACGACGGCTTCCAGGCGGCGGGCACGGCCCTGCGCATGGCCTGCCGTTACACCGGGCGCTCGAAGGTGCTCCTCTGCGCGGCCGTCAGCGCCGACAAGCTGAGCAAGCTGCGCGACTTCCTCAGCCCCGACATCGAGATCGTCCTGGCCCCGGTCGGAGACGGCGGCGAGATCTCCGTCTCGGCGTTCGACGACTCCTACGCGGCCGTCTACCTGGAGACTCCCAACGTCTACGGCGTCGTCGAGACCCGCGGACGGGAGCTGGCCGACCTCGCCCATGTCCACGGCGCGCTGCTCGTGGTCGGCGCCGACCCGATCTCGCTCGGGGTGCTGGCCCCGCCGGCCGCCTACGGCGCCGACATCGTCTGCGGCGACATCCAGTCGCTCGGCATGCACCAGAGCTACGGCGGCGGCCACGCCGGCTACATCGCCACCCACGACCACGAGCCGCTGGTCGCCGAGTTCCCCTCCCGGCTGTTCGGCATCGCGCCCACCAAGGTCCCCGGCGAGTACGGCTTCGGCGACGTCTACTACGACCGCACCTCCTTCGCCCTGCGCGAGGAGGGCAAGGAGTGGGTCGGCACCGCGGCCGCCCTCTGGGGCATCACGGCGGGCGTCTACCTGGCGCTCATGGGGCCGGAGGGCATGCGCGAGCTGGGCGAGACCGTCCTGGCCCGCACCCGCTACGCCATGGACGCCCTCGCCGGATCCGTCACCGTGCTGCACAGGGACGCGATCCACTTCCGCGAGTTCGCCATCGAGGTGCCCTCCAGCCGGGCCCTGCTCGACGGGTTGCGCGCCCGCGGCATCTACGGCGGCGTCGCCCTCGACGACCGCACGGTGCTGGTCTGCGTGACCGAGCGCCACTCCATCGCCGACATCGACCGCCTCGCCGCAGCCGTCCAGGAGGTGCTGTGAACACCGGTGAGTCCTTCGCCGAACTCCCCGTCGCGCCGAAGCCGCCGCTGCGCCGCTTCCACCAGGCCCGCTGGGACGAGCCGATCATCTTCGAGCTGTCGGCCCCCGGCCGCCGCGGCCTGGCCGTGCCGGAGCCGGGCGCGCCGCGCGTGGAGCTGCCCGAGTCCGTACGGCGCGCCGAGCCCCCGAAGCTGCCCGAGATGGCGCAGCTGCACGTGCTGCGGCACTACCTGCGCCTGTCGCAGGAGAACCTCGGCGTCGACCTGAACATCGACGTCGGCCAGGGCACCTGCACGATGAAGTACAGCCCCAAGGTCAACGACAGGTTCGCCGCCGCGATCGCCGAGGTGCACCCGCTGCAGCACGAGGAGACCGTCCAGGGCGTCCTGGAGATCTACTGGCGGCTGGAGCGGATGCTGGCGGAGATCTCCGGCATGTCCAGGGTCTCCCTCCAGCCCGGATCGGGGTCGGCGGCCATCTACGCGAACATCGCCATGATCCGCGCCTACCACGCCGCCAACGGCGAGGGCCACCGCGACCAGGTCATCACCACGATGTTCTCCCACCCGTCGAACGCCGCCTGCGCCAAGACCGCCGGCTACGAAGTGATCACCCTGATGCCGGACGCCGACGGCTACCCCGACATCGAGGCGCTGCGCGCGGCCGTCGGCCCCCGCACCGCCGCGCTGATGATCACCAACCCGGAGGACACCGGCATCTTCAACCCCCGCATCAGGGAGTTCGTCGAGCTGGTGCACGGTGTGGGCGGCCTGGCCTGCTACGACCAGGCCAACGCCAACGGCATCCTCGGCATCACCAGGGCCAGGGACGCCGGGTTCGACCTGTGCCACTTCAACCTGCACAAGACCTTCTCCACGCCGCACGCCTGCGGCGGCCCCGCGGCGGGCGCGTGCGGCGTCTCCGAGGCGCTGGAGCCGTTCCTGCCCGGCCCCGTCGTCACCTTCGACGGCTCGGCCTACGGCCTGGAGACCCCGTCCCGCTCGATCGGCAAGGTGCGTCCCTTCCTCGGCGTGACCCCCAACATCGTCCGCGCCTACGCCTGGATCATGGCCCTCGGCGGCGAGGGTCTGCGGCAGGTGGCCGAGACGGCCGTGCTCAACAACAACTACCTGATGCACAAGATCCTGCAGATTCCCGGCGCGTCGGCGCCCTGGGACAAGCGGCGCGTCGAGCAGGTGCGCTACTCCTGGCAGGAGCTGTCGGAGGAGACCGGGGTCCACTCGGAGGAGATCGGCGTCAGGGCGGCCGACTTCGGCGTCCACTACTGGACCAGCCACCACCCCTACCTGGTGCCGGAGCCGTTCACGCTGGAGCCCACGGAGTCGTACTCGAAGGAGGACCTGGACGAGTACGCCGCCATCCTGGCCCACGTGGCCGACGAGGCGCGCCGCGACCCCGAGTTCGTCAAGGGCGCGCCGTACAACCAGAGTGTGCACAAGATCGACCCGACGCCGCTCGACGACCCCAAGGAGTGGGCGCCCACCTGGCGCGCCTACGTCCGCAAGCACCTGTCATGACCGCCGGCCTGCCCGCCCCGCGCCCGCCCCGCGACGCGGTGGTCGGGCTGATCGTGAACCCGGTGGCCGGGCTGGGCGGGGCGGCGGGTCTGAAGGGCAGCGACGGCGCGCGGATCCAGCGTGAGGCCCTGGCCAGGGGCGCGACGCCTCGGGCGGGGGAGCGGGCGGCGCGCGCCGTCCGCGCCCTGCTGGCCCGCCGCCCCGGCACCCGCGTGGTCACGGTGCCGGGTCCGATGGGCGAGGACAGCGCCCGCGCCGCCGGAGCGTCCTTCACCCTGGTACGGCCGGCCCCGGCCCCGGCGGACGCCGGAACGCCGGAAACGGACCTCCCGGCGGGCATCGGAACGCCGGGAGCGGATCTCCCGGCGGGCGCCGGAACGCCGGGAGCGGATCTCCCGGCGGGCGTGGCCACCACGGCACGTGACACGCGGCTGGCGGTCGGCGCGCTCGCCGACGTCGACCTGCTGCTGTTCGCCGGCGGCGACGGGACCGCGCGGGACGTGCTCGACGCGGTCGGCGCGCTCGGCGACCAGGCGCCCCCGGTGCTGGGGATCCCGGCGGGGGTGAAGGTCTACTCGGGCTGCTTCGCGGTCAGCCCGGCCGCGGCGGGACTGCTCGCCGCCGACCATCTCTCTGCCGCCGAGGCCGGCCTGCGGCGCGGCGCCGGGACGGCGGTCCCGGCGGACCCGGACCCGGCGCAATCGGACCCGGCGACACCAGGCCCGGCGACACCAGGCCCGGCGACACCAGGCCCGGCGACACCAGGCCCGGACGTACCGGGCACGGTGGAGGCCGAGGTGGTGGATCTCGACGAGGAGCGCTACCGGCAGGGACAGGTGAGCCCGCGCCTCTACGGAATCCTGCGCGTCCCCGCCGCCAGGGCCGGCCTGTCGGGCCGGAAGGCCGGATCCAGCGGGATCGGCCCGGCCACCGTCGAGGGCATCGCGCGAGAGGTCGTGGCCCGCATGCGGCCCGGCGTCCGCTACGTCCTGGGTCCCGGCGCGACTACGCAGGCGGTCGGCCGCGCCCTCGGGCTGGCGACCACGCTGCTCGGGGTGGACGTGGTCGAGTCCGGTGAGACGGGCGTGCTGGTGGCGGGCGACGTCGCCGAGCCGGAACTGCTGGCTCTCGTCGCGGGCCGGGAGGCGGTCGTCGTGCTGTCGGTGATCGGCGGGCAGGGGTTCGTCCTCGGCCGCGGCAACCAGCAGATCTCGCCCCGGGTGCTCGACGCGGTCATCGGGTACGGCGACGCCGCCGCGCGGCGCCTGCTGGTGGTCTCCACCCCGCAGAAGCTGGCCGCGTTGCGGGGCCGGCCACTGCTGGCCGACAGCGGCGACGAGGACCTGGACCGCAAGCTCAGCGGCCACGTCCAGGTGATCACCGGATACCGCGAAAGCACGATTTACCAGATCTGTACAGCAAGTGAGGAGTTCCACGGATGAAGACGCTCGAGGGCAAGGTCGCGATCGTCACAGGCGGTGCCTCGGGCATCGGGCGGGCGACGGCGCTGCTGTTCGCCCGCGAGGGCGCCCAGGTGGTGGTCGCCGACCTCGACGGCCCCGGAGCCGAGGCGACGACCGAGCAGATCGCGGCCGAGGCGGGCGACAAGGCCGCCGTGGCGGTGCGGGCCGACGTGTCGGACCCCGACGACTGCGAACGGATCGTCCGCACCGCCGTCGACACCTTCGGCGGGCTGCACGTGCTGTTCAACAACGCCGGCATCATCCGCCGGACCACCGCCCTGGACCTCGACGTCGAGGAGTGGGACCGCGTCATGGCGGTCAACGTGCGGTCCGTCTTCCTCATGTGCAAGCACGCCATCCCGGCCATGACCGAGGGCGGCTCCGTCATCAACACCGGCTCCGGCTGGGGCCTCAAGGGCGGTGGCAACGCCATCTCCTACTGCGCCTCCAAGGCCGCCGTCGTCAACATGACCAGGGCCCTGGCCATCGACCACGCCAAGGCCGGCATCCGCGTCAACTCGGTGAACCCCGGCGACACCGACACGCCGATGCTGCGCGACGAGGCCCGCCAGCTCGGCGAGGACTGGTCGGCCTTCGAGGCCGACGCGGCCGACCGGCCGATGGGCAGGTCCGGCACCCCGGACGAGATCGCCCAGTCCGTGCTCTTCCTGGCCAGCGACGCCGCCAGCTACATCACCGGATCGGCCCTCGTCGTCGACGGCGGCGGCCTCGCCTGACCCCCCGGGCCCGTCCCCCGGGCCCCGAATCGCCTCACCACCCCCCGAAAAGCCTGAAGGAGCCACCATGAAGCGTGCGCTAGCCCTCCTGGGCGCACTCGCCCTCGCCACCACCGCGTGCAGCGGCAGCGGCGGCGGCAACGTTCCCGGCACGAGCGGCGGCCAGGTCACCGTCCGCTGGTCCACCTGGGGATCGGCCGAGGACGTGAAGCTGTACGAGAAGTTCACCGAGGACTTCCACAAGCGCCACCCCGGCATCCGGCTCAAGATGGAGTCGGTCGCCAAGTACGAGGAGTACCACCCCAAGCTGCTGGCCCAGCTCACCAGCAAGACGGCGCCCGACGTGTTCTTCGTGGGCGACGACAACATCGGCAAGTTCGTCTCCGCCGGCGTGCTCTCCCCGCTCAACGACCAGCTCGCCGGGGCCGACTCCAAGAGCAAGCCGGAGGACTTCTTCGAGGGCGTGTACGGCGGCGCCAAGCGCGACGGGAAGATCTACGGCGTCCCCAACGACACCAACCCCGAGGTCCTCTGGTTCGACAAGCAGGCCCTGAAGGACGCCGGGATCACCGAGGACCCCGCCGCCCTCCACGAGGCCAAGCAGTGGACCATGGCCAAGTACCTGGAGATGAACACCAAGCTCAAGGCGGCGGGCAAGGCCGGCTCGATCTTCTGGAACTGGTACGGCTCGACGTACTCGATGATCAACGGCTTCGGCGGCAAGGTGTGGGACGGCGGCAAGTTCGTGGCCACCACCGACGCCAAGTCCCGCGAGGCGTTGCAGACGCTGGCCAAGGGCTACCAGGACGAGACCTTCCTCAGCGCCGACACGCTGCCCGACAGCAACGGGCCCAGCACGCAGTTCCTCAAGCACAAGGCCGGCTTCTACGCCGGCGGCCGATGGATGATCGACTCGCTCAGGAAGGGCGGCGACCTCGGCAACTACGACATCGTGCCGTTCCCCTCGCCGACCGGTGAGCCGATGCCCGGCGCGGTCGCCGCCTCCTACCTGGCGATCAACAAGGACACCAAGCTGCCGAAGGAGGCCTTCACCTTCTTCACCGAGTTCGTCGGCAAGGACGGACAGCTGCTGCGGCTCAAGGACGGCGGCGCCGTGCCGTCCATCAAGGGCGCCGAGCAGGTCGTCCTGGCCGACAACTACCCCGCCCACGCCCAGACCTTCCTCGACGTGCGCGACACCGGCTTCGCGAACTACCCCGAGGAGGTGTCCGTGCCCGGCCTCACCGCCGACATCAACGAGCACCTGATGAAGGTGTGGACCGGCAAGGTCGGCTTCGACCAGGGCATGGACGAACTGCAGAAGCTCGTCGAGAGCAAGCTGGGCTAGCCGTGGCCATCGTCACCGAGGCGCGCCCCCGGGCGGCCGCCCGGGGGAAGCAGACCATCAGGAACAGGGACGGCTGGTGGGCCGCGCTCTTCCTCGGGCCGCAGCTCGTCGCGCTGGCCCTGTTCCTGGTCTTCCCGCTCGGCTTCGCCGTCGTGCTGGCCTTCATGCGATGGGACGGGCTCGGCGAGAAGGACTGGGTGGGCCTGGACAACTTCGCCGCCCAGCTGTCCGACCCCGAGTTCGGGCTGGCCGTGTGGAACACGATCAAGCTCGCGCTGCTGACCGTCCCGTTCGGGCTCGCCCTGGCGCTGCTCATCGCGATCGCGCTGAACAGCGTCAAGGGCAGCGGCTTCTACCGCGTGCTGTACTTCATGCCGGTGGTCACCAGCTCGGTGGCCGTCGCGCTGATGTGGCAGATCATCCTGGCCGGCGACGAGTACGGCGTGCTGAACACCTCGCTGCAGCGCTGGTTCGGCATCACCGCGCCCGACTGGCTGCGCGACCCCGGCTGGGTGATCGTGGCCATCGCCGTCGTGACGATCTGGTCGTCCCTCGGCCTCAACGTGGTGATCTTCCTGGCCGGGCTGCAGACCATCCCGCCGCAGATCGTCGAGGCCGCCAGGATGGACGGCGCGGGCAGCCTGCGCATCTTCCGTTCGGTCACGCTGCCCCTGCTCTCGCCCACCATCTTCTTCTCGACGGTGGTCGCGGTGATCAGCTCGTTCCAGGCCTTCGACCAGATCTACGTGCTGGTCAACCCGAAGTACAACGAGGGCGCCCGCACCATCGTCTACCAGGTCTACGAGCTCGGCTTCCAGGACTTCGAGTTCGGCATGAGCAGCGCCGCCGCGCTGATCCTGCTGGTCCTGACGCTGCTGGTGACCCTCGTCCAGTTCGCCGCGCAGAAGCGCCTCGTCCACTACGACACGTGAGGGAGCCCGGATGCGACACCGGCAGGTAGCCCTGCACGCCGCGCTCACCATCGGCGGGCTGGCGATGCTCTTCCCGTTCGTATGGATGCTGCTGACGTCCTTCAAGGGCGTGCGGCAGATGCTCAACAACCCGCTCGACTGGCTGCCCGCCCCGTGGCGGTGGGAGAACTATCCCGACGCGCTGGCGGCGATGCCGTTCGGCACCGCGTACTGGAACAGCTTCTACATCGCCGTGCTCAACGTCGCGCTCACGCTGCTGACATCGGCCATGGCCGCCTACGCCTTCGCCCGGATCAAGTTCAAGGGTTCAGGCGTGCTGTTCGTGGTGTTCCTGGCCACCCAGATGGTGCCGGTGCAGGTCACGATCGTCCCGCTTTACCTCATGCTGGCGGAGTTCGGGTGGATCGACTCGCACCTGGCGCTGATCGTGCCGACGATCGCGAACCCGTTCGCGGTGTTCCTGCTGCGCCAGTTCATCAGGGCGGTGCCGGTGGAGCTGGAGGAGGCCGCCAGGATCGACGGCGCGGGCCGCTGGCGGTGCTTCTGGAACGTCGTGCTGCCGAACATCCGCCCCGGCCTGGGCGCGCTCGGCATCATCGCCTTCCTCGCCTCGTGGAACTCCTTCTTCTTCCCCCTGATCTTCCTGAACTCGCCGGAGCTGTTCACGGTGCCGCTGCTGCTCAGCCAGTTCTCCGGGGAGCGCACGGCGGTCGACTACGGGCTCATCCTGGCGGGGTCGGCGATCGCGGTCGTGCCCACGCTGATCGCCTTCCTGATCGGCCAGCGGAAGATCATCAACTCGATGGCGGCTTCCGGACTGGGTGGACGCTGATGCTGGAGCTGAGAGAACGGCCGTTCACCGACCGGGGCTCCCGGCTGCTGGTGATGGCGGCCGACGACGGTTCCTTGTGGATCGCCAGAGCCCTGTACGAGACCCGGCTGAGCGACACGACCGTCCTCACGGGCCTGCGGGTCCTCGCCGGCGACAGGCAGCTGCCGGTACGGCAGGCGCTGCCGGACCGGATCGACTTCGCCGGCGGCGTGGCGATGGCCTTCGCCGGGCCCGACACCATCGTGCTGACCGGCAGGGACGCGCGGGCGGTGTGGGACGGCGGCGAGGCGGACATCGACGGCTGCCTCACACTGGTCGGCCCCCCGACCGGCTCCCCTGGCGGCTCCCCGACCGGCGATGGTCCCGGCGTGCTGGCGGCCGCCGCCGCGCGCTGGCGTGACTGGTTCGCCGCCATGCCGTCCGTGCCGCAGGCGCTGCGCGAACGCGCCGAACAGGCGTGGTGGACGCTCGGGGTGAACCTGGTGCCGATCAGGGGCAGGCAGTCGCTGATCCCCTCCAAGTACGGCTACGTCGGCCTGTGGAACTGGGACTCCTACTTCCACGCCATCGCGCTCAGGCACGCCGACCCCGCGCTGGCCAGGGAGCAGATCCGCATCCTGCTCGACAACCAGCGCCCGGACGGCCTCATCCCCGACGTGGTCCACGACCACGGGGTGCTCAGCGAGACCACCGACCTGCCCCGCTCGGACCTGGCCCGCCTGGCCCAGCACGTGGGCGGCGAGCCGGTCCGCGAGGTCGTGCCCGTCACCAAGCCGCCGCTCACCGCCTGGGCGGTGTGGAAGATCCACGAGGTGGACCCGGACCCCGACTTCCTGGCCGAGGTCTTCGAGCCGCTGGTCCGCTCGCAGGAGTGGTGGTTCACCCACTCCGACCCCGACGGCGACGGCCTGGCCGAGTACCTCCACCCGTACTCCTCTGGCCTGGACGACAGCCCCGTCTGGGATCACGGGCCGCGCGCCGAGCCCCCCGACCTCAACTCCTACCTGGCCCTGCAGTACGACCGGCTGGGCGACATCGCCGCCGCGCTCGGCCGCGACCCGTCGCCGTGGCGGGCCAGGGCGCAGGAACTGGTCGACCGCATGGTGGCGCGCCGCTGGACCGGCACGCGGTTCGCCACCAGGGTCGGCGGGCAGGAGGTGGCGGTGCGCACCCCGCTGGAGCTCATGCCGCTGCTGACCGGCCGGCTCCCCGCGGACATCGCCGCCCGGCTCGTCGCGGACCTGCGCTCGCCGAGCTTCTGGGGCGAACGTCCCGTGCCCACCGTCGCCTTCGACGACCCGAGGTTCGACCCCGACGCCATGTGGCGCGGACCGGTCTGGCTGAACATCAACTACCTGCTGATCGAAGGGCTGCGCCGGTCCGGCCACCCCGGGACGGCCCGCGAGCTGCGGCAGCGCACGCTGGCGATGGTCCGCGACGGCGGCGGCCTCTACGAGTACTGGAACCCGCTGACGGGCCGCAGGGCCGGCCGGGCGACCAGCGGGTTCGGCTGGTCGGCCGCGCTCTTCCTCGACCTGGCCCACGAGGATCTCCTCGATCCGGCCCGCGAGGAGACGGCCGGCGCGGCGCAGTGACCGCACCGGGGCGCCGTCCCGAGCGGGAGGCGCCCCGTAAGGTCACGCCAGGCCGGCCTCGCTGCGCAGCAGCCCCGACAGGGCCTCCCCCGAGACGGGCAGGCCCTTGTGCGCGAACCAGGTGGCCACGTTGCGCGCGTCCCTGTCGAGGAAGTCGGGCCCCGTCGGGTGCGCGATCACGTCGACGATCTGCGGCAGGTCGATGATCACCAGCCGGCCCTCGTGCACCAGCAGGTTGTACGGCGACAGGTCGCCGTGCGCCAGGCCCTCCCCGGCGAGCGTCACCATGGCCGCCACCAGCTGCTCCCACAGGTCGTCGAGCCCCTCGTCGACGGTCGCCAGCCGGGGCGCGGCATAGCCGTCGGCGGTGCCGACGAACTCCTCCAGGATCTCGGTGCCGAGGATCTGCACCGGATATGGCACCGGCAACCCCAGCTTCCACAGCCGCACCAGCGCCGCGAACTCCGCCTGCGCCCACTGCCCGGCGATCACCTGCTTGCCGAACGCGGTCCGCGAGGCCATGGCCCTGCTCGCCCGCGAGTCGCGCATCCGGCGGCCCTCCAGATATCCGGCGTCGCGGTGGAAGAGCCGGTGGTCGTTGGACCGGTAGCGCTTGGCGGCCAGCAGGCACACCCGGTCGGTGTCGGGAACGCCGCGCGAGATGAGATGGACGTCGGCTTCCTTGCCGGTCTTGAGGATGCCGAGCTCGGTGTCGACGGCGGCCAGCTCGGTCACCAGCCAGTCGGGATGCGGCCGGGGGCCGCGCTCGGTCGGGGTGCTGAGATCCCAGGTGGACCAGCGGTCACCGGCGGGCGGCCCGTCGAGGTCCACGGGGTTGTTCTCGAGCCACTCGAGGTCGTCGGCGTCGAGACGGTTCTTCTTCGGCACGGTGGTGCTCTCCTGATGAGAATGCCCACCGGCGCGCGATCAGGTCGGAAGCTGACCGGTGGGGAGGAAACAGGACGCGAAAAACGGCATGCGAACAGTCGTCGTCACGGTTGTCCCTCCTTTCGGTCGAAGCTCCGACGAGTGTGCCGGAGCGAAAACCGGCGGCGCAACGTATTTTCGGCCGCCTACCATCGCGGCATGGAAAGGTGCGTGGAGTGCGGCCGGCTGCCGTACGGCGGAGCGCCGGGCTGCGGTCGCTGCCTGGCGCTGGTCGACCGCATCGTCGAG
Source organism: Nonomuraea sp. NPDC003804 (assembly GCF_040610675.1). Classification (NCBI taxonomy): domain Bacteria; kingdom Bacillati; phylum Actinomycetota; class Actinomycetes; order Streptosporangiales; family Streptosporangiaceae; genus Nonomuraea; species Nonomuraea sp. NPDC003804. Next base: position 38,670 of record NZ_JBEXMT010000013.1, read on the forward strand.
GACGGCTACCAGGCGTTTCTGGCCGAGCAGGGGTTCGAGGACGACCCGGCTCTGGCCGAGATGATCGTCGACGAGATCAAGGGCTACGACTGGCGGGTGGTCGACGCCGCCTTCGAGCGTCTGACCTGCGCGCAGTGCGGCAACCGGCGGGGCAGGGGGCCGACCGGCTGCCCGCCGTGCGACCTGGACGAGGGGTTCCGCTACGCCGCCCGCGAGGTGGACCGGCCCGGTGTGGCGCCGCGCAACGAGCACGCCGTGCGGGTGGGCGCCGCCGTCCTGCGCAACGGCCACCGGCATTCGCCGCGGGCCCTGCTCAGCTGGCAGATCAGCTTCCCGCTGGTGATGGGCGGGGCAATGCTCACCACGCCGCAGGCCCAGGCCCTGCGCGCCCGCATCAACAAGGGCGCCGCCTACGAGGAGCTCGCCACCGAACTCGTCACATGACCTGGTCGAGATCGAGGTCGATGTCGACGTCGAACCCGACATAGGTGTGGAGCTTCTCGCGGTGGATGCCGGTGGGGACGTAGGCCTTGACCGCCGGTTCGAGCTCGAAGGTGTAGACGACAGGCCGGTCGTCTTCGAGCTCGATCCGCCAGAAGTACTTGATGCCCGCGTCGGAGTATTTGATGGGTTTCGTCGTCCGATCGCGCTCCATGGATTCATCCGAAACGACCTCGACCACCAAGTGGACGTCCTGTGGCTTGAACGAGGTGCCCTTTTCAGTGAAGGCGGTCCGATTGACGAGCAGGATGTCGGGCTCGGGGCGTTGGCGGAGACCGAGGGTGACGGTCATCTCACGGGCGACGATCAGGGCGGACGGGGGTGTGAGCCGTTGCTCGAGCAGCCGAAGCATCAGCATGTGGAAGCCGGTCTGCGGCGACATCATGACGAGGGACCCATCGATCAGCTCGACGTGCTTGGGCGCGTCGGGGGGGAGACGATCGAGCATGTCAGCGGTCCACCCGCCTGGAGGACCCGGCCAGAACCACTCGGGAAGTGCGGTGGTCATCGGGTACCTCCTCCGGGGGGATTACGCGACGGATCCATGATGACACAGCCGGTGACCGTCAGGTCTGGTCTCGGCGCTCCTGCAGGGTCTTGCGGTAGAGCTCGTCGATCTCGTCCAGCGGGTCGACCGTGCGGCGGCGCGACTCGATCTCCAGCTCGGTGCGGGCGTGCAGCTCGTCGATGCCGGTGCCGGCGTGGTGGACCTGGCTGTCGAGCAGGTCGGCCCTGATCCTGGCGCACATGGCGGTCAGCTTGGCCTGGTGCTCGCGCAGCCGGTCGAGCGTGACGTGGTCGACATACGGCGACACGCGGCGCTGCTGGGCGTAGATCCCGAGCTGGGTGTCGTGCACGTCGGCCTGGCGCGACAGCTCGCCCATCAGGTGCGGCAGGTCGCCGAGGCTCCAGCCCTGCTGCGTCGCCGCGTCGATCGCCTGGCGGGTCATGGAGACCTCCCGGCGCAGGTCGAGGCGGAGCCGCTCGACCTCGGCCGCGTCGCCCACGCCCATGGCGTTGACGTGGGTGGCCAGGCGGGCGGTGACCTGCCGGGCCGACCGGCTGGCCCGCTTACCGACCTTGACCAGGGCGTAGACGGCCACACCCGCGAGCGCCAGGAAGATCAGGACGATCGCGAGCAGGATCAGAAGGAATGTGCTGATTGGAGGGACCTCCCGTCCGGCCTTTACCTGAGAGGATAAGCGATCCCTGGCGGCGCGGCGCGGCTCGTTCCGAGGCGGCGACGGACGTGCGGGCGCCAGGGCGGGGGCACGTCGCCCGCACGTCGTCCCGTCGAAGGCTAGGGGCCGGGCCGGGTCTTGGGATCAGCCTGCCGGGTGAGATCGTCTCACCTCCTCGACGGACTGCGCACCTTCCTGAACAGCCGCCACGCGAGCACCGCCATCCCGATCATCAGGAACAGCACCAGAACCGGCAGGAAGATGGCGACCAGGCTCACGCCCAGCGAACCGGCGTCCTCCACCGTGCTGGCCACGGGGCCGCCCAGCCCTCCGGTGGTGGCGTTGACGACCGGCCTGGCCGTGGACTTCAGCACGTGCACGGCCAGCGCGGTCACGATGCCGATCAGCCACCCGGCCCACGGGTGCTCCGCCATCCAGGTGGAGTTGTCGAACTCGGCGGCGGCCGCCGTGGCGCTGAAGACCACGCCGCCGGACGCGGGCCGTATCGCGGTCTGGATGGCGTCGTTGACGCTGTCGACGACCGGCACCTTGTCCAGCACGAACTCGGCGAGCAGCAGCACCGCGATGATCGCCAGCACCCACCAGTCGGTCAGCCACGCGTAGCCGTCGGGCAGCTTGACCGCGTCCGTGATGTTGGCCAGCACCCCGACGACCAGCAGCGGGATGTAGGCGTTGAGCCCGGCCGCGGTGCTCAGGCCCAGACCGGTCAGTGCTGCGAGCATGGTGTTCCCCGTCCTGTACGGCCGGCACCCCACAGCCCGCCGCGGTCCTTGCGTGACCCTCCGTCCTTCACGCTAACGCCGGCCGAACCGCGGTGCTCGCCATGGCGTCGCACCCGACGCCGGATCTTCCCCGTACCGTGACCCGCGGCCCGCGGCCCGCGGCCCGCGGCCCGCGGCCCCGGCAGAACGCCGGCCCCGGCTCCCGGCGGGTGGTGCGGCGGGCGCGGTCAGGCGGTGGCCTGGCGGTCGAGCGGGGTGACGCCGGGCGGGTGCCAGCCGAGCTCGGGCGTGTAGCTCCTGACCAGCTTGGCCGGAACCCCCGCGATCACGCTGTGGTCGGGGAAGTGCCCCCGCACCACCGCGCCGCCCGCCACCACGCACTGCCGTCCGATCCTGGTGCCCGGCAGGATGATGGCGCCGGTGCCCAGCCACGACCCGGCGCCGATCGAGACCGGATTGTTGCGCGGCCACTGCCGGCCGATCGGCGTCTCCGGGTCGTCGTAGACGTGGTTCTGGTCGGTGATGTAGACGTAGGGGCCGGTGAAGACGTGCTCGCCGATGTCGATCGACTGGTGGGCGACGATGTGGCTGCCCCTGCCGATCGAGCAGCTCCCGCCGATCCGCAGGATGGAGCCGGGGCCGAGGTCCACGCCTGGGCCCATGCCGCACGACAGCGAGACCCGCTCCCCGATGAGCGTGTGGTCACCGATCTCGATCCACCGCTCGCCGAAGATGGCGCCCACCGGGAAGGCGATGCTGACGCCCTCGCCGAGCCTGCCGAAACGGTACCCGGCGGGGGTGGCGGGCGTGATCGCTCCCGCGGCGCGGATGGCGGCGTAGGCGCGGTGAACGAGGGAGCCGACCGCCCGCCGTACAAGTGACATAGGGCCCAAAGTTACTCTCTGGTACGCCGTTAGGGCATGTCGGGGCGCCGTTTGATATCCTGAGAGCCCGTGGACGTCAACGCCACACCTCGAGCCACGGGAGACTTCTTGCGCAGCGCATCGCAAACCAAGCATCTGTTCGTCACCGGCGGTGTCGCCTCCAGTCTCGGCAAGGGACTCACGGCCTCCAGCCTGGGCCGCCTGCTGAAGGCCCGTGGGCTGCGGGTCACCATGCAGAAGCTCGACCCCTACCTCAATGTCGACCCCGGCACGATGAACCCCTTCCAGCACGGAGAGGTCTTCGTCACCGACGACGGCTCTGAGACCGACCTCGACGTCGGCCACTACGAGCGCTTCCTCGACACCGACCTGCACGGCTCGGCCAACGTCACGACCGGTCAGGTCTACTCCAACGTCATCGCCAAGGAGCGGCGCGGCGAGTACCTCGGCGACACCGTCCAGGTCATCCCGCACATCACCAACGAGATCAAGGACCGCATCCGCGGCATGGCCGGTCCCGACGTGGACGTGGTCATCACCGAGGTCGGCGGCACCGTCGGCGACATCGAGTCGCTGCCCTTCCTGGAGTCGGTGCGCCAGATCAGGCACGAGGTCGGCCGCGACAACGTCTTCTTCCTGCACGTCTCGCTGCTGCCGTACATCGGGCCGAGCGGCGAGCTGAAGACCAAGCCGACCCAGCACAGCGTGGCCGCGCTGCGCAGCATCGGTATCCAGCCCGACGCGATCGTGCTGCGCTCCGACCGCCCCGTCCACACCTCCATCAAGCGCAAGATCAGCCTGATGTGCGACGTCGACGAGGACGCCGTGGTCAGCGCCGTCGACGCCGCCTCCATCTACGACATCCCCAAGGTGCTCCACTCCGAGGGTCTCGACGCCTACGTCGTGCGCCGCCTCGGCCTGCCGTTCCGTGACGTCGACTGGAAGGAGTGGGAGCAGCTGCTGCGCCGCGTCCACCGTCCGGCCAAGGAGGTCACGGTCGCGCTCGTCGGCAAGTACATCGACCTGCCCGACGCCTACCTGAGCGTCACCGAGGCGCTGCGCGCCGGCGGTTTCGCCAACGACAGCCGCGTCAACATCCGCTGGGTCAAGTCCGACGACTGCGAGAGCGAGGAGGGCGCGGCCCGCGAGCTCGACGGCGTCGACGGCGTGCTCATCCCCGGCGGGTTCGGCGTGCGCGGCATCGAGGGCAAGATCGGCGCCATCCGCCACGCCCGCGAGAAGAAGATCCCGCTGCTCGGCATCTGCCTCGGCATGCAGGGCATGGTCATCGAGGCCGCCCGCAACCTGGCCGGCGTCGACGACGCCAACTCCGCCGAGTTCGACCCCGACACCAAGCACCCGGTCATCTCCACCATGGCCGACCAGGAGGACGTCGTCGCCGGCGAGCGCGACATGGGCGGCACCATGCGCCTGGGCCTCTACACCGCCAAGCTCGGCGAGGGCACGCTGGCCCGCCAGCTCTACGGCGGCAAGGCCAAGGCCGACGAGCGCCACCGCCACCGCTACGAGGTCAACAACGCCTACCGCGAGCAGCTGGAGAAGGTCGGCCTGGTCTTCTCCGGGCTGTCGCCCGACGGCCGCCTGGTGGAGTACACCGAGCTGCCCGTCGAGCAGCACCCCTTCTTCATCGGCACGCAGGCCCACCCCGAGTTCCGCTCGCGGCCGACCCGCGCCCACCCGCTGTTCAAGGGCCTCATCTCGGCCTCGCTCGCCTACGCGGCGGGCCGCTCGCCCAAGGCGGCAGGCAAGTGAGCTCCGACGCCGGCCTGCCCGTGGCCGACTCTCCCGAGGAGTGGCCGGTCGTCGACTCGCGGGAGCACTTCAGGGGATACGTGATCGGCGTGCGCACCGACACCGTGCGCATGCCGCGCGACGAGGTCGCCCAGCGTGACTACGTCGTCCACCCCGGCTCGGTGGCGGTCCTCGCGCTCGACGCCGACGAGCGCGTCCTGCTGATCAGGCAGTACCGGCACCCGACGCGCCGTCTGCTGTGGGAGCTGCCCGCGGGCCTGCGCGACGTCGAGGGCGAGCCGCTGGTCGCCACCGCCGCGCGCGAGCTGGCCGAGGAGGCGGGCTACAAGGCCGACACCTGGCACACGCTCGTCGACCTCTACACCTCGCCCGGCATGTCCGACGAGCGCATCCGCGTCTTCCTGGCCAGGGACCTGTCCGAGACGGAGATCGACTTCGAACGCCGCCACGAGGAGTTCGACATGCCGGTCCAGTGGGTCCCGCTCGCCGAAGCGGTCGAGAAGACGCTCGAGGGAATGATCCACAATTCCCCGGCCGTGGCCGGTATCCTCGCCGCATATGCGGCGTCGGCCGACGGATTCGCCCACTTGCGGCCCGCCGACGCACCGGAGGCGTGACGGGAGGATCATCCGTGGAGGCAGTGCTCTCCAGCTACCTCGCCCATCTGGCGGTGGAGCGGGGCCTGGCTGCCAACACGCTGGCCTCCTACCGCAGAGACCTGCGCCGCTACGTCGACCACCTGCGGTCGCGCGGCCGGGTCTCGCTGGGCGAGGTGGGCGAGGCCGACGTCCTCGCCTTCCTCGCCGCGCTCCGCGAGGGCGACGGCGAGCACCCGGCCCTGGTGGCCGGCTCGGCGGCGCGCGCCGTCTCGGCCGTGCGCGGCCTGCACAGGTTCGCCCTGCGCGAAGGCGTCACCGGCCACGATCCCGCCCACGAGGTGCGCCCGCCCCGCCAGCTGCGCCGCCTGCCCAAGGCGATCGGCGTCGCCGAGGTCGAGCGGCTCATCGCCGCCTCCGGGCCCGACGGCGCGCCGCTGACCCTCCGCAACCGCGCCCTCCTGGAGCTCCTGTACGGCACGGGCGCCCGCATCTCCGAGGCCGTCGGCCTGGCTCTCGACGACCTCGAGGACGACCAGGTACGGCTGCGCGGCAAGGGCGGGCGCACCCGCGTCGTGCCCGTCGGCCGCTTCGCCAGGGAAGCGCTCGACGCCTACCTGGTGCGGGCCAGGCCGTCCCTGCTCGGCCACGGCAGGGGCACGCCGGCCGTCTTCCTCAACGCCCGCGGCGGCCGCCTCACCAGGCAGGGCGCCTGGGAGGTGCTGCAGGCCGCCGCCGAACGGGCCTGCCTGGAAGGGATCTCTCCGCACGTCTTGCGGCATTCGTTCGCGACCCACCTGCTCGACGGCGGCGCGGACGTTAGGGTGGTCCAGGAACTGCTCGGCCACGCCTCGGTGACGACCACCCAGGTCTACACGCTGGTGACGGTCGACAAGCTCCGTGAGGTCTACGCCGCCGCGCACCCCCGTGCCCGCCGGTGATCTATAGTCTTTGCGTCGTGCGGTAAGTCGGCGTGCCTTCTTGCCGCCTAAGTGCTGACGCCATAGTGTCCGTCCGGACGGTCCGGTTCGGGACCGTCAGGGAGGTTCGAGCTGGTGACTGTGACCGCCAACGGTTCGACCCCGGGGACCCCTGAGAACCCCTGGGGCGACACGAAGACCGACACGACCGCCAAGGGCGTGAATCTCGGCCCCACCGGGCGGCCGCGCCCGGTGTTCCCAGAGCCGGTGCCGCGCGAGACGCACGGCCCCGCGCGGGTGGTCGCGATGGTCAACCAGAAGGGCGGGGTCGGCAAGACCACCACCACGATCAACCTGGGCGCCGCGCTCGTCGAGTGCGGGCTGAAGGTCCTGCTGGTCGACTTCGACCCGCAGGGCGCCCTGTCGATCGGCCTGGGCATCAACCCGCTCCAGCTCGACCTGACGGTCTACAACATGCTCATGGAGCGCGACGTCGCCGCCGAGGACGTGCTGCTCCAGACCGGGGTCGAGGGCCTCGACCTGCTGCCGTGCAACATCGACCTGTCGGCGGCCGAAGTCCAGCTCGTCACCGAGGTGGCCCGCGAGCAGGTGCTGGGGCGCGTGCTCAAGCCGCTGCTGCCCTTCTACGACGTGTGCCTGATCGACTGCCAGCCCTCGCTCGGCCTGCTCACGGTCAACGCGCTCACCTGCGCCCACGGCGTCATGGTGCCGCTGGAGTGCGAGTTCTTCGCCCTGCGCGGTGTCGCCCTGCTCATGGACACCATCGCCAAGGTGCAGGAGCGGCTCAACGACGAGCTCGAGATCGAGGGCCTGCTGGCCACCATGTACGACGCCCGCACCCTGCACGGCCGCGAGGTGCTCGCCCGCGTCGTGGAGGCCTTCGGCGACAAGGTGTTCCACACGGTCATCAACAGGACCGTCCGCTTCCCCGACGCGACCGTCGCGGGTGAGCCGATCACCACCTTCGACCCGTCCTCGCTGGGCGCCAACGCCTACCGCGAGCTGGCCAGAGAGGTGCTCTCGCGCTGGCAGCAGCCTGCGACAATGGCCAGGTGACCGCGACCTCCCCCACACGCTCCGGGCAGGGGCGGCAGTCCCCGCCCGGGAAGGCCGGCCCAGCCGGCGGTCAGGGCGACGAGCGGCCGCAAGGCTTCCAGGTGCACCTCGACGTCTTCGAGGGCCCCTTCGACCTGCTGCTCGGCCTGATCTCCAAGCACAAGCTCGACATCACCGAAGTCTCGCTGTCGAAGGTGACGGACGAGTTCATCGCCTACATCAGGTCCAAGGGCCCCGAGTGGGACCTCGACCAGACCAGCCACTTCCTGCTGGTCGCCGCCACGCTGCTCGACCTCAAGGCGGCCCGGCTGCTGCCGACCGGCGAGGTCGAGGACGAGGAGGACCTCGCGCTGCTGGAGGCGCGCGACCTGCTGTTCGCCAGGCTGCTGCAGTACAAGGCCTACAAGGAGGTCGCCAAGGTCTTCTCCGGGCTGATGGCGGAGGAGTCGCTGCGGTTCCCGCGGGCCGTACCGATGGAGCCGCAGTTCGCCAACCTGCTGCCGGAACTGGTCCTCGGCATCGGGCCCGAGCAGCTGGCGCGCATCGCCGCCAAGGCGTTCACGCCCAAGCTGCCGCCCACCGTCGGCGTCGGGCACATCTACCAACCGCTGGCGAGCGTCAGGGACCAAGCCGCTATTCTTGTGCGGCGGTTGCGGCACCTGCGCACGGCCACGTTCAGGACGCTGGTCGCCGACTGCGAGGGCACCTTCGAGGTGATCGCCCGCTTTCTGGCCGTGCTGGAGCTGTTCAGGGAGTCGGCTGTCAGCTTCGAGCAGGTGGAGCCCCTCGGCGATCTGCATGTGACCTGGACGGGAGCCGACGACGGAGACGTCGCGGTGGGCGACGACTACGAAGAGAGCGCGGAGAAGGCTGCTGATGAGTGAGTTCCCGGCTCCTAGGGACCCGTCGCCGTCCGAGCGCCGGGCCGACGGCTCGCCGGCGCCCCGGCGCGAGCGTCCGCGCGGGGCCGCGTGGGCGGGCCTGCCGGGTTCGGGCGCTTTCGGCGCCGGCCTCGAGGACGCTCCGGCGGATCCAGCGGCCGCCTCCCGCGTGGACAACCCAGCCCCGCAGACGGCGGCGCCGGACGCGCCGGAGCCGCGGGAAACGCGGGCCGAGCCGGAGCCTGCCGAGGAGCCGCTGGAAGCGCGGGCCGAGCCGGAACCTGCCGAGGAGCCGGTCGCGCCCGACCTCCTGGGGACCGCGCACGTTACCGGGGGGCACACCGGTTCCGAGGATGGCGCGCCCGCCGCTCCGGAGGCCGAGCGCACGGTGGTGGCGGCCGAGCTCGCCGCTCAGGGTGCCGACTTCGCCGCTCCGAGTGCCGAGCTCGGTGCTCCGGAGACGGTCGTGGGCGCGGCGGCGGCTGAGTTCGCCGCTGCGGAGGTCGGGGGTGTGGCTGCGGGGGTGTCCGGTGCCGTGCGGGGTGCCGGCCGTGACGGCGGGGAGACGACCCCGGGTACGGGTTCGTCCGGCCTGGTCGGGTCGCCGGCCGATGACCCGTCCCGCCCGGACGAGGCGGACTTCGCGCCCCTCGACGCCGACGAGCCCGCGCCCGGTACGGCCGCGCCGGATCTGAACGCGGCACTGGAGGCGATCCTGATCGTCGTCGACGAGCCGGTCGACGCGATCACCCTCGCCCAGGTGCTCGAACGCCCCACCCACGAGGTCGAGGCCGCGCTGAATGCGCTGGCGGCGGAATACTCCGGTGCCGGGCGGGGTTTCGATCTGAGGGAGGTCGCAGGCGGCTGGCGGTTCTACTCGCGCGCCGACTGCGCCCCGCTGGTCGAGCGGTTCGTCCGCGATGGCCAGCAGGCGCGGCTCACCCAGGCCGCGCTGGAGACTCTCGCGGTCGTGGCCTACCGGCAGCCGGTGAGCCGCGCCCGTGTCGCCGCCGTGCGCGGCGTCAACAGCGACGGCGTCATGCGGACGCTGGTCGCCAGAGGGCTGGTCGAAGAGGCCGGCACCGATCCGGAGAGCCAGGCGGTGCTCTACCGGACCAGCTCCTACTTCTTGGAGCGACTGGGCCTGAAGAGCCTCGACGAGCTTCCCGAGCTCGCGCCCTTCCTGCCCGACGACGTGGAAAACCTTGAGGAGACAACGAAGTGATCAACAGGCGCAGCACCCCGTCCGGTGATGGACGCGGTCGAGGACGCACCGGCGGTTCCCGGGGCGCGAGCTCCAGGAGCGGCGGCAGTGGGCGTCCCGCCTACCGCTCCGACGACAGGCGCGACTCGCGCCGCGACGACTCTCGTGGCGGTCCCCGCCGCGACGACTTCGGCGGGGGTTCCCGCCGTGACGACTTCCGTGCCGGATCCGACAGCCGGGGCGGCTTCGGCGGTTCCCGCGACTCCATGCGCGCCGACCGCGGCGGCTCCCGTGCCAGGTACGGCAAGCCGCAGTCCCGCGACGAGCGCGGTGGCGGCTTCCGCGACGGCGGCCCGCGCGAGGACCGCGGCTTCCGCGACGGCGGGGGTCACCGTGGCGATCAGGCCCGGGACAACCGGGGTTTCCGCGACGGGCGGGGCGATCGGGACGGCCGGGCCCGTGAGGACCGCGGTTCTCGTGAGGACCGCGGTTTCCGCGGTGGCGAGCGCGGCTCCCGCGACGCCGGCCGCCAGGACCGGGGCGAGCGGGGTTTCCGCGCCGATCGTGACGAGCGCGGGTTCCGTGCCGGCGACCGTCCGGGCCGCGGGTCCGGCGGTGGCGACCGTGGCGAGCGTGGTGAGCGTGGTGAGCGTGGTGACCGCCGGTTCGGCGGTGACCGTGACGACCGCGGGTTCCGCGGCGGCGACCGGGAAGGTCGCGGGTCCCGCGAGCGCGGCTACGGCGATCGCGGGTTCGGCGGTGACCGTGACGGCCGCAGGTTCGGCGGTGGCCGTGACGGGCGTGGATCCGGCGGCGACCGCCCGGACCGCGGCTTCGGCGGCGACCGGGGTAACCGTGGTGACCGCGGCGACCGCGGTGACCGTGGGTTCCGTGACCGGGACGGCCGCGGCTTCCAGGGTGGCGACCGGGCCGGTTTCCAGGGCGGTGACCGTCAGGAGCGCGGCGCCTCGGGCCGTGACGACCGTGCGGGCCTGAGGGCCGGCAGGGTCGGCAGGCGCGGGGAGAGCTCCACGCGGGCCCGCTACGGCAGGCGCGAGGAGCCCCAGACGATCGGCCGGGTCTCCAGCCGTCCCGCCCCCAAGCGCGAGGCCGGCGCGGGCCGTACCGGAAGGGCGCAGTCGTTCGGCGGCGGCAAGCCGCGCGACGCCTTCAAGTCGGCTCGCCAGCCCGTCCGCGACCGCGACTTCTACCCCGACGACTACGCCGACGAGCGCGACACCACCGAGGTGCCGGGCGGCGTGCGGCTGCAGAAGGTGCTCGCCCAGGCGGGCGTGGCCAGCAGGCGGGCCTGCGAGGAGATGATCGGCGAGGGCCGCGTCACCGTGAACGGCCAGGTCGTGCGGAGGTTCGGTGCGAAGGTCGACCCCGCGACGCAGGTCATCCACGTCGACGGCAAGCGCATCCCGACCGCTCCCGACCTGGTCTACTACGCGTTGAACAAGCCCATCGGCGTGGTCTCCACGATGGAGGACCCGCAGGGCCGCCCGTGCCTGGCCGACTACGTGCAGGAGCTGGCTCCCCGCCTGTTCCACGTGGGCAGGCTCGACACCGAGACCGAGGGCCTGCTGCTGCTCACCAACGACGGCGAGCTGGCCAACAGGCTGACCCACCCCAGCTACGGCGTGCAGAAGAAGTACTGGGCGAAGGTGCCCGGTCCCATCCCGCGCGACCTGGGCCGCAGGCTCAAGAAGGGCATCGAGCTGGAGGACGGCCTGGCCAAGGCCGACCACTTCGAGATCGTCCAGGAGCACGGGCAGCAGGCGCTGGTGGAGGTCGTGCTGCACGAGGGCCGCAAGCACATCGTCAGGCGCATGCTGGAGGAGTCGGGTCACCGTGTGATCGACCTGGCGAGGATCGAGTTCGGTCCGGTCAAGCTGGGCCGTACCAAGCCGGGCACGATCAGGGCGCTGACCCTCAAGGAGGTCGGCGACCTCTACGCGGCGGTCAAGCTGTAATCTGGCCGGACGCTGGAGCCCGCGCACATGTGTGCGGGCTCCGAACCATATGGAGGGATTGACATGGTGCGGGCGATTCGCGGGGCGATCCAGGTGGAGGCCAACGACCGCGACGCGATCATCAGCGGGACCACCGAGCTGGTCTCGGCGGTCATGGAGCGCAACCAGCTGACCACCGACGACGTGATCAGTGTGCTGTTCACCGCGACGCCCGACCTCACTGCCGAGTTCCCCGCCCTCGCGGCGCGTAAGCTCGGCTTCCATGAGGTACCGCTCATCTGCTGCACCGAGATCGGCGTGCCGGGCGCGCTGCCGCGCGTGGTCCGGTTGATGGCGCACGTGCAGAGCGACCGTCCGCGCCGCGAGATCCAGCACGTCTACCTGCGCGGCGCGACCGTGCTGCGGCAGGACATCGCGCAGTGACGACCGCGCGTGGACACGCGGGGTCGTGATCGCGTGACGCGCACCTGACAATCGCGCAGTGAGAATGGACACGGAGAAAGTGGACACGGTGAAGCTCGACACCGTCCTCGTCCTCGGCACCGGCCTGGTCGGCACGTCGATCGGACTGGCGCTGCGCCAGCGCGGCGTGACCGTGCTGCTGGCCGACCGCGACCTGGGCGCCGTACGGCTGGCCAGGGAGATGGGCGCGGGCCAGGAATGGCGCCTGGGCGACCCGGTCGACCTCGCGGTGGTCGCCGTCCCGCCGGGCCATGTGGCCAGTGAGCTGCGCGGCCTGCAGCAGCGTGACGCGGCCCGCTTCTACACCGACGTCGCCAGCGTCAAGGCCAGGCCGATCGCCGAGGCGGCCGGGCTCGGCTGCGACCTGAGCACCTACGTCGCCTCGCACCCCATGGCGGGCAGGGAGAAGGCGGGCCCTGGCGCGGCCAGGGCCGACCTGTTCCTCGGGCGGCCGTGGGCGCTGTGCCCGACCCCCGAGGCCGCGCCGGAGGCCAGGGAGGCCGTGCTCGCCCTCATCGAGCTGTGCGGGGCCAACCCGGTCGAGGTGGCGGCCGAAGACCACGACAGGGCTGTGGCGGTCGTCTCGCACGCCCCGCACGTGGCCGCCTCGGCGGTGGCCGCCCGCCTGGCCGAGGCCTCGGACGTGACGCTCGGGCTGGCCGGCCAGGGCGTGCGCGACGTGACCAGGATCGCCGGCGGCGACCCCGGCCTGTGGCTGGGCATCCTGTCGGGCAACGCCGCCCCGGTGGCCGAGGTGCTGGAGGCGGTCTCTCGCGACCTGGCCGACGCCGCCACCGCGCTGCGGGCCATGGCCGCGGGTGACGACGGCGCCGGCCCCGAGGTGACCGAACTGCTCAAGCGGGGCGTGGTCGGCCACGGCAGGATCCCCGGCAAGCACGGCGGGCCCGCGGCGGCCTATGCCGTCGTCCAGGTGGTCATCGGTGACCGGCCCGGCCAGCTGGCCAGGCTGTTCCAGATCTGCGACGAGGTGGGCGTCAACGTCGAGGACGTCAGGCTCGAGCACGCGCCCGGCCTGCCGCTGGGCCTGGCCGAGCTGTCGGTGCAGCCGGACGCGGTCGCCGTCCTGAACCAGGCGCTGCAGGAACGCGGCTGGCAGGTTCCCTAGGAGAGCGCCGTCCTGGTCACTTCCGGGCGACCGCCTGGCTGACGGCGTTGCGGCCGTCGTACTCGCCCAGCAGCACACGGGCCCGTTCCACGTCGCGCGGCAGTTCCTGCCGCAGGGCCAGCGCGCGCGGCAGCCGCCGTACCGCGGCGCGCAGCCCGGCCCGACCGGCGGCGCCGGCGGCGGCAGCGCGCAGCACCGTGCGGGCGACGACGGGCCACGGCCGGCGCAGCACCGCGGTCAGGACGGCGTTGCGGGCGGCCAGCGCCCTGCGCCCGTGCGGGTCGCGGGCGGGGGAGGGGTGGTGGTGGGCCACGACGTCGGCCACGTAGGCCAGCTCCCAGCCGCGCGCGGCCAGGTCCACCGCGAGCCGTTCCTCCTCCCCGAAGAAGAAGATCACGTCGTCGAAGCCGCCCGCCTCCAGGTAGGCCCGCCTGCGCACCACCGCGCCGCAGGCCAGGAAGCCGAGTACGCCGGGTCCGGCGGAGCCGGGCAGCGGCGAGCGGGCCATGACGGCGCTGACCGGGTCGGTGCGCTCCTCCGGTCCGACCAGTACGCGGGCGGCCAGCACCGCCAGGCGCGGGTGGGCGTCGAGCACGTCGGCGGCCCGGTCGAGCGCGCCGGGGGCCCACCAGGAGTCGTCGTCGGCGAAGGCCACGTAGGGGGTGGCCGCCAGCCGTACGCCGAGATTGCGCGCGGGAGCGCCCAGGTTGCGCCCCGCCTCCACGACCCGCACGTGCGGGAAGGTGTGGCGGACGAAGGCGGCGGTGCCGTCCGCGGAGCCGTTGTCGACCAGGACGACGGGCCCGGGATGCCGGGGCAGCGTCCTGGCCAGCGACTCGCGCCGGTCCCTCGTCGCGACGACCACGGTCACCCGATCGTTGCTCATGGGGGAGTTCTATCCGGGAACGCTCCCTTGACGCGTGGCGCGGGTGCGCGTACAAAGACGGTAACAGTGTTACCGCAAAGAAACGGCGTTACCGACCTATGACGGCATACAGCGAGGCACAGCAGGTCGGGCAGGAGGCCGTCCGGGCCGCGATCCTCGACGCCACCACTCATCTGCTCGTCGCCGAAGGGCCGGGGGCGCTGACCGTGCGCCGGATCTCGGGCGCGGTCGGCTGCTCGACGAAGGTGATCTACACGCTGTTCGGCGCCAAGGAGGGGCTGGAGGAGGCGCTCTGGCTGGAGGGCTTCGCCAGGTTCGAGCGCGCCCTGCGGACCGGTCGCACCTCCGCCGACCCGCTGACCAGGCTGCACGAGTGCGGGGCCGCCTACCGCGCCTACGCCCTCGCCGAGCCCGAGTACTACCGGGTGATGTTCCAGGGTGCGCTGCCCGGGTTCGTGCCCGACGCCGCCGCGCTGGCCGCGGGCCGCAGGGCCTTCGACATCCTGTACGCCGACGTGGCGTCCTGCCTGGAGGCGGGACAGCTGCGCGGCGACGCCCAGGAGATCGCCGACCTGCTCTGGATGGCCGCGCACGGCGCGACCAGCCTCGAACTGTCCGGGCACTTCGGCCCGGTCGAGGCCGAACAGCGTTTCGTCACGCTGTGCGCCTCGGTGCTCACCCCGTTCCTGCCCGGCCCGCCCGACGAGAGGACACCGTCATGACCACCCCCTTCAGGGGCGGCTTCGCCCCCGTCGCGGAGGAGATCACCGCCTTCGACCTGCCCGTCACCGGGCGCGTCCCCGCCGAGCTGTCGGGCCGCTACCTGCGCAACGGGCCCAACCCGCTCGGCCTCGACGACCCCGCCGCCGCGCACCTGTTCCTCGGCCAGGGGATGGTCCACGGGGTACGGCTGCGCGACGGCAGGGCCGAGTGGTACCGCAACCGGTGGGTCCGCAGCGCCGACGTGGCCACGCGCCTGGGGGAGGAGCCGCGTCCGGGGGCCGTCCACGCCGACTTCGACTTCGCCGCCAACACCCACGTCATCGGCCACGCGGGGCGCACGTTCGCGACGGTGGAGGCGGGCGGCCGGCCGTATGAGCTGACCTACGAGCTCGACACGGTCGGCCCGTGCGACTTCGGCGGCACGCTGCCCGGCGGCTACGCCGCCCACACCAAGCTCGACCCGCACACCGGCGAGCTGCACGCCATCGCCTACTACTTCGGCTGGGACCACCACCAGCACGTGGTCATCGACCCGCAGGGCAGGGTCAGCAGGACCGTCGACATCCCGGTGGCCGACGCCCCGATGGTCCACGACCTGGCGCTGACCCAGCGCTACGTGGTGATCTACGACCTGCCCGTCACCTTCAGCATGGACCACGCGGCCAGGGGGGTGCCGCTGCCGTACAGCTGGAACGACGACCACCCCGCGCGCATCGGGCTGCTGCCGAAGGACGGCGGCGGCCCGGTGCGCTGGCTGGAGGTGGAGCCGTGCTGGATCTTCCACACCCTCAACGCCTACGACGACGGCGACCAGGTGGTCATCGACGTGGTGCGCTACCCCAAGAGGTTCGTCGACGCCCGGCTCGACCTGGGCGGCGTGCCCACGCTCGACAGGTTCACGCTCGACCTCACCTCGGACAAGGTCACCGAGACCAGGCTCGACGACCGGGCGCAGGAGTTCCCCCGCGCCGACGAGCGGCTCACCTCCCTCCCCTACCGGTACGGCTACGCCGCCGCGGCCGACGACCTGGCCGACCTCGTCTACCCCGGCGACAGCGACCTGGAGGACCTGCCCGACACCGCCTTCGGCAACGCGCTCATCAAGCACGACCTGGCGGCCGGCACCCAGGAGACGCGTGAGCTGCCCAGGGGCGTCGCCGCGGGCGAGCCCGTCTTCGTGCCCGCCGAGGGCGGCGTGGCCGAGGACGACGGCTACGTCATGGCCTTCGTCAACGACCCCGGCAGGGGCGCCACCGACCTGCTGATCCTCTCCGCCCAGGACTTCACCGGCGAGCCGGTCGCCACCGTGCACCTGCCCGCCCGCGTCCCCCTCGGTTTCCACGGCAGCTGGGTGGCCGACACGGGCGCGGCCTGAGCGCCGGACCGATCCCGTCGCCGTCCCGCGCCGCTCCGTGTCTGTCTGCATGGGCATAAGGCGGTAGCCTCTTGAGGTTGGGAAAACGTGAAGAGGGAGAGGCCGTGACCGCTCTGGTCGTCGCCATGGACGGGCCTTCGGGGTCGGGTAAGTCGAGCGCGTCGCGCGGGGTGGCCCGCGCGCTGGGGCTGCGATACCTGGACACCGGGGCGATGTACCGCGCGATCACCTGGTGGATGCTCCAGCGGGGCGTCGACCTGACCGACCCTGCGGCTATCGCGGCCCGCGCGGGCGAGCCCTCGCTGGTTTCGGGCACCGACCCCGACGACCCCACCGTCCACGTCGACGGCGTCGACGTGGCGGAGCCGATCAGGAGCCAGGAGGTGACCGGCGCGGTGTCGCTGGTGGCCGCCGTGCCCGAGGTGCGGGCCAGGCTCGTGGAGATGCAGCGGGAGATCATCGGCAAGGGCGACATCGTGGTCGAGGGCCGTGACATCGGCACCGTGGTCGCACCCGACGCCACGCTCAAGGTCTACCTGACCGCCAGCGCCGACGCCAGGGCGCTGCGCCGTACGGCGGAGCTCAACGTCGAGACGGGCGGCCCGGACACCACCACGGTGGAGGCGCAGCGCGCCGCGATGGCCAGGCGCGATTCTCTTGACTCGACACGGAAGACCGACCCTCTCTCGATGGCGGATGGCGCCGTCGAGATCGACACCACGCCGCTCGACCTCGACCAGGTCATCGCGGAGGTGCTGAGGCTGATCAGGGAGCGATCGAGCCAGGACGAGTCCTAGTTCGGCCGCGCCCATACACCGAGCGCGCCTGAGGCCAGGTGCGGTACTCAAAGGAACGAGACACGTGACTACGGGGGAGTACGACGACTCCGGCTGGATCGAGGCCGAGCTCGCCGACATGCGGATCCCTGACCACAGCGCCGACGAGCAGGTGGCGCTGCCGGTGGTGGCCATCGTCGGCCGGCCGAACGTCGGCAAGTCGACGCTGGTCAACCGCATCATCGGCCGCCGGGAGGCGGTCGTCGAAGACGTGCCGGGCGTGACCCGCGACCGCGTCACCTACGACGCGAACTGGCGCGGCAGGCGCTTCACCGTCGTCGACACCGGCGGCTGGGACCCGGACGCCACCGGCATGAACCTGCGCATCGCCGAGCAGGCCCAGGTCGCGGTCGAGCTGGCCGACGTGATCGTCTTCGTGGTCGACGCCGTCGTGGGCGCCACCGACGCCGACGAGATCGTCGGCGGCGTGCTGCGCGCCTCCGGCAAGCCGGTCATCCTGGTCGCCAACAAGGTCGACAACCAGCAGATGGAGCTGGAGGCGCACGCGCTGTGGTCGCTCGGCCTCGGCGAGCCGTACCCCGTCTCGGCGTTGCACGGCCGCTCCTCCGGCGACCTGCTGGACGTGGTGCTCGACGCGCTGCCGGAGACTCCCGCGCAGACCTTCGGCCAGGCGAGCGGCCCCCACCGGGTGGCGCTGCTCGGCAAGCCCAACGTCGGCAAGTCGTCCCTGCTGAACAAGCTGGCGGGCGAGGAGCGGGTGCTGGTCGACCCGATGGCCGGCACCACCCGCGACCCGGTCGACGAGCTGATCGACCTCGGCGGCACCACCTGGCGCTTCGTCGACACCGCCGGCATCCGCAGGCGCGACAGGGAGCTGCAGGGCGCCGACTTCTACGCCGCGATGCGCACCCGCGCCGCGCTGGAGAAGGCGGAGGTGGCGATCGTGCTGATCGACGCCTCCCAGCCGCTGACCGAGCAGGACCTGCGCATCATCGGCCTGGTCATCGAGTCGGGCCGGGCGATGGTCGTGGCCTTCAACAAGTGGGACCTGGTCGACGAGGACCGGCGCTACTACCTGGAGAAGGAGATCGACCGGCAGCTCGTCCGCACGCCGTGGGCGCTGCGGGTCAACATCTCCGCCAAGACCGGCCGCCACATGGACCGGCTGGTCCCGGCGATCGAGAAGGCGCTCGACTCGTGGTCCACCCGCGTGCCGACGGCACGGCTCAACGCCTTCCTCACCGAGCTGGTCCAGCAGACGCCGCCGCCGGTGCGGGGCGGCAAGCAGCCGAAGATCCTCTTCGCGACGCAGGCGTCGACCGAGCCGCCCAAGTTCGTGCTGTTCACCTCGGGGTGGCTGGAGGACACCTACCGGCGCTTCATCGAGCGGCGCATCCGCGAGGAGTTCGGGTTCGCGGGCTCGCCGATCGAGGTGACGATGAAGATCCGCGAGAAGAAGAAGGGCGCTCCGGCCAAGAAGTAGGCCGCCGCCCGGCCCGCGCCCCTCTCCGCCCAGGAGGGGGGCGCTTCGCCTTTCCAGGAGACTCCAGGAGACCGGTCCAGAGACCGGCGTGGTCGCGTCCGGGAGGAGACCGGCGCGGTCGTGCTCACACCGCCGGGACGGCGACCGCCCGGGCGTGGGCCCGCGCGCCCCGCGACGCCGAGATGGCCGCGCCGAGCAGCAGCACGCCGACGACGGCGTGGAAGCCCAGGACGAACAGGCTCGCGGGCGTGGTCCTGTCCATCGTCGCGCCGGCCAGTTCGGCCAGCGGGAACAGCACGAACATCTGGACGGCGACCAGCACGATCGGCGCGGCGCCGGCGGCGATCACCTTGCCCGGCGCCCGCGCGATGGCCGCGATGATCGTCGTGATCAGGGCGACGGCGGGGATGACGATGAAGCCGTTGGCGACGTGCCAGTTGATGGCCGCCGCGTCCGGGTCGGCGGGCCTCGGCGTCTCGAAGGCGCCGTAGGTGGCCAGGTAGAACTGCAGGACGACGAGGGCGAGCTGGACCACGGTGCAGACGACCAGAACCTTGCGCATGTCGTGCTCCTCGGGGGGATCGGTCCTGCCATGCTGCGCCCGAGACACCCGGCCGGGCATGAGTAGGCCCATACTCAGCTGTCCGGTAGCGCGTGGTACTCTCCTGCGCAACACGTTGAGGGAGACGAGTAACCCGGATCGTCAACGGCCGAGAGAGCCGCCGGAAGCTGGGAAGGCGGTCCCGCGACCCCGGGCGAAGACACTCCTGAGTGCGGGGAGGAAATGCCCCGCCGGGCTGACCTCCGTCACAGGGTCGGATGAGGCCGCTCACGAGGCGGCGAAGGCGCGGTGGCACCGGGAGTTCCCTTCTCCCCCGCGTCCCCAAGGGATCATGCGGCTCAAGGAGTTGTGATGATCTCTCGTGTCCTGTCGGCAGAGCTCGCCGAGCATGCCGGGCAACGAGTGAAGGTCGCCGGGTGGGTGCACCGCCGGCGGCAGCTGAAGTCCGTTTCGTTTCTCATCGTGCGCGACCGCGCGGGTCTCACGCAGGCGGTCACCTCGGGTGACCTGCCGGTGGAGGAGAGCGTCGTCGAGGTCACCGGCACGGTCACGGTCAACCCGCAGGCGCCCGGCGGCGTCGAGCTGACCTCGCCGGAGATCGCCGTGCTGGCCGAGCCCGCCGTCGCGCCGCCGTTCGACCTGTACCGGCCGGGGGTCCCGGCGTCGCTGCCCACCGTCCTCGACCACGCGCCCGTCGCGCTGCGGCACCCGGCGTTGCGCGCGCCGTTCGAGATCGCCGCGGCCGGCGTGGCGGGATTCCGGTCGGCGCTGGACGCCCTCGGCTTCACCGAGATCCACACGCCGAAGATCGTCGCCTCGGCCACCGAGTCGGGCGCCGACGTCTTCGGCATCGACTACTTCGGCCGGCCCGCCTACCTGGCCCAGTCGCCGCAGTTCTACAAGCAGGCGATGGTCGGGGTGTTCGAGCGGGTCTACGAGGTCGGCCCCGTCTTCCGCGCCGAACCCCACGACACCGCCCGCCACCTGGCCCAGTACACCTCGCTCGACGCCGAGCTGGGCTTCGTGCGCGACCACCGCGACGTGATGGCCGTGCTGCGGGAGGCGATCGCCGGCATGACCGAGGAGGTACGGCGGCGCGCGGCCCAGGCCGTCGAGACGCTGGGCGTCACGCTTCCCGAGGTGCCGCAGGAGATCCCCGCGATCCACTTCACCGAGGCGCAGGCGCTGACCGGCGAGGACGAACCCGACCTGTCACCCGCGCAGGAGCGGTGGCTGTCGGAGTGGGCGCGGCGCGAGCACGGCTCGGAGTTCCTGTTCGTCACCGGCTATCCGATGGCCAAGCGGCCCTTCTACACCCATCCCGACCCGGAGCGGCCCGGCTACTCCAACGGCTTCGACCTGCTGTTCAGGGGCCTGGAGCTGGTCACCGGAGGGCAGCGGCTGCACCGGTACGCCGACTACCTCGCCGCGCTGGGCGGCGACACCGGGCCGTACGAGGGCTACCTGTCGGCGTTCGCGCACGGCATGCCGCCGCACGGCGGCTTCGCGATCGGCCTGGAACGCTGGACCGCCAGGCTGACGGGGGCCGCCAACGTCAGGTCCGCGACGCTCTTCCCGCGAGACCTGCACCGGCTCGCACCCTGACCAGCACGGCGACCGCCGCGCCGAGCACGCACAGCGCGGCGGTCGCCACGAACATCTCGCTGTACTCGGTCCGCAGCGCCGCCTGCACCTTCGCGGTGTAGTCGGCCAGCTGCCGGGCGTAGGTCGCCGCGTCGACGCCGAGCGGCAGCGGGGTGTCGAGGTCGGCCGTCAGCGACTGGAAACGGTAGAACCCCCACGCCGACACCGCGGCGATGCCGATCAGCATGCCCATCATCCTGGCCACCACGACCGCGGCGGAGGCGACGCCGTGCTGGGCGGCGGGCATGACGCGCAACGCGGCGGAGGAGACGGGCGCGATCACCACGCCCAGCCCGGCGCCGGCGATCACCAGCTCGAGCGGGCCGGTGAGCGAGCCCGACAGCAGCCAGTAGCCGGCCGTCGCCACCAGCAGGCCCGCCGCCATGACCGGCGGCTCGCCGTACCTGCGGGTCAGCAGGCCGCCGGCGAGCGCGCCGGCCACCAGCGCGCCGAGGAACCAGGCCAGCGTCAGCGCCCCGCCCAGCGCGTCGGCCCCGAACAGCGTCTGCGCGGCCAGTTGCACGAACACCATCGTGACCAGCAGCGCCGCGCCCGACAGGAAGCTGACGCCGAGCGTGGCCAGCAGCGGCCGCTTGGCGATACCGGTGAGATCCAGCAGCCGGACCGGTGAGCGGATCTCCCACCACACGAACGTCGCCCCGACCAGCAGGCCGGCACCGATCAGCGCCGGCCCCCAGGCGGGCAGGACGGCCTTGGCCGGATCGGGGTTGTACAGCCCCGCCACCAGCAGCCCGAGCGCGACGGCCAGCAGCGCGCCGCCCGTCACGTCGACCCTGCCGCCGCCCGTCGCCGAGGGCGGGACGGTCCGCTGGACCGCGACCGCCGCCAGCCCGGCCAGCGGCACGTTCAGCCAGAAGATCGCGTGCCAGCCGCCCAGGTCCACGCCGAACAGCGTGAAGGCGGGCAGCAGAGCCACGACCGCGCCGTAGAGCGGGCCCAGCGCGCTGCCCAGCTCCTGCGCCGCCCCCACGGCGCCGAGCGCCACGGGCCGCTCGTCGTCCTCCCACAGGTCGCCGACCAGCGCCATCGTGATCGGCAGCAGCGCGCCGCCCGCGATGCCCTGCACGGTACGGCCGGCCACGACCATCGGCAGGGACGCCGCCAGCGCGGTCAGGACCGAGCCGAGCGCGAAGCAGGCCAGGCAGGCGTGGATGAGGGGACGCCTGCCGTACCGGTCGGACAGCTGGCCCAGCAGCGGCATCGCGGCCACGTAACCGAGCAGGAACCCGGTGACCACCGGGGTGGCCCGCTCCAGCCGGTTGACGGGGACGCCGACGTCCTGGGCGATGCCGATCAGGACGGTGACGACCACGTAGGCGTCGAGGGCGGCCAGCAGGACGGCGGTGCCGCCGACCCCGAGGGCGACGTTGCGGCGCAGGCTCATCCGGCGGGCGGGGTGATGGTGAAGCGGGCGTCGTAGTCCGCCAGCGTCACGGTGACGGAGCCGCCGTCGAGCGGCAGGTCGATCCGGTTCAGCCGGCTGGAGGCGGCGTCGATCCAGAGCTTGCCCTTGATGTCGGAGGTGACGCCGGGGATCAGCGTGCCCATCGTCCTGCCGGGGAAGGTGGCCGCGACGCGGTAGGAGCCGTCCTCCTCCGCCTCCGTGACCGGGTCACCGAGGCCGCCGAGGAGGGAGGAGATGCCGGTGTCCGGGTCGAGGAGCGTCGACGGGTCGTAGCCCACGCCCGCCATCAGCAGCCGCTTCGGCAGCTTCTGGTAGCCGCCCGTCATGGCCTTGAAGTGGACGGTGTCGCCGACCACCACGAAGCTGAACTCCTGCAGGCTGTTCATGAGAAGGACCTGCAACGTGCCGTCGGCCTCGCCGGTCGCGGTCAGCCTGCCGTCGGCCCGCTTGAGCTGGATCTTCGGCGCGCCGTCCGTCGTGATCGCGAACGAGGCGCTGGTCACCGCCTTCATCGCCGCCGCCGACTTCTTCACCAGCTCGGGGCCCGGCGGCAGGGTCTCCTGGCCGGCACAGGCCGTCAGCGCGAGCGCGAGGACGACGAGGAGGAGCTTTCGCAGCATGCCCGGATCGTAGCGCTCAGCGCAGGCTCTTGAGGTGCTCGAGAATCGGGTTGTAGGCCTGTTCGAGCGCCTGCAGCTGGTCGTCGGTCAGCAGGTCGACGAAATGGTCGCGGACGCTCTGGACGTGATACGGCGCGACGCGCTGCATCGTGGCCCACCCGTCGTCCGTCAGCACCGCGAAGGTGCCACGCCGGTCGTCGGCGCAGTCCTCCCTGGTGACCAGGCCGGCCGCCTCCATCCGGGAGATCTGGTGCGACAGGCGGCTGCGCGACTGGATCGTGGCGTCGGCGAGGTCGCTCATGCGCATGCGCTTGCCCGGAGACTCGGAGAGGTTGACGAGGATCTCGTAGTCGTTCACCGACAGGCCGAACTCCTGCAGGTCGATGCCGAGGCGGTGCATGAGGAGCTTGTGCACGGCGAGGTGGGCACGCCAAGCGCGCTGTTCTGTCGTGGTAAGCCAGCGAGGCGTGCTCATGATCCCAATTTACCTCTCCGGCGGCGCTCACGACCGCGTCGCACCCCAAACGCCTGCCGCGCAGGGGCGGGGACGACGAGGGCCTAACCGTGGAAATGCACGACGACCCTATTTCGCCGGGATCCGGACGGCAGGACGGTCGGTGATGACCGTCACCAGCACCGACCCGGGCGCCGTCCACTCCAGCAGATGACGGCCCCGCCACTCCTGCCGCTCCAGCGCCGCCAGCTCCGACAGGTCCACCTCGCCCAACCGGTCGAGGGTCAGCTCGCCGCGCTTGACCAGCGCCTCCTTGCGCGCCCAGATCCTGATGAGATCCGCGTTGCCGGTGACCAGCGCGCGCTCCCTGCCGGTGAGCGCCTGCCCGGCCAGAGCCTCGTCGAGGGGCCCGTCGGCCACCCGCTCGGCGTCGACGCCGACCTTTCCCTCACCGACCGCCGCGCAGACGTAGCCGTGGGTGTGGCTGAGGCTGACACCCAGCTCGGGATGCCCCTCCAGGTACGGCCGGCCGTGCCCGGCGCCGTGCACGTCGCAGTGTTGCAGCAGGGTGACCCGGTCGGGCGGCAGGTCGAGGTAGGCGGCGGCGCAGTGCCGTACGAGGAGGTGGGCGGCCACGAACGCGCGCCGGTCCGCCTCGCGGACGAACCTGGCGGCACGCTCCCGCTCGGCACCGGTCAGCCACCCCTCCGAACCGGTGATCTCCTCGACCGGTCCGCCCATCGCCAGAGGATCACGCATCCGCCCAGCCTAGAGGTCGGGAGGGGATGGTCCTAGCCCTTCTTGTCGAGCTTGGTCTCGGTCTCCTTGGCCGCGCCGAGGACGGTGACGTCGCTGACCTTCCACACGCCCTTCTGCTTGATCATGACCAGCTTCAGGTGCGTGCCGAGGACGTTGCGCACCGCCTCCTTGCTGGTGACCTGCTGGTCCACCGAGACCAGCGCCTTGGCGGAGGCGTCGTCCAGCTCGGACAGGTACACCTCGCGGACCGTCGCCTTGGAGACGGCCTCCAGCTTCACGATGACCTGTTCCATCGGGCCGCCGAACGCCTCGTCGTAGGTGGCCAGGAAGTCGCCCGCGGTCATCGCGATGACCTTGCCGCGGGTGGTCTGCAGGTCCTTGTAGTCGTAGCTGAGCAGGGTGGTGGCGAACGCGCCGGCGGCGCCCGACACCTCCAGACGCAGGAGGCGGTCGTGCTCCAGCGGGGCCAGCCGGTCCTGGAGGCGGCCCGCGCTGATCCACTGGAGCACCGCGGTCGCGCCCGCCGTGGCCAGCACCAGCGCCAGCACCGCGCCGATCGCCACGCCGCGCCACCGCGCGCCACGTCCTCCACCCGTACGGCCGGCACCCCCGTCCCCGGTCTCCCTGGCCGCGTCCCCGGTGGCGTCTCCGGTGGCGTCCCCGTTGGCGTCCCCGGCCGCGGTGCTCGCGGTCTTGGAGGCGACGGGCGGTGGATCGACGGCCTCCGAACCCTCTGCCTCCGGACCGTTGGTTCTCGAGGCCGGTGCCGCCAGAGTCTGTGCCCCCGGAGTCTGTGCCCCCGGAGTCTGTGCCTCTGGGGTCTGTGCCTCTTGGGTCTGTGCCTTCGGGGTCGCCGCGCCCTCGGGGACGCCAGCCTTCGGGGCGTCGGTCGTCGAGGGACCGGCCTCCGGGACATCGGGCCGCGCGGTCTCGGCTCCCGAGATGTCGGCCTCCGGTTCCTCGCGGGTCGTCTCCTCGGCGAGGGACTGCTTGGTGGTCATGTGTCGTCACTCCGTTCCGCGGCGGCGAGAGGACCGTCCCACCGCGATCCAGCCCAGCACCCCGCCGCAGACGACGAGGGCCAGCAGGATCGCGACGACGAGCGGTGCGAGGTTCTGGGAGGCGGCGGCCGTGGGTGCCGCGCCCTCGGCGGCCGGGGCGGACGGGCCGGCGTCCCGCGGCAGAGCCTCACCGGCGTCGCCATCCGATCCGGTATCGCCGTCGGTGCCGGGACCGGCGTCGGCGCCGGTCTTGTCCGCGCCCGTCGTGGCGTCCGTGTCGGCCTGGGCGTCGGCCTGGGCGTCGGCCTGGGTGTCGGCCTGGGTGTCGGCCTGGGTGTCGGCCTGGGTGTCAGCGGGCTCGGTGTCGGGTGCGGACTCCTGCGGGGCGGTGCCGGTCTCCGGTGCGGTCGTCGGGGCGTCCTCGTCCTCGTGCGGACCCCGGTCCACCGTGAAGTCGACCGTGGTGACCGGCGCGTGCTTCGGGCACTCCAGCAGCGGCGCCATCCTCGGCGGCCCGATCGGTTTGTCGTACTCCTCGGCGGGCTGCGGGCCGCCGGGGACGCTGAAGATGAACGTCGTCCTGCCGTACACGGTGCCGTCCGGGCGCTTGTCGCTGATGTCGTCGGTCAGGCTGAGCGCGGTCGGCACGACGCTGAGCAGGTGGTGGACGTCGCGTTCGGTCGCGGCGGAGAAGGCCGGCCGGTGCGGCAGGCCCGCGGCGGTGAGCGTGCACGACAGGCCGGGCCTGGCCCTCCTGATGAGGGTGTCGATCTGCCCGAACACGCCGGGCCCGTGGTCGAGGAAGGCGTGCAGGTCCTTGCGCGACTCGCGCAGCGAGCCGGTCACGGTCGCCAGGTCGGAGATGCCCGAGGCCAGCTTCTCCCTGCGGCCGGCCAGGGTTCCGGTCAGCCGGGTGAGCTGGACGGCCAGCTCGTCGAGGGTCCTGGAGTTGTCGGCGAGGGTGTCGGTCAGCCCGTGGGCGTCGTCGATGATGCTCCTGATCGTGGGCGCGCGGCCGTCCAGGGCCACCGCCAGCTCGTGGGTGACCGTCTTGGCGTCCTTGGCGGGGACCGCGTTGAGCAGCTTGCCCACGCCTTCGAACAGCTCCTTGTAGTCGAGCGGCACGCTCGTCCTGCGCACCGGGATCACGTCGCCCGGCGCGAACGAGGGCCCGTCCACGCCGGTCTCGGGCGGGGTCAGCTCCACGTACGGCTCGCCGATGGCCGACTTGCGCCGCACCTCGGCGGTGCTGGCCCTGGGCAGCCTGATCTCCCTGTCGATGTCGAGCCCCACGACGATCTTGCCGGGCGCGAGCCGTACGTCGCCGATCTTGCCGACGCGGACGCCCAGGTAGGCGACGTCGAAGCCGCGCACCAGGCCGGGGGAGGAGACGAACTCGGCGGTGATCCGGTACGGCTGGGTGATCACGTCGAGCTTGATGATCGTGCTGAACGCCCAGACCGTCATCACGACGCCGAGCAGCGCGAAGAAGCCCAGGTTGAGGTAGATGCGGGGTCTCATCGCGGCGGCTCCCACAGCAGCCGGAAGTCGTCCTTGCGGTTGGGCTGCGGGCCGGGGTCGACGTCGGGCCGGTTCGGGATGACGCCCTTGTTCTTCGGCAGCAGCAGGCCCTTCAGCCAGATGTAGATGAGCACCTGGCCGTTGACGGTGATCGGCGGGAGGTCGATGTAGGCCTGCATCCTGGTGACCAGCGTCTTGAGGTCCTCCTTGCCGCGCAGCATCGACGCGCTGATGGCGTCCACCTCCCGCAGCAGCGTACGCAGCCGGGCGGCGTGGCGCGGGTAGACCGTGACATTGGCCTCTTTCGCCAGTTTCGTCAGCGCGACGATCGCCTTCTTGATGTGTTTGCGGCCGTGCTTGACCCGGTCGGTGGCGGCGGCGAGGGTGCCGGGCAGCCGGTCGAGCTCCTTGCTGCCCTTGGCGAGCTGGCCGCCGAGCGCGGCCAGCCCCTCGATGGTGGCCGCGATCTCGGTCCTGGCGGCCGCGTAGCTGTCGGTGACCTGCGCGGTCTGCCTGATCAGCCGGTTGAGGTCGTCGCCCTTGCCGTCGAAGGCGGTGGCGGCGGCGTCGAGGATGGCGTTGACGTCCTGCGCGCCGAGCGCCTCGATCAGCGGGCCCGCCTTGGCGGTGACCTGCTCGATGTCGGGCTCGACGCTGGTGTCGGTGATCGTCGCGCCGCTGGGCAGGAAGGGCCCGGTGGCCATGGTCCTGCCCTTGGGCAGGGTGAGCAGCACGTAGTTCTCGCCGAGGATCGAGGTCTTGGCCACCGTGGCGCTGGTCCCGGTGGGGACCCGTTTGTCCTCCTCGATGGCCATCGTCACCCTGGCCCGGTAGCCGTCGAGCCGTACGTCGGTGACCGTGCCGACCCTGACGTCGGAGATCTGCACGCTGTGGCCGACCACCAGGCTCTGCACGTCGGAGAAGGTCGCCGACAGCGTCAGCTCGCCCTGCGTCGCGCCGACCGTCTGCAGCGTGCAACCCGAGGTGGTCAGGGCCAGGGCGAGCGCGGCGTGTCTGACTCTCATCGGCTCCCTCGCTCGTAGGGGCAGTTGCTCAGGCCGCCCGGCAGGCAGCTCATCCTGGGCAGGTTGAGCGACTCGAACAGGGGCGCCAGCCACGCCCTGGTCATCGCGTTGAGCACGACGCGGATCTTGAGGACGTGCTGCTCCTTGTCCCAGGCGTCGACGACCACGTCGGCGAAGTCGGCGGCGCCCTTGATGGCCTGGGCGAGCTGCTCGCTGTTGGCGCGCACGGTGAGCACCATCTCCGACAGCGTGGCGACGCCCTGGGGCAGGCGCTCCTGGTAGGCCTCGATGAGCACGTCGCCCCGCCGTACGAACTCGGCCATGCCGGCGACGAACCCGCGCAGCCGCCGGCGCTCCTCCGCCAGCGTGGCGCTGGCCTCGGCGAAGGCGTCGATGGTCTTGGTGACCTGGCCCTCCCGCTCGTTGAGGCTGGTGGCCAGCCTGTTCAGGCCCTTGGCCAGGTCGATGAGCTGCTTGTCCTGGGCGGCGAGCGTGCCGGTCAGCTTCGCGGTGTCGGCCAGCGCGTTGTTGATGGTCTTGCCGCGGCCCCGTACGCCGTCGGCCAGGTCGCCGGCCACGTCGCCGAGCTTGTCGGAGTCGAGGGCCTCGGTGAGCTTGGTGAAGGCGTCGAGGGCGTCGTCGATCTCCACGGGCAGGTCGGTGCGCCCGAGCGGGATGACCGCGCCGGGGGCGATCTTCGGCTTGCCTGGCTTCCACGGCGGGTACAGGACGACGTTGCGTTCGCCCAGGGTGTTCTGCGGGGCGACGACGGCCTTCACGTCGTCCGGCAGCGGGATCTCGGGGTAGACCGACATGTCCACCCTGACCTTGTCTCCCTCGATGGTGATCTTCTCCACGGTGCCGGCGTCCAGCCCCATGACCTTGACCCTGGCCTGCTCGTAGAGGCTCGGAGCCTTGGCGAAGATCGCGGTGAGGTGGTAGGGCGCGGGGCCGAGCAGCGAGCAGCCGCCGGTGGCGGCGAGCAGGACGGCCATGACGAGCATCGCCATGCCGCGCCGGGCGAGGGTGCGCGGGCGCCGCCGCGTGCCGGGGCTCATCGGTCGTTCTTCCTGTCCTTGGCGATCGCGGCCAGCACCTCGGGGTTGATCGGTCCCAGCCCGGTGGCGATGGCCTCGATCCACGGCCCCTGCCCGCCCATCGTCGACAACCCCGCGAACGTCGGGCCGGCCCACCCCAGCACGGAGTTGAACTCCTTTCTGCTCCCGGTCAGCTTCGTGGTGATCGCGCTGGTGTTGTCGAGGGTGTCCACCAGGCTCTTCTCGTGCTCGACGATCAGCTTGGTGGTGCCGGCGACCAGGTCGCTGCCGTCGCCCAGGAGCGTGCGCAGCTCGGCCCTGCGCGCCCGCAGCTCGTCCAGCATGACCTCGATCGAGTCGATGAGCCGCCCGATCTGCTTGTCCTTCTTCTCCAGGACGTCCATGATCTTGGTGCCGTTGTCGAGCAGGCGCTGCAGGTCGGGCTGGCTCCTGCTGATCGTGTCCGACAGGTCGCCGATGTTCTTCAGCAGGCGCGTCACCCGTCCCCGCTTGGCCAGGTCCACCTTGCCCAGCTCGGTGAGCAGCTTGTCGACCGCCTCGGTGTCGAGCCGTTTCACCAGCCTGGTGGCGTCCTTGAGCGCGTCGTTGACCAGGACGGGGGTGCCGGTGCGCTCGACCGGGATGGTCCGCTGCCCCTCGGGCAGCTGGTCCAGGTACGGCGCGGCCACCGGCCCGGTCAGCTTCACGTAGCGCCCGCCCAGCAGGTTGGACAGCGTGATGTCGGCCCGGGTGTTCCTGCCGAGCCGTACCTCGCTGTCGACCTTCCAGGTGACCACCACGTGACCCTGCCCGTAGTCGGGGCGCACCTCGGTCACCTCGCCCACGCGCACGCCCGCCACCCGCACGTCGTTGCCCGTCTTCAGGCCGCCGGAGTCGACGAAGATCCCCGACATGTAGTAGCCGCCCTCGAGCAGGCCGAGCGTGCCGACCAGGAACGTGCCGACGAACAGCGAGACGAGCACGCCGAGGGAGACGAGCCCCACCGCGATCCTGTTGCGGTCGCGGAACGATTTCAGCGCCATCACCCACCCACCATGAGCCTGCGCAGGTCCTTGGAGCTCTGGATCCTCAGGCTCTCCCGCAGCGGCGGCGGCGACTCCATGGGATAGGGGCACGGCTGGGGCCCGAGAGCCACGCACGGGACCGCCGAGATGAAGTAGTGGCCGCGGTTGACGCTGGCGTAGGCGCGGCTGAACAGCGGCCGGATGGTGTTCACCGTCCTGTCGACCTTGTTCACGTTGCGCCGGATGCCGGAGGTGAGCCGGGCCAGGCTGTCGGTGACCGCGCCGAGCTCCTCGGCGTTCTTGCCGAGCACCTCGTTGGAGACGCGGAAGGTGGTCGACAGCTCCACCAGGGACTCGTCGATCAGCCTGCGGTTGTCGGCGAACGACTCCGACAGCGTCACCAGGTTGTCGACCAGGCGGGAGATCTGCCGGTCGCGCCTGGCCACCACGCCCGTGACGGTGGCGTAGTCCTTCAGCAGCTGCCGGATGAGCTCCTTGCGCTGGTTGACCGTGCCGGTGATGTCGTTGACGTTGTCGAGCAGGCGGGGGATGTTCTCGTGGTTGCCCTCCAGGGCCTTACCGGCGGCGGTGAGCAGCTGGTTGATCTGCTCGGGGTCCAGGCTCCTGGTGAGCGGGCCGAGGTCGCTGACCAGCTCGCCGATGTCCACGACGGAGGCGGTGCGCGCGATGCGGGCGCCCGGCGCGAGCCGGTCGGGGGCGGTGCCGGGGACGAGGTAGACCACGCGCTGCCCGACGGCGTTGCGCCACCTGATGGCCGCCTCGCTGTCGGAGGGGATCCGCACCGCCTCCTGCACCTCCAGCGTCACCTCCGCCCTGCCGTCGACGACCCGGATGGAGCGCACCTGGCCGACCGGCGCGCCGGCGATCTTGACCTGGTCGCCCACCAGCAGCCCCGAGACGTCGTCGAAGGTGGCGACCAGCGGGTATCCGGCGTCCGTGCTGACCCGGGCGATCTGTACGGCGAGCACGGCGATCAGCGAGACGGTGACGGCGAAGAACAGGCCGAAGCGCAGGAGCGTCCAGCGGCGCACGACGCGTTCCCTGGAGACGGCCATCTCAGCGCTTCCTCCCGTCCGTCGGACCGCAGGAGCCGACGATCAGCTCGCAGATGTCGGTGGCGACGAACGCCTCCACCTGGAGCTGGCGGTTCCCGTCGGGGCCGGGCGCCTCGATGAGCTTGTTGAGCAGGTCGACCAGCGTCGTGATGCCGCGCACCCCGTCACCCGCGAGGCCGAGCTGGGCGTAGATGAGCGCGGTCACCCGCTCGGCGGAGTGCACGCCCTCGCGCAGGTTCCGCCGGTGCTTGCGCAGGCCGTGGGCGCCGAGCGCGGAGACGTCGGAGATCTGGTCGAGCAGGACGCGCACCTTCTCGGCCCGCTCCAGCAGGCCGGGGGTGATGGTGTTGACGTCGGCGCCGATCGCGACGATCTCGTCGCCCTTGTCGGCGAGCGTGGCCGACAGCGCGGCCGCGTCGCCGAGGAAGCGCCTGGCCCGCTCGCGGTGCCGGTGCGCGACGCCGACCACGGTGCCCGCGTCGTCGACGAGCTCGCGCATCTTGCCGCCCTTGCCCTCCAGACCCTTGGCGATCGTGTGCACGATGACCGTGACCTCGCGCGGGTCCACCGCGTCCAGGCCCCGGTAGGCGTCGCCGAGCGAGTCGGACAGGTCGAGCGGACCCTCCGTGTCGGTGATCACGGCGCCGGCCCCCAGGTAGGGGCCGCGCGCCTCACCGGAGCCGAGCCGCAGGTCGACGAACTTGGGGCCGAAGACCGAGCTCGGCTCGATGGAGGCGGCGGTCGTCTGCGGCAGCCGGACGCCGGGCTGGATGTGCATGGTGACGACGGCCTGGCCCTTGGCGTTCAGGTCGACCGCGGTCACGTCGCCCACGGTGATGCCGCGGATCTTGACGGGGGAGTTGGTGTCCATGCCCTGTCCCGCGCGGTCGAAGACCGCCTGGACCTTGGTGCCGCTGATCTCGGTGACGCCGCGCACGAGGAAGAAGCCCGTCGCCACCAGGACCACGACCACGACCAGCGCCACGGCCATGCGGGCGGGCAGGGACAGCTCGTGACGGCCCATGGCTCACCCCGTCAGCTTCACGCCGCTGCCGTCCCCCCAGAACAGGAACGACAGCAGCAGGTTGAGCAGGACGATCGTGACGATCGACTGGCGGATGGCGCGTCCCGCGGCCACGCCCACGCCGACCGGGCCGCCGGTGGCGTAGAAGCCGTAGTAGCAGTGGATGACGATGACCACGAACGCGAAGACGGCGACCTTGATCACGCTGTAGACGATGTCGCTGACCGGCAGGCCGATGTAGAAGTAGTAGTCGTAGACGCCGGGCGCCATCCCGAACAGCACCGTGCACATCAGCCGGGTGGCGAAGAAGCTGGCGAACAGCGCGATCAGGTAGATCGGAAGCAGCGCGACCAGCGCCGCGACGACCCGGGTGCAGATGAGATAGGTGAAGGCGTTGATGCCCATCACCTCGAGCGCGTCGATCTCCTCCGAGATCCGCATCGCGCCGAGCTCGGCGGTGAACGACGAGCCGACCTGTGCCGCCAGCGCCACCGCCGCGATGATCGGGGTGATCTCGCGGACGTTGGCGAAGCTGCCGACCAGGCCCATGAACGACTCGGCGCCGATCGCCTGCAGGCCCTGGTAGCCCTGCAGACCCACGGTCGCCCCCACGACGAAGGCCATCGTGAACACCACGAAGATCATGCCGCCGCCGACGACCGTCGCGCCGACACCCACGACCACGTCGCTGACCTGGCGCATGACGACCTTGAAGTACTTCAGGCGCAGGATCACGTCGCGGACGGAGTAGAAGAGCACCTTCCAGACGAACAGCGGCCAGTCGGCCAGGCGCGCGAAGCGCTCGCCCGCCTCGCGGCCGGCTGCCGCCAGGCGCAGGCCCGCCGTACGGGTGACCATCACAGCACCTTCGGGGGGAAGGCGAGGAAGTAGATCGCGGTGATCACGTAGTTCATCGCGAAGACCAGCATGAAGGTGACGACGGTGGCCCTGTTGACCGCGCGGCCCACGCCGACGGGGCTGGTGGCGCAGGTCATGCCCATGTAGCAGGACACCGCGGCGGCGACGAAGCCGAACACCCACGCCTTGAACAACGTCACCACCAGGTCGGTCGGGACCACCAGCGACAGCGCCCCGTCGAAGTAGGCGCCGGGGGTGACGCCCTGGACGACCACGTTGAAGAAGTAGCCGCCGGCCGCGCCCGCCACGATCACCAGCGGGGCCAGGCACACCGCGACCGTGCTGGCCGCCCACATGCGCGGGGTGACCAGGCGGTGGATCGGGTTGACCGCCATGACCTCCATCGCGGCCAGCTCGTCGCGGATGTGGCGGGCGCCGATGTCGGAGGTCATCGCGCTGCCTCCGGCGCCGGCGATCAGCAGCGCGCTGGCCATGGGGGCCACCTCGCGCACCAGGCCGACGAAGACCGCGCTGCCGGTGGCCGAGGAGGCGCCCAACTGCCAGGCCAGCTCGCCCACCTGCAGCGCCACGGTGGCGCCCAGGGGGAGCGAGACCAGCAGCACGGGCACGCTGGTCACCCTGGCCAGGAACCAGCACTGGGTGACGAACTCCCACCACCAGGCCTTGACGTCCCAGGTACGGCGCAGGCCCTCCAGGGCGATCACGAACAGCTCGCCCACCTGGCCCAGCACGCTCGCGGCCTTGCGGCCGACGTACCCGGTCAGCGCCATGACCACCTCGGGGGCTCGACTATGGATCAGTCACCTTACTGACGGGTAGTCCAGTAAGTCGATGGTTCCCTGGGAATTTGAGGAAAAGGTATGAGACGCAGCTCACAGGTTGTCAGCCCGCCACGAAAAGTGACGGCCCTGTGACCTTCGGGCGTCCACCGCCGCGGGAGCGCGCGGGCCGGGGCAAAGCGAAAGGCCCGGCCGTGATACACGGCCGGGCCTTTCCGAAGTAGCGGGGACAGGATTTGAACCTGCGACCTTTGGGTTATGAGCCCAACGAGCTACCGAGCTGCTCTACCCCGCGTCGACATGCATAAGACTAGCAGCTCGGCGGGAGTGCTCGGACACGTTTGCCTGAGTGCGCGGCCGCGCTCAGCCCAGCAGGGTCGCCATCCAGCCCTCCACCTCGTCAGGGTGACGGGGCAGCCCCGCCGACATCAGCCTGGCGCCGTCGGCGGTGACGACCAGGTCGTCCTCGATCCGCACCCCGATGCCGCGGAACTCCTCCGGCAGCGTCAGGTCGTCGGCCTGCAGGTAGAGGCCGGGCTCCACGGTGAGGACCTGGCCCTCCTCCAGCACGCCGTCCAGGTAGCTCTCGGCCCTGGCCTTGGCGCAGTCGTGGACGTCGAGGCCGAGCATGTGGCCGCTGCTGCAGACCGTGTAGCGGCGGTAGAGACCGCTCTCCATGAGCCGGTCCGGCGAGTCCTTCAGCACCCCCCAGTCGTGCAGGCCCTCGCAGATGACGCGCATGGCCGCCAGGTGGAAGTCGCGGAAGCGCGCGCCCGGCCTGAGCGTGGCGATGGCCGCGCTCTGCGCCTCGTACACCAGCTCGTACACCTGTCGCTGGACAGGGGAGAAGCGCCCGGACAGCGGCAGCGTCCTGGTGATGTCGGCGGTATAGAGGGAGTCGGTCTCGATGCCGGCGTCCAGCAGCAGCAGGTCGCGCTCGTCCAGCCTGCCGTCGTTGCGGATCCAGTGCAGCACGTTGGCGTGCGCGCCGGAGGCGACGATGCTGTCGTAGCCGACGGCGTTGCCCTCCAGGCGCGAGCGCAGGCCGAAGACACCCTCCAGGTACCGCTCGCCGCGCACCTGGCCCAGGGCCGCCGGTACGGCCCGCACCACGTCCTCGAACCCGCGGGTGGTCGCGTCGACCGCGAACTGCAGCTCGGCGACCTCCCACTCGTCCTTGAGCAGCCGCATCTCCGACAGGAAGGACTCCAGCTCCGCGTCACCCTCGCCCGGCGCGACCCTCGCGTCCACGCTCGCGTCGACGCCGCGCAGCACCCGCGCGGGCCCGCCCAGCGACAGCTCGCCGATGTGCGCGGTCGCCACCTGGTACAGGTCCTGGGCCTCGCCCAGGTCGGGACGGCGGCCCACCCAGAACTCGCCGAAGCGCCGGTCGCGGTAGAACTCCTGGCTGCCCGCCCGCGGCGAGCGGGGGCGCAGGTAGAGCACGGCCTCGCCGGTCGGCTCGATCACCAGCACGTCGTCGGGCTCGGTGTCGCCGGTCAGGTAGGCGAAGGCGCTGTGCGTCCTGAACCGGTAGTCGCTGTCGTTGCTGCGCACCTTCAGCGAGCCGGAAGGGATGATCAGCCGTTCGCCCGGGAACCGGGCGGCCAGCGCGGCGCGCCGCTTGGCCGTCCAAGGCGCGACGGGAAGCGGCTCGAGGCCGGTCTGCCGGGTGTCCGCCCAGCCCGTCTCCATGAAGGCGGCCAGCTCGTCGGTGATGGGCAGGTCGTGGCTGCCGGTGTTCAGCTTCTCGGACAATGCTGATCCCTGGGGTAGGAGGTGATATTTCACATGGTACGACGCCCGCGCCCCCCTGCACCTTAACGGCAAAAACAATGTCGCTCGTGATTGGTCCGAGTGAGCCCAGGGGAGAGTCAGGGGTACCTACAGCCGAGGCGGTGGTCCATGCTCATCGGAACGATCTTGCGGGGCAAGGGATCAGACGTGGTGACGGTGCGCCCGGACGCCACGGTGCGAGAATTGCTGACCAGGCTTGCCGACTACAACATCGGCGCCGTCGTCGTGTGCGGGGACGACTCGGTGATCACCGGGATCGTGTCCGAACGTGACGTCGTGCGCAGGCTCAACGACAGGGGCCCCGAGGTCCTCGACGCTCCTGTCTCGGACATCATGACGGCCGAGGTGCGCACCTGCCAGATCGACGCCAACGTCGACGAACTGCGCAGGACGATGACCACGCACCGCATCAGGCACGTGCCCGTGATCGACGCGGGACGCCTGGTCGGCATCGTGAGCATCGGAGACGTGGTCAAGAGCACCATCGAGCAGCTCGAGACGGAGAAGGCCTCGCTCGTCGACTACCTGCACCGCTGACCGGAGGCGGGGGGACATGGCACGCTTGTCCCCGTGACGTACGGCCACCCCCCGCCACCACGCGCCTCGAGCAGCCCGACGCTGATCCTGCTCGCCTCTGGGCTGACCGGGATCCTCGGCTTCCTCATCGGCTTCTTCGCGGGCCTCGGATCGTCGGAGCCCGCCGCGGCGCCGCCGTACTCGGCGCCGGAGATGACCGTGACCATGGAGAGCCCGTCGGAGAGCCCGTCGGAGAGCCCGTCGGAGACGCCGACGGGCGGGATCGCCACGGCACCGACGGGAGCGCCCACGGGAGGCACCGCCACGGGCCCGGCCACCGGCGGTCCGGCGCCGAGCCGGCCGCCCGCCGCGGTCCCCTCCGGGGAGTCGTCCGTGCCCTCGGCGGGGCCTTCAGCGGGGCTGCCGCTGGGCAGCGGCATCCAGGTGGTCGGCACCGACATCCAGCCGGGCACCTACAAGACGGAAGGCCCCGCCGCCGGCCAGCCGTTGTGCTACTGGGCCCGGCTGAAGGGCACGGGTGGCGATCCCGGCGACGTGATCACCAGCGGGATGCCCAGCGGGCCCGCGACCGTCACCATCGAGGCGACCGACAAAGCCTTCCAGAGCGGGGGCTGTGGACCATGGGTGAAACTGTGAAACTCAAGCTCGACCTGCACGACATCTACAACAAGGGCGACCAGATCGACAGGGCGCTGCGGGGCATCATCGACGAGGCCATCCGCAAGCGGGCCACCGAGGTCGAGATCATCCCGGGCAAGGGCAGCGGGCAGCTCAAGAAGAAGGTGCTGCGCTTCCTCGACCAGAAGGAGATCAAGGCGCTCTACCACCGCATCGACAAGGACGCCAAGAACCACGGGCGGCTCTTCGTGTACTTCCGCCACAAGTGAGCGCGGGGCGGAGCAGCCGATCAGGTGCCGGGAACACGCGCAAGCCGCTGTCCGTGGGAGGAACCGGGGGAGCGGGGAATGATGCGAGCATGTCGATCCTGCGAAACTTCCTGGAAAGCGTGCGCACCGGCGGCATCGAGGTCATCGACCTGACCGCGCCCCTCTCCGACCAGACGCCGATCCTTCAGCTCCCCGAACCCTTCGGGAACACGATCCCCTTCCGGCTGGAGGAGATCAGCCGCTACGACGACCGCGGTCCCGCCTGGTACTGGAACGACATCCACACCGGCGAGCACACCGGCACGCACTTCGACGCCCCCGTCCACTGGGTGACCAACCGCGACGGCCAGGATGTCTCCCAGGTGCCCGTGCAGCGCCTGCTCGCGCCCGCCGTCGTCCTCGACTTCGCCGCCGAGGCGTCCAAGGACCCCGACTTCCTGCTCGAGGTGGAGCACGTCGAGGAGTGGGAGCGGGTCAACGGGCCGCTGCCCGCGGGGGGCTGGCTCCTCTACCGCACCGGCTGGGACGCCAGGTCCGACAGCCCCGCCGACTTCCTCAACGAGGGCCACTCGCCCGGCATCTCGGTGGAGTGCGCGCGCTGGCTGGCCAGGCAGGCGCCGATCATCGGCGTCGGAGTCGAGACCGTCGGCACGGACGCCGGCGCCGCCCACTCCTTCGACCCCGCCTTCCCGTGCCACTCCTTCCTGCTCGGGGCAGGCAAGTACGGCCTGACCCAGCTGCGCAACCTCGACAAGCTCCCGCCCACGGGCAGCGTCGTGGTCGCGCCCCCGCTGCCGATCGTCGGCGGCTCGGGCAGTCCCGTCCGCGTGCTCGCGCTGGTCGAACGGTGACCGTCGCGGCGCTGGTCGGCCGGATCCTCGCCGAGCTCGGCGTGGAGACGGTCTTCGGCGTGGTCGGCAGCGGCAACTTCCACGTCACCAACGCCCTCGTGGCCGGCGGCGCCCGCTTCGTGGCCGCCCGGCACGAGGGCGGCGCCGCGACCATGGCCGACGCCTACGCGCGGATGAGCGGCCGGGTCGCCGCCGTCTCGGTGCACCAGGGCCCGGGGCTGACCAACGCGATGACCGGCATCGCCGAGGCGGCCAAGAGCCGTACCCCGCTCATCGTGCTGGCCGGCGAGGCGACCCAGGTCCGCTCCAACTTCCACGTCGACCAGGACGCGATGGCCCGCGCCGTGGGCGCCACGGCCCTGCGGGTCCGCTCGGCCGGGACCGCCGTCGAGGACACCGTCGAGGCGTTCCTCACGGCGCGGGCGGGCCGTACCGTCCTGCTCAACCTCCCCCTGGACGTGCAGAGCGAGGCCGCGGACCGGGACGAGGCGTGGAAGGCGGCCGTCCTGAGCGCCCGCACCGCCGCCGAGCCGCTCTCCGCCCCGTCCGAGGAGGACGTGGCCCGGCTGGCCGGCCTGCTGTCCGGCGCCGAACGGCCGGTGTTCGTCGCCGGTCGCGGCGCCAGGCACGCCCGCCGCGAGCTGGAGGCCCTCGCCGACCGGGCGGGTGCGCTGCTGGCGACCTCCGCCGTCGCCAAGGGCCTGTTCCGGGGCAGCCCGTGGGACCTCGACGTCAGCGGCGGCTTCGCCTCTCCCCTTGCGGCCGAGCTGATCGCGGGCGCGGACGTGCTGGTGGGCTGGGGGTGCGCCCTCAACATGTGGACGACCAGGCACGGCAGGCTCATCGGCCCGCGCGCCAAGGTCGTCCAGGTCGACCTCGACCCGGACGCCATCGGCGCCCACCGGCCCGTCGAGCTGGGCGTCGTGGGCGACGTCGCCCGGGTGGCCACGGCGGTGACGGCGGCGCTCGGCGGCACGCCGTCGCGGGCCTCCTGCCGCACGCCGGAGCTGGCCGCGCGGATCGCGGGGGAGGTGCGGTGGCGCGGCGTGCCGTACCAGGACGAGAGCGGGGACGGCAGGATCGACCCCAGGACGCTCACGATCGCGCTGGACGACCTGCTGCCCGCCGACCGCGTCGTCGCCACCGACTCGGGCAACTTCATGGGATATCCGGCGATGTTCCTCGACGTCCCCGACGAGCGGGGGTTCTGCTTCACGCAGGCCTTCCAGTCGATCGGTCTCGGCCTGGCCACCGCGATCGGCGCGGCGGTGGCCCTGCCGGACAGGCTTGCCGTGGCCGCGCTGGGCGACGGCGGCGCGCTCATGGGCATCGCCGAGCTGGAGACCGTGGTACGGCTCGGGCTGCCGATGGTGATCGTGGTCTACGACGACGAGGCCTACGGGGCCGAGGTGCACCACTTCGGGCCGTCGGGGCACCCGCTCGACACGGTCACCTTCCCCGCCGTCGACCTGGCCGGGATCGCCCGCGGGTACGGCTGCGCGGCGGTGACCGTCACGGAGCGGGGTGACCTGGACGCGGTCGCCTCGTGGCTGGAGGGGCCGAGGGATCGGCCGCTCCTGGTCCATGCGAAGGTCAGCGGGAGTCATGGGTCGTGGTGGCTGGAGGAGGCGTTCCGAGGCCACTGACCGCCCCCTCGGGCCGGCGGGGTGCCGAACGGCGGGCGTCGGGCTGGGGTGGCCGGGCCGGGCGGCGGTCAGAGCTTGCGGTAGGTGCGGGCCTCCTCCGCGGCGGCCAGCACCTGGGCGAGCGGCGCGCCCGCGGCGGCCGTCACGGCCGCGGCGATCGCGCCCTCCACGAACGGCACGTCGGCCAGCACCACCCGCCCCGGCTCCTCGAGGAGCTTCGCGGTCAGCACCGAGCTGCCGAGGTCGGGAACGAGCAGCACGCCCGCGCCGCCGTCCACCTCGGCCACGGCCCGCTCGATGCGGTCGAGGCTGGTGCCGAGCTCGCCGTCCTCGGTGCCGCCCGCGCCCGCCACCATCGCCTCGGGCCCGGCGATCTGCCGCGCCAGCGCGGCCGCCTCGGCCGCCAGCGCGGCGCTGTGCGACACCAGGACGATCCCCACCATGCCGCTCACGCTCGCCTCCCGGGCCGGCCCCGCCGGGCCGTCACCTTCGTCCTCCCGCCACCACCGGTGTCACGGGCCGGCCCCGCCGAGCCGTCACCTTTGTCCTCCCGCCACGGGTGTCCCGGGCCGCCCCCGCAGGGGAGGTCACGGGCGCAGCGCGGAGACGAGGAGGGCGGCCGAGGCGGCGCCGGGGTCCTCGTGGCCGACGCTGCGCGGGCCCAGGTAGCTCGCCCTGCCCTTGCGCGCCTGCAGGGGGATCGTCGCCTTGGCTCCCTCGGCCGCCGCCACCGCCGCCCGCTCGAGCGCGTCGTCGGGTCGCAGGCCCTCCCGCGCCGCGTCGGCCAGCGCGCGCGAGGCGGGTGCCAGCGCGTCGACCATGGTCTTGTCGCCCTCCGCCGCCTTCCCGAGCCGCCGCACCGCGTCGATCGCCGTCGCGAAGGCGGTGGCCAGGTCGCCGAGGGAGACCTCCCGCGCGTCGCCCAGCGACTTGCCCAGCTGGCGGAACAGCGTGCCGTACAGGGGGCCGGAGGCGCCGCCGACCCGGCGGACCAGGGTGGTGCCCACGAGGGTGAGGAGCTGCCCGGGGTTGTCCTGCGGGCTCTCGGCCAGCGCCTCGCGGACGGAGGTGAAACCGCGGTCGAGGTTGGTGCCGTGGTCGGCGTCGCCGATGGCGGCGTCGAGGCGGGTCAGCCGGTCGCGGTTGACCGACACGACCCGGATGGTCTCCTGGATCCAGGCGGTGAAGAAGGCGAGGTCCATCAGCGGCCCCACCGCAGCGCGGGCGTCTGCACGGGCGCGTCCCACAGGCGCGTGAGGTCGGCGTCGAGCCGGCACACCGTCACCGAGAAGCCCTGCATGTCGAGGCTCGTGACGTAGTTGCCGACCAGCGAGCGGGACACGCGCGCCCCCTTCGCCTTGACGTAGGCCGCCACCTCGGCGAAGGCGACGTAGAGCTCGATCAGCGGGGTGCCGCCCATGCCGTTCACCATGACCAGCAGGTCG
The DNA here is from genome assembly GCF_040610675.1 of Nonomuraea sp. NPDC003804. Lineage (NCBI taxonomy): Bacteria > Bacillati > Actinomycetota > Actinomycetes > Streptosporangiales > Streptosporangiaceae > Nonomuraea > Nonomuraea sp. NPDC003804. The sequence goes on from NZ_JBEXMT010000013.1 coordinate 79,253, forward strand.
CCGGCGAGGGGCAGGTCGCCGTGGATCGCGTCCATGGCGACGGTGGCGAGCTCCCGCGCGGGGGCGAGGGGCGCGCGGGAGCGGCCCGGCTCGCCGTGGATGCCGATGCCCAGCTCGACCTCCGTCTCGGGCAGGTCGAAGGTGGGCTTGCCGGCGGCGGGCACGGCGCAGGAGGTCAGCGCGATGCCGAACGACCTGCTGCGGGCCGCGACCTGCCCGGCGATCCGCGTGGTCTGCGCCAGCGGCGCGCCGCTCTCGGCCAGCGCGCCGGCGATCTTCTCCACGAACAGCGTGGCGCCCGTGCCCCTGCGCCCGGCGGTGTAGAGGGAGTCCTGGACGGCGACGTCGTCGTCGACCACGACGCTGGACACCGTCATGCCCTCCTCGGCGCACAGCTCGGCGGCCATCTCGAAGTTCATGACGTCGCCGGTGTAGTTCTTGATGACGTGGAGCACCCCCGCTCCGCCGTCGACGCGCCTGGTCGCCGCCACGACCTGGTCGGGCACCGGCGAGGTGAAGACGTCACCGGGGCAGGCGGCGTCGAGCATGCCGTGGCCGACGAACCCCGCGTGCAGCGGCTCGTGTCCCGAGCCCCCGCCCGAGACCAGCGCCACCTTTCCCGGCCGTGGGGCGTCGGCCCGCCAGACCACCCGCCCGCCGACGTCGACCCGCAGCGTGGGGTGGGCCGCCGCGAGCCCCGCCAGCGCGTCGGCGACCACGGACTCCGGGTTGTTGATGAGCTTCTTCACGCGCATCCTCCTGCCCGCTCGTTCCAAGGGACGTGCGATCACGCCGACCTCTTCTCCGGTTTACGCCTGGATGCGGGCCGAAGCGCCTCTTTACCTCAATCTTGACCCGGAGTTCTGACGGCTGTCCAGGAGGGCGGGGCCTCCAGTGATCACGCGCCGGTGCTGAGCGCTCGGCGAGTGCGTTACCTTCTGCACATGGCTGAGATCGTGTACCCGCCGGTTATCGCCACCGCGCGGACCCTCTTCCGGATCATGGACTACCGCTTCCACATGGAGGGGACCGAGCACATCCCGCGCACGGGCGGGGCGGTGCTGGTCAGCAACCACATCAGCTATCTCGACTTCATCTTCGCCGGCTTCGCCGCGCTGCCGGCCAAACGGCTGGTGCGCTTCATGGCCAAGGACGACGTCTTCAAGCACCCCGTCTCCGGCCCGCTCATGCGCGGCATGCACCACATCCCCGTCGACCGCGGCGCGGGCGCGGGCTCCTACGCCACCGCGCTGCGCATGCTCAAGGCGGGCGAGATCGTGGGCGTGTTCGCCGAGGCGACCATCAGCCGTTCCTTCACCGTCAAGGACATCAAGAACGGCGCCATCCGCATGGCCCAGGCCACCAAGGTGCCGATGATCCCGGTGGCGCTGTGGGGCAGCCAGCGCCTGTGGACCAAGGGCCGGCCCAAGCGGCTCACCCAGCGCCACGTGCCGCTCACCATCCTGGTGGGCGAGCCGATGCACCCCAAGCGCGGCGACGACATGGCCGAGCTGACCACGCAGCTGCACACCAGGATGTCGGAGCTGGTCGACCGGGCGCAGCGGACCTATCCGGAGATCCCGCCGGGCGTGTGGTGGCAGCCCGCCCACCTCGGCGGCACCGCGCCCACGCCCGAGGAGGCCGCGGCCATGGACGCCGCCGAGGCCGAACGCCGCAAGGACGACGAGTAGCGATCTTCTGGGAGGCTGGCTGCCAGCCGTACCGAAGGGGTCGAATGTTTGGGATCGTCCGCCCGTGCCGCCATGCGTTATGCGGTGGGTTGTTCAAGCAGTGGATGGCGCACCTGTGCGGGTTGTGCCTCGCGCTGCGCGACGAGCACGGCCATGCCTCCAGGCTGGTGACGAACTACGACGGGTTGCTGGTCTCGGTCCTGACCGAGGCGCAGACCGTCGCGGCGGCGCCGCGCAGGCGGGCGGCGCCGTGCGCGTTGCGCGGGTTCAAGGGCGCCGACGTGGTCGAGGCCCAAGGTGTACGGCTGGCGGCGTCGGTCTCGCTGGTCCTGGCGGCCGGAAAGCTGCGCGACCACGTCGCCGACGGCGACGCCCTCTACCGCCGCCGCCTGGTGGCCGCGGCCGCCGAGCGCGTGGCCGCCCGCTGGTCGCGGGCAGGGTCCGACACGGCGGGCGCGCTCGGCTTCGACCCGGGGCCGCTCACGCTGGCGGTGCGCGAGCAGACCCTGCTCGAGCGCACGCCGGGCCTGTCGCTGCTGGAGCTGACCGCGCCCACCGAGGCCGCGGTCGCCGCCGCCTTCGAGCACACGGCGGTGCTGGCCGGAAAGCCTCACAACCGGCAGACGCTGCGGGAGGCGGGCCGCTTCTTCGGCCGGCTGGCCCACCTGCTCGACGCGGTGGAGGACCTGCCCCGCGACCGGGCCCAGGGCGCCTACAACCCGCTGGCCGCCACCGGCACGGACCTGGCCGGCGCCCGGCGCCACTGCGACGACGCCCTGCTGGGCCTGCGGCTGGCGGTGGAGGACCTCGACCTGGAGCGGCACGGCCTGGTCCGGGCGCTGCTGGTCAAGGAAGCCGGCCACGCGGTCACCCGCGCGTTCGCGGCGACCGATCAGGACAGCCCCGAACGCGTCAAGCGGCGCCCGGTGGACCCCGGAGGGCTGCTGTCGCTGGCGTGCACGACGCTGAGCTGCTGCACCTGCGGCCTGTACCGGCCGGAGTGGGACGAGGAGCACGAGCGCAGCTGCTGCTCCCGGTTCGACTGCAGCGGTTGCGAGGCCTGCGGCAACTGCGGCGACTGCTGCTCGTGCTGCGGCGACGGGTGCTGCGGCGACGGCTGCTCCTGCGGCTGCGACTGCTGAGCGGCCCCCTCGGGGGGCCGCCTCGTCAGATCGCTTCCTGGTAGCTTCCCGGCGCGCGGACACTGGCCAGCATGCCCGCCACCCGCTCCGGCGAGGGACGGCGCGCGGGGTCGTGGTGGAGCAGACCCTCGATGAGCGGTCGCAGCATCCCCGCCCGGCGCGGGCGAGGGAAACCGCCCTGGCGGTAGAGCGCGAGGACGCTGGCGGCGTCCTTGCCCGGGTACGGCGGCCGCCCTTCGACCGCGCTGTAGAGCGTGGCCCCGAACGACCACATGTCGCCCTCCTTGGTGGCCATGCCGCCGGACAGCCGCTCGGGCGCCATGAAGGCGGGGGTGCCGCGCAGGCCGCCCGAGCGGGTGGAGGTCAGGTCGGCCTCGGCGGTGGCGATGCCGAAGTCGGTCAGGACGACCCGGTCGCCGGTCAGCATGACGTTGGCCGGCTTGACGTCGCGGTGCAGGACGCCTGACGTGTGCGCGTGGCGCAGCGCCGCCAGCAGGTGGCGGCCGAGGCCGGCGACGGAGGTGTCGGGCAGCGTGCCGACCTGGGAGAGCAGGTCGTGCAGCGACAGGCCCTCCAGGTACTCCATGACGATCCAGAGCCTGCCCCGCTCCTCGACGAGGTCGTGGACGGTGACGATGCTCGGATGGGTCAGCCGCGCCGCCAGCCTGGCCTCGCGCAGCACGCGCCTGCGCACCGCCTCGGCCTCGCCGACCAGTGTCAGCTCCTTCAGCGCCACCTCACGGTGGAGAAGCTGGTCGAACGCGCGCCACACCACGCCCATCCCACCCCGGCCCGCCTGCTCGCCAAGCCGGTATCGCCCGCCGCCGATCTCCCGCATGTCATCCCCTCGTCGCTAGGGGTAATGATGTCAAATGATCGCGAAGGATATGCCGCCTCGACTGATCTAGATATATGCGCGTTCGTAGGCATGCAGGTCAGAGCGGTAAGAACGTCGAGTCCGAGTCCCAGATCACTTTTCCTGACGGGTCGGTCAGGACCGCGTTGCCGTCGTCGCGCAGGACCAGTTCGCCGCCGGGCGCGCCTGCCGTACCGGAGCGGAAGGAGACCAGGTGGCGCCTGCGGTCGCGGGCCGCGCGGTAGACGACCAGCGCGCCCTCCGGCTGGAGCACGCACACGCTGCCGCGCTGGGGTGAGGTCATCCTGGCGTGGCGGCGGGCCACGCCGTCGGAGAAGAGGGTCAGCACGCCCTTGTCGGTGATCTCCAGCGAGTGCCTGCCGTCGGGGGAGCGGATGGGGAAGCCGTGCTCGATGGACTCGAAGCTTCTGATCCGGTTGTAGGAGGCCTGCCTGATCTCGGTGCCCGTGCACGGCGACCAGACGGGCCTGCCGTCGGGGGCGTAGATGACGAGGTTGCCGTCGTCGTGCAGGACCAGGAAGGAGCCCTCGGGGTGGCGGAAGGCGGGCTCGGGCCAGACGGCGCCCGCGGCGTTCCTGAGGCCGAGCGAGCGCCCGCGGTCCATGGTGAGCCTCCCGCCGGGCACCCAGTGGTCGGTGGCCCACAGCGGCCTGCCGTACCTGTCGCTCGGCAGGGTGCCCTGGTCGTAGAGGACGAGGTTGCCGTCGGTCTGATACTCCAGCTTGAACTCCCGCCGGCCCTGTGCGGTCCTGCGCGAGAGGATCCGGTCGCCGGGGTTCATCGACTCGCCTGACTTGAGTACGCGCGTGCGCTCGGCCATACCACTCACACAGCCACAGGCTCGGGTGTGCGGGCAAGAGCCCGGGCGGCGAGAGGCATGGCCGTGAGGCAGAGGACGACCGCCCCGACGAAGACGACGGGCAGGCCCGCCACGCCGCCGACGACGCCGCCGAGTGCCGCGCCCAGCGGGTTGCCGCCCATCCCGATGAGCCGGTAGGCGGAGTTGACGCGGCCCAGCAGCTCCTCGGGGATGATCCGCTGGCGGAAGGAGACGACCAGCACGTTGCCCGCCGCGCTGGTGGCGCCGAGCAGGAGGCCGGTGACGTAGACCGACGGGACCGTGGGCACGAGCACCGGCAGCAGCAGGGAGAGGCCGTTGACGGTCCAGAGGACGACCAGCGGCCTGCCCTCGCCGAACCGGCGGGCGGGCCGATGGGCGAGCAGCGAGCCCGCGATGGCGCCGACGGCCAGGACCGTCATGACCGCGCCGTACTGGCCGGCGGTCATGCCGATCACCGACTCCTCGCCGACCGCCCACAGGACGAACACCGACAGGTAGGCCGAGCTGCACATGTTCATCACGCCCGCCGCGACGGCCAGGTCGCGGACCCTGCGGTCGCGCACCAGGTAACGCAGGCCGGTGGCGATGTCCTGGCGCAGGGGCGCCGTGGAGACGGTGGCGGGGCGGTAGCGCCCCCGCATGCCGAGCAGGAGCAGCCCCGCGGCGGTGTACAGCAGCGCGGGCGCGCCGAACAGGGCGGCCGGCGCGAGGGCGGCCAGGAACCCGGCCACCGGCGCGCCGACGAAGCTGTTGCCGATCGTCTGCGCCGCGATGACGCGGCCATTGGCCCTGCCGAGGTCGTCCTTGCCGACGGTCATCGGCAGCACGCTCTGCGCCGCGGTGTCGTTGAAGACCTCGCAGGCTCCTGAGATCAGAAGGATGGCCAGCAGGAGCGGCAGGCTGAGCGCGTCCATGGCCACGGCGACGGCCGTGCCGGCCAGGGCCACGGCCCGCGCCCACGCGGTGACCACCATGATCCGGCGGCGGTCGCCGCGGTCGGCGAGGGCGCCGGCGTGCAGCGCCAGCAGGAGCCACGGCAGCGTGGTGGCCACACCGGCCAGCGAGACCAGCGCCGGGTCGCGGGTCAGGGTGATGGCGAGCAGCGGGGCGCCGGTCAGGAGCACGCCGTCGGCGAGGTTGGCCGAGGTCGTGGCGGCGAGCAGGTATCTGAAGGAGCGTCCCACGGTCTATCCTTTATGCGTAGGAAGTTGTGCACAGGTTTCTTTGCAAAGATAAGGCTGCACACTGTGGAAGGCAAGACCGTCAGAGAGATGGACGCCCAGGCGCTGAAGGCGTTCACGCATCCGGTCCGGATGCGGCTGTACGAGCTGCTCGAGGAGTACGGCGCGGCGACCGCCACCATGCTGGCCGGCCGTATCGAGGAGAACACCGGGGTGACCAGCTACCACCTGCGGCAGCTGGCCCGGCACGGGCTCGTCGTCGAGGTGCCGGAGAAGGCCAGGGGCAAGGAGCGGTGGTGGCGCGCGGCCGGCTTCACCAGCGACACCGACAGGTTCCGCAAGGACCCCGACACGGCCGAGGCCGCCGAGGTGCTCATGGCCGGTCTGGTACGCCAGCGGCACGCCGAGCTGGCCCGCTGGGTCGAGCAGTCGAGGACCGCGTCCCGCGAGTGGATCGAGGCGGCCACGCACACGCGGCGCCACCTGCGACTGAGCCGGGAGCACCTGGCCGAGCTGGGCAGGCGGGTGCAGGAGCTGCTCGACTCCTACGACGACGACGGTGACGACGGCGAGCGCGTCGTCGTCCACTTCGACGCCTTCCCGCTGGGCCTGTCCGGCGATCAGGCGGACGGCTGACCGGCAGCCGCCTCGGCGGACGCGGGCGGGCGGCGCCATCGTTCGGTGAACAGCCTCCCGGTCGGGGCCGGCCCGGGCAGCGGCTCGCGGTGCACGGCGCGCAGGCCGTCCACGGCGATGGCGACCAGGCGGGCACGGGCGGCGGCGGCCTCGGCGAGCATGTCGCCGCGCCCCTGCTTGCGCAGCTGGTCGAGCAGGGGAGAGCTGCCCAGCTGCTCGATCAGCAAGGAGACGTCGACGGCGGTCACGCCGGGCCGCAGCACGCCCGCCTCACCGGCCCTGGTGACGAGCGCGTCGAGCAGCTCGTCACCCCTGTCGTTCTTGACCCGCATCTCCTGCGTGCCCTCGACCGTGCCGGCGACCGGGCTCAGCGTGCCCTGGCCGAACTCCACGCAGGCGGTGATGAAGCCGGCCAGCCCCTCCCACGGGTCGTCGGTCGCCAGTCCCTGCTCCGCGGCCGCGATCCACTGGTCGAGGGAGAGCACCAGCAGCCGCTGGAAGAGCTCCTCCTTGGTGCGGTAGCGCCGGTAGAGGCTGCCGATCCCGACACCCGCGCGGGCGGCGATCGCGGCCACGGAGGCGTGCGCGCCGTCGGCGGCCAGCACCTCCCTCGCCGCCTGGAGCAGCGCCCGGTCGTTACGCTCGGCCTCCGCCTGCCGCCTGCCGCGAGGTCTGCTGTCGGTCATGACGCACAGCCTACGACGGCTCGCGGAGCCCTTCACTCCGGCCGGACTCAGGCCGCGCTCCGGCCGGACTGGGGCCGTACTCGGGCCGGACTCGGGCCGCGCTCCGGCCGCGCTCGGGCCGCGGCCGGACCTCGCGAGTGGGTCAGAGCCCCACCGGACCCGCGGGCAGGGCGTCGGCCAGGTAACCGTCCAGGTCGGGGACCTCGGGCGCCAGCATGTGGCGGACGAAGGCGCTGCGCTCGTGCTCCAGCGGCGGCAGTTCCCACACGCAGCCGATCCACGGCCGCTCCAGCGTCATGAAGTTCGTCGGATCCTCATCAGGGCAGCCGACGGCCGGCTGCCCCGCGCACGCGGTGTGGATCTCGATCACGTTGTCCCACACCCACGTGTAGACCAGCACGTAGGCGCCGCTGTCGCCGCCCCGGTGCAGCACGATCCAGCCCGCGGGCGAGTCGTCGGCGGGCGGGGGGACCAGCCGCGGAACGTACGCGTAGGCCGCCTTCTCCACCTCGGGCTCGATCTCGTGCCCCTCGCAGTCGACGTGATACCGCTTGTACGGCCTGCCGCCCAGCGTGACGGGCGGCAGGGAACGCAGATTCTTCTCCAGGAAAGCCATGACCCGGACGATAAGGATCATCCACTGACATCTATTGTCAGTGGATGCGCGCCTCCCGCCTGCTTTCGGTCCTCCTCCTGCTCCAGACGCGCGGCAGGATGACGGCGCAGCAGCTGGCCGACGAACTCGGCGTCAGCGTCCGCACCGTCTACCGCGACGTCGAGGCGCTGCACGCCTCCGGCGTCCCCCTGTACGGCGAGGCCGGCCACGAGGGCGGCTACCGGCTCGTCGACGGCTACCGCACCAGGCTGACCGGCATGACCGAGAAGGAGGCCCAGGCGCTCTTCCTGGCCGGGCTGCCAGGGCCGGCCGCCCAGCTCGGGCTCGGCGCCCTGGCCGCGGCGGCCGAGCTCAAGATCGAGGCGGCGCTCCCTCCCGACCTGCGCGAGGGGTCGCGGTACGTGCGCGACCACTTCCACCTCGACGCGCCCGGCTGGTACCACGACGGCGACCAGGTGCCGCACCTGCCCGCCCTGGCCGGCGCCGTGTGGAACAAGCTCGTCATCGACGTCCGCTACCGGCGCTGGCGGGAGCCGTACGAGGTGGAGCGGACGCTGGAGCCGTACGGGCTGGTTCTGAAGGCCGGCAAGTGGTACCTCGTCGCGCGCAGCGGCGACAGCCTGCGCACCTACCGCGTCAACCAGATCCTCGACCTGCGGGTGACCGAGCGCGCCTTCGACCGGCCCGAGGGGTTCGACCTGGCCGCCCACTGGCGCGCGCACCTCAAGGACTTCCGGGCCCGCCTCGTCCAGGGCCACGCCGTCGTACGGCTGTCGCCCGCCGGCGTCGAGCGGGCCGGCGAGGTGATGAGCTCAGCCGTGATCGAGGCGATCTCCAGCGGCGTGACGGGCTCGGACGGCTGGGTCACCGCGACCGTCCCGATCGAGTCGCTGACCCACGCGCAGACCGAGTTCCTCAAGCTCGGCGCGGAGGCTGAGGTGCTGGAGCCCCCGGCCCTCAGGGACAAGCTGGTCGCCACAGCCCGCGCCATGGCCGCCCTGTACGCGACCTGACGGCGGGTCCAGCTACGGCGTCCCGGCGGCGGCGAGCGTCTCGCGGATGACGTGGCGGGCGTTGGCGGAGATGACCGGGTTCGTCGCGCGGTAGTACGGGAGCTGGATGACGGCCATGGACAGCGCCCAGCCGCGACCGCGCGCCCAGGTGGCGTGGTCGACGTCCAGGGCGTCCCTGAACACGCTTCTGGCCGGGCCCTGTCCTGCGGGGGGCTCACGGCTTGCGGTAGGCGAGGAGCTGGCGGCGCTGGGTGATGGTGCCCACCCAGTGGGACACGTCCAGCAGGGCCGCCAGCACGATCCAGAACCACTCCCAGCCCCGCAGCCCGATGCCGGGCGTGTACAGGATGACGTACATCAAGGTAGCGAACGGCAGGAAGATGAGCCCGAGCAGCGGCCAGATCCAGGTGTGGAACGCCGCGTCGACCAGCAGGGGACGCGCCACCCAGATGATGAAGAGCCCCAGCCGCGGGAAGAGTCCCGCGAACACCGCGAACAGACACCCCATGCCGCCACCTCGCCGACCGCGGATATTCACCCCGAAAGGGTTGTAGAGAGGAAATCCCCGGTCCCGTGCTCTCGCGCTCCCAGCGCCTCGTCAAGATTGCGTCAGACATCCTTGACGAGCGCGGCCCGCATCATCGGGTGGCCGGCCCGGCGCTTCCCTCAGGGCAGGCTCGTCCAGAGGCCCTCCAGCCAGTCAAGGGCAGGATCGGAAAGCCAGTTCACGACAAAGCCGAGGACGAATGCCAGAACCAGGAAAACCGCTTGCTGAGCGAGTCCGGATCGATTCTGGCCCACGAACTGCCGCTGCAGCGCTTTCTCCAGCGCCTTCACCTGTTCGGGAGTGAGAGCTGCCAGGCGTTCCTTCTCCTCCACCTGGGCGCTGAGAGCGTCAAGGGCGGCGAGCCGTTCCTGGAGGTAGAGTTCCAGCTCGTTGGAGACCGCCTTGGCTTCCGTGACCACCGTGGTGAGCACCTCGATGCGGTTCGTGAGAACGTCCTTCCGGCGAAGGATCAGCTCTTCGCGACGCCTGCGGGCGCGTACCATCCGCTGCACGGCGGTGACGACGGCGAAGATGACGAGCGGGACGCCCAGCAAGACGGAGAAGAAGTACAGAAGGAAGATCGACCACTCCCCGTCGAGCCCGTAGAGCAACATCGCCATCACGAAGGCCGCCGCGCACCAGGCGCCAAGGACGGCGATCGCGATGGCGCAGCCGCCGCTCGTGTCCGCCTGTCGCTTCCCGTTCTCGGAATCAGGCGCGTCCGGTGCAGATGTCGCGGCGGTCGTCTTGGCGGTCGTCTTGGGGGGCGTCTTGGGAGGCTCGGTGCCGGGTTCCGGTTGGTCGGGAGATGCCGTCACGTAGGTAGAGTGCCGGTTCGCCGACCACACGATCAACCCAGATCCGCAGATCCACGATCCTCGGCGGCGGTCGATTCCAGCGAAGGTGTGGCCGCGCCGGCACCGGACCTGACGTCGTTCCCGGCAGGCTATCGTGGCGGTCATGGTCATCCCCCCGTCGTTGGAGCCCGCCGTCTTCCACGCGGCACTGCGCGATCAGTTCGAGGCGTTCCTCGACGAGCACCGGTCCGCGCTGAACGACAGCTTGACCGGGCTGACCGAGGAGCAGGCGCGCCGGTCGCTGGTCACGTCCAAGACCACGTTGCTGGGCCTGGTCAAGCACGCCACGTTCGTCGAGAAGGTCTGGTTCGACGAGGCGATCACGTGCCGGTCCCGCACCGAGATCGGCATTCCCGACTCGCCTGACGAGTCGTTCGACATCGACGACGGCGACACGATCGCCTCTGTCCAGCGGGCCTACCAGCAGGCCTGCGCGGCCTCGCGTCGGGCCACGGCGGAGCTGACGCTGGACGACCTCCTCCTGGGCAACCGCCGGGGCCCGCTGCCGCTGCGTTGGGTCTACCTCCACATGCTGCGTGAACTGGCCCAGCACTGCGGCCACGCGGACATCCTCCGTGAGCAAGTCCTCGGCGGCACCACACATCGCGGATAGCCGGGGAGCACCTCAGTCCGGCCTCAGCTACATCGAGGCGTGGCAGTTATGGCTGGACGGCAGCTCCACGGTCGGCAACGACCTGCTCGGTCTGCCGATGATCTGGTGGGGGCGCGCGGGGAAGATCCTGTCCTTCATCTCCGGAGCCGCGATCATCGTGGACCTTCTCGGTCCCGAGAAGCTGGCCCGCTACGGCGCGCGCGTGACGCGCTCGTGCAGAACGCCTCGCCGTGCCTGCCATCCGAGGAGCCGGCGCTACTCCGCTGTGATCTCTCGGCATCCGATGCCTGGCCGAGGGGCGGGCGGCGACGCCGACGGTGACGTCCAGGCGCGCGGCGGAGCGCCGGTCGCGACCCGTCAGGAGTTGCTCTCTCCGAGGATGTCGGGCGGCGTATCTTCCTCCTGGGGATCCCACACCTGGTCGGCGGATGGTGGGTCGATGACGACCGTGGATCCCCAGCCGGTGAACCGGACGTCGACATGGGTCCGGTAGACCTGACTGAGCTTGAGGTCGTTCGCGGACACGAGGCGGGTTATCAGCCCTTTCGAGTTGAACCAGAGCGTCCAAGTGATCTTCGGGTCGTCCTTGTAGGGACACGTCGCCTCACGAAGCCCGTCCAACTGGCAGGTCGTCGTCACGCCTTCGGCCATGCCGTCGCGACGGACGGTGGCGTGGTCCAGCAGGATGCGCAACTGCCGCGGGTCAAGGACCTCGATGCTGGAGTGAGTCGAGGAGGGGCCGAAGCCCTTTCTGACCATCCAGCTCTTGCCGGCGGGCAGGAGGTCCGCCCAGATGCCTCCGCGATGGTAGACGGTCTTGCCGATGACGATCTGCCGGCTGGGCCGGTAGATGGCCTTGTCATCCTCGTCCATCTTCCCGAGGTAGCGGTGCCTGAGGGTCTTGTCGGTGGCGACGACGCCGCGCGGGGCAAGAGCGACTTTGCCCTTCTCGTAGGAGATGAGATAGGTCTTGCCGTTCTTGGCGGTCTTGATCGTCGCCGACACCATGACGCCCTTGCCGGAGGCAAGCTGGGCGGTCAGCGCCTTCACGGGGTCGGGCGCGGCGTGCGCCGGTACGGCAGGCACCAGCGCCACCCATGCGGTCACCGCGAGTAGCACGGATCTCATGCGATTCCTTGGGGTCAGGCCGGAGTGCTCCGGTCATGATCGATGCGGTCGCCCGCCTGTTCGGTGAACGCCGAGGTTCGCGGAGCGAGCGGGACGGAGAGCGCCCCGCGACGGGAAGATCATCCCAGTCGGAGATCACGGGCTCATCTCGCGAACCAGGTCGCGTCGCGCCCGGCCGCCGCCCCGAACAGGTCACCAGGCGCACGCTCGCCCGGGCGCGGGCGGGTGGCAGCAGGCAGGCGCCGAGGGGCAGCGGTAGTGCGCCGTCGTCCGCCTCGACTCGGTTCAAGGCCGAGCACGGTCGTGCATGCCGTCAAGGTGACGCGGCGGTGGTGCCGAGCTCGACGCAGCACGCGCCCGGCCGGGGGACCAGGGCGGCCGTGATCGTGGTGGCGCCGAGCCCGTCGCAGTAGGCGGCCAGGAAGGCGTGGTTGATGCCGCAGACCAGGTCGGGGTCCTTGGCCGCCAGCGGGTGGAAGGGGCAGTTGTTCAGCTGGATCCGGGTCGGCGTCACGCGGACGGGTTCGAAGCCGTGGCCTTCCAGCATGTGCCCGACGTAGGTGAGGGCGCGTTCGGCGCCGAGACGGCCCGGCTTGAGCCGTTCGCGTTCGGCGTGGCCGAGGGCGTGGCCGCGGTGGCTCGCCACGCGCACGGCGGCCTGCGGCCCGCTCTCTTCCGGCCGTTGCGTCCGGATCGCGTCCATCAGGATCTCGGCGAGCAGGCCGTGCTCGCGCTGCGGGATGCTGATCCGCACCTCGAGGTCGGTGGGCCGGTAGACCTTGGGCGCCCGCCCCACCCGGCGTACCGCGTCGGGCTTGCCGTACTCCGCGGACAGCAACCCCACGTCGACCAGCTTGTCCAGGTGGAAGGCGGCGAGCTTGCGGGAGATGCCGGCGTTCTGCGCGGCCTCGTCCCGGGTGACCGGGACCGGTGATCGCCGGATGAACTCGTACATGCGGCGCCTCAGCTCGTCGCCGAGCGCCGCTACGGCCTGCACCGCGTCCCGCGTCACCCGAACACAATAACACCCACCCTGGTGGTCGAAACCGCGAAGCACTTGACCGTCGCGGGAATAAGACTAAGACTTGTTGGTGAAATTGGAGGTGGTGCCAATGTCCGATCAGCTGCATCAGGCCAAGCGTCCCGTCACGATGCTGGCCGGTCCGTACGGGCATCCGCTGCACCCGATCCTGGTCACCGTGCCGATCGGCGCCTGGGTGACCAGCCTCGTCTTCGACCTGGCCTCGCACGTCGTCGGCGACCCCGGCTTCCTCGCTCGCGGATCGCTGTGGCTGATCGCGATCGGGGTGATCGGCGCCCTGGCGGCGGCCATGTTCGGCTTCCTGGACTTCCTCGCCATTCCCCCCAGGACCGCCGCCTTCCGCACGGCCCGCGTCCATCTGGTGCTGAACCTCGCCGTCACCGCCGCGTACGGCGTGGCCTGGGCCTGGCGGTCCGGCGACCACGCGGGGCCGGTCCCCGTCGGGCAGATCGCGCTGTCGGCGATCTGCCTGGCCGTCCTGTCGGTGTCGGGCTACCTGGGCGGGATGCTGGCCTACCGCTACGGCGTCCGGGTCGCCGACGAGACCACCCAAGCAGAAGGCTTCCGTTCCTGACCTCAGGGAGGCAGATCATGGCCGTCGCCGCACTCGTCACCTGGTTGCTCACCGCACTGGGCGGCTTCTTCATGCTCGGCGTGTGGATCTCCCACGGCGGGCTCCGCCGCAAGGAGGCGGCATCCAGCCACTTCCCGCCGCCGGTGATCTTCGGTCACATGCTGCTCGCCGCGACCGGGCTGATCTTCTGGATCCTCTACCTGGCTCTCGACAGCGGGGCCCTGGCATGGATCGCGCTGATCGTGCTGCTCCCGGTCGCGCTGCTGGGCTTCGTCATGCTCGCCCGCTGGATCCCGGTGTACCGCGCCCGCGCCGCCGCCACGGCGGCGCCGCCCGAGCGGGCCATCCCGGTCCCCGTCGTGGCCGGGCACGGCCTGCTCGCCGTCGTCACCCTCGTCCTGGTCCTGGTCACCGCGGTGACCGGGGGCTGACAGGCGGTCTGGCGGCAGGCCCGCGAGGGGTGGGCCTGACGCTCCTCGACGATCATCCCTGCCGCCGGTTTCTGCACCTGACTCCTCGAAGTCCGGGCCGGATCCGCGGTGGCCGCCGTGCCAACCACCGAACGTGTCCTGCCGGCGCGCTCAACGACGATGCTTCTCGCGGCGTCGGTGCTCTTGCACAGAGGCACGGACTGCGTCGTCTCCACTGTCGATCGCCCGGCGGTACCAGGTGCGAGCCGCCGCCACCCGGCCCCGCTCAGATTTCAAGACGCCGAGATCGAACATCGCTGAAGGCGCAAGGTCGGTGTGGCCACTGTTGACCGCTCGCTGGAAGATCGAACGTTCACATCCATCGAACATCTCAGTCGTCGTGGGCGATGAGCGTGAGCTGCCGCCACAGCAGCACCACGAACACCGCGGAACCGGCGAAGGCGAACCAGAAGGGCGCCGCGACACCGAGGCGGGTGGCCAGGACACCGCCGATCAACGAGCCGACCACGAGCCCGGCGTAGACGCAGACGGTGTTGACGCTGCCCACTCGGCCCTGCAGTTCAGGTGGGACCGCGCGCTGGCGGACGGTGACCGAGGTCGTGCCCCATATGAAGGCGTGCGCGCCGAAGGCCAGGAAGATGCCCCCGGCGACCCACGGCGAATGGGTCAGGGCCAAGCCCAGGTGAGTGAACGTTTCGATGATGAGCCCGATGCGCATCAGGGCGCCGAGGCTCACCCTGCGGGTGATGGCCCCGTAGAGGCCGGTGCCGATCAAGCCGCCGATCCCGCCGATGGTGGTCATCAGACCGAAGCCCAGGGCGCCGAGTCCGAGCTGCTCCTGGGTGTAGAGGACGAGAACCGACCAGGCCGCGCCGAACGTGAAGTTGAAGATCAGGATGGTGAGCGCCAGCGTGCGGACCGCCGCGTGGTGGATCGTCCAGCTGAACCCGGCGATCAGTTCCCGCGCGGTGTCAGGCACGCGATCGTCGGCCTGCCGGCCGTGTGGTGGCAACCTGATCCGGGAGACCAGGACGATCCCCGCCACCGCCAGGAGCAACTGGCCCGCGAACGGCCAGGTCAAGCCCAGGCCGAACAGCGCCGCGCCGATCGGCGGCCCGGCGAGCTGATTGAGCGTGATGAACCCCGTGCCCAGGCGGGCGTTGGCGATGACGAGATCGTCCTTGCTGACCATCATGGGAGTCAGCGTGGCCGTCGCGTTGTCGGCGAACACCTCGGCGATGGACCGGAGCGTGAGCGCCACCAGCGCCGTCGCCACGGTCACGGTGCCAGTCACCATGAGCGTGACGAGCGCCGCCAGTACCACGGCCCGCACCGCGTTCGCGACGAGCACGATCCTGCGCCGGTTGTACCGATCCGACAGCACGCCCGCGTACAGGCCGAACAGCAGCGGCGGTGCCCAGCCCACCAGGGCCGACAGCGAAATCATCAGCGGGTCGCGCGTCAACGTCGCGATCAGCAGCGGGCCCGCCGCGGCCGCGACCCCATCGCCGAGATTTGTCAGCCAGCTCGAGGCCAGCAACCATCGGAATCCGGTCCCCAGCCGGGCAGGCAGGACTCGCTCCACCACTGTGATCACGAGCGCAAAACCATACGTTTCGAGAGCATCAACGGCAACGCGTTTTCGCGTCTACGCACGGTGCGGCGAGTGGTCGTAGACGACAGTCTGCCCAGCTCACGCTGCGACAGGCGCGATCCCCCTTGCCGCCACCGCCGGAGTCCAGGCGGTGTGCGCGCGTGCCGTAACCCTGCCTAGGAGATCTTGACGTAGCCGGTGGCTTCGGCGATCCGGCCGTCCCGGAGCCACATGAGGTTGACGCCTCTGGTCACTGTTCCGTCGGCCGACCTGGCGCGCCAGCGGATGGTCGCCCGCTCGCCGTCGCCGGTGACGTCCTCGACGGTCCAGGTGGTGCCGTGGTCGGCGGCCAGCGCCGACCAGAATCCCAGCGCCTGGCCCGGACCGGAATAGGTGGCGCCGTCAACGTTCTCCAGGACGCAGTCCTCGGCCACCACGTCGGCCAGCTCGGACGCGTCGTGCGTCTGGAAGGCCGCGTTGAACCGATCGATCACTTCGCTCATGGAAGCGATCCTGCCGAGGTGGCCTGCCGCCGGGCAATTCCCCCCAGGGAATCGTGGCCTGGAAAACGGCGGCGCCCCGGGCCCGTGCGGGGACCCGGGGCGCCGGTACGCGGTGCGCGTGGGTGCGCGCGCTGGTCAGGGGAGCAGGAATCCCCCAACTCACCGCGTGTGCGGAAATATCAGCCCATGTGGGGGTAGCGGTGGTCGGTCGGCGGCACGAACGTCTCCTTGATCGTGCGGGCGTTCACCCACCGGATCAGGTTGAAGATCGAGCCCGCCTTGTCGTTCGTGCCCGAGGCCCGCGCCCCGCCGAACGGCTGCTGCCCGACGACCGCGCCCGTCGGCTTGTCGTTGATGTAGTAGTTGCCCGCGGCGAACCGCAGCCGCTCCGACGCCGACGCGATCGCGTAGCGGTCCTGCGCGATGAGCGACCCCGTCAGCGCGTACGGCGAGGCGGCCTCCATCTGGTCGAGCACCGTGTCGAAGGACGAGTCGTCGTAGACGTGCACGCCGAGGATCGGCCCGAAGTACTCCTTGACGAAGATCTCGTCCGTCGGGTCGTCCGACACCAGGATCGAGGGCTTGACGAAGTAGCCCACGCTGTCGTCGTAGGAGCCGGTGAGCACGTCGATGGAGCCCGTCGCCCTGGCCCGGTCCAGCGCCGCCTTGTGCTTGGCGAAGGCCCTGTCGTCGATGACCGCGCCCATGAACGTGGACAGGTCGGCCGCCACGTCACCCACGGTCAGCGACTCGGCGGTGGCCACCAGGTCGTCCTTGATCCGCGACCAGATGGAGCGCGGGACGTAGGCGCGCGAGGCCGCCGAGCACTTCTGGCCCTGGTACTCGAAGGCGCCCCTGATGAGGGCGGTCGACAGCACGCCCGGGTCGGCCGACGGGTGCGCGAGCACGAAGTCCTTGCCGCCCGTCTCGCCCACCAGGCGCGGGTAGCCGCGGTAGCGGGCGATGTTCGCGCCGACGGTGCCCCACAGGTGCTGGAAGGTCGCGGTGGAGCCGGTGAAGTGGATGCCGGCCAGCTCGGGGTGGGCCAGGGCGACCTCGGAGACCGCCTGGCCGTTGCCGGTGACCATGTTGATGACGCCCGGCGGCAGGCCGGCCGCCTCGAGCAGCCGCATCGTGTGGTGCGCGGCGAACTGCTGGGTGGGCGACGGCTTCCACACCACGACGTTGCCCATGAGCGCGGCCGAGGTCGGCAGGTTGCCGGCGATGGCCGTGAAGTTGAACGGCGTGATCGCCAGGATGAAGCCCTCCAGCGGGCGGTACTCCATGCGGTTCCACACCCCGGCCGAGGAGGTCGGCTGCTCGGTGTAGAGCTGGCGGGCGTAGGCGACGTTGAAGCGCAGGAAGTCGATCAGCTCGCAGGCCGCGTCGATCTCGGCCTGCTGCACCGACTTGGACTGGCCGAGCATCGTGGCCGCGTTCAGCGTGGCGCGCCACGGCCCGGCGAGCAGGTCGGCGGCCTTGAGGAAGATGGCGGCCCGCTCGTCGAACGACAGCGCCCGCCAGGCGGGAGCCGCGGCCAGCGCCGCGTCGACGGCGTCCTGCACGTCCTGAGCCGTAGCGTCGTTGGTACGGCCCAGGACGGCGGTCCTGTTGTGCGGCTGCACGACGTCGAGGGCCGCGCCGCCTCCCATCCGCTGCGCACCGCCGATGGTCATGGTCAGGTCGATCGAGGACCCGGCCAGTTCCTTGATGCGGTTCTCCAGCGTGGTGCGCTCGGCGCTGCCGGGCGCGTAGCCGTACACCGGCTCGTTGGCCGGCGTCGGGACGTTGCTGATCGCATCCATGATCACTTACCCCCAAGGGCACGAAGGAAGAAGGCGACGTTGGCGGGACGCTCGGCCAGGCGGCGCATGAAGTAGCCGTACCAGTCGTCGCCGTAGGGGACGTAGACGCGGACCGTGTGGCCGGCGCCCGCGAGGGACTCCTGCTTGTCGGTCCTGATGCCGTAGAGCATCTGGTACTCGTAGTCGCCGACGGCGCGGGAGAACCTGTCGGCGAGCAGTTCGGTGATGGCGATGAGCCGGTCGTCGTGCGTGGCCACCATGGGGTAACCCTTCCCCGCCATGAGGATCCGCAGGCATCGCACGTAGGCCTTGTCGACCTCGGCCTTGCTCTGGTGGGCGACCGAGGCGGGCTCCCGGTAGGCGCCCTTGACCAGGCGCACCCTGCTGCCCTCGACGGCCAGGTCGCGGCAGTCTGCCTCGCTGCGGAACAGGTAGGCCTGGACGGCGACGCCGGTGGAGGGGAAGTCCTCGCGCAGCGCGCGCAGGATGCCCAGCGTGGAGTCGACCGTGGTGTGGTCCTCCATGTCGAGGGTGACCGTGGAGCCGTTGGCGGCGGCGGCCGCGCAGATCTCGCGGGCGTGGTCGAGCGCCATGGAGTCGCTCAGCTCCTGGCCGACGGCCGACAGCTTCACCGACACCTCGGCGCGCGTGCCGAGGCCCAGCGGGCGCAGCGCCTCCAGCAGCGTGAGGTAGGCCTTCGCGGTCGCGGCGGCGGCGCCCGCGTCGCGGGTCTCCTCGCCCAGGTGGTCGATGGTGACGGTCAGCCCGCCGTCCACCAGGCGCTGCACGGCGGAGCTCGCCTCGGCGACGCTCTCGCCGGCGACGAACCGGTCGACGACCTTCCTGGTCGGCGGCAGCCCTGACACGGTGCGGCGCACGAGCGCGCTGCGCGACCCGGCGAGAAGTACGTGACCCAGCATGTTTCCAGGCTAAAACCCCTGCTCACGAGGGGCCCATTGACGTCCGTAACGCGGGTTGTGGCAGGCTGTCATACAAATGCACAACACCGATGACCTACAGGAGACCGTCGACGAGATCGCCCGCGTTCTCGGGGTCTCCGCGACGCTGGAGGACCGCTCCTTCCGGCTGCTGGCGTACGGCGCGCAGCACGGCGACATCGACACCGTCCGCCAGGAGTCCATCCTGCGCAGACGCGCCAGCCGCGAGGTCCGCGACTACTTCGAGCGCTTCGGCATCGCCAGGGCGGAGGGCCCGGTCCGCATCCCCGCCGACCGGGAGCTCGGCGTCCTGGCCAGGGTGTGCGTCCCGCTCCGGCACACGTCGGTGACCTACGGCTACCTGTGGCTGCTCGGCACGCTCGGCGATGCCGAGCTGGCCCGCATCAGGCCGCTCACGTCCAGGGCGGCCGCCATGCTCGCCCAGGAGGCCCGCAGCCGCCACGACCTGGGCAGGGAGCTGACCGCGCTGCTGTCGTCGGACCCCGAGGAGCGGGCCGGAGCCGCCCTCGACCTGGCCGGTCCCGTGACCGCGATCGCCGTCAGGGAGTCGCAGGAGCGGGTGGCCGCCCTCTGGACGCTGCCGCGCGGCGTGCTGGCCCGCGCGGGCCAGCCGGTCGCCGTGCTCGCCCCCGCGCACCTGGCGGGCGAGATCGCGGGCAACCTCCAGGCCGCGTACGGCACCGCCGCCGGCATGGGCGCGCCGCGGGCTGATCCGGCCGACGCCTGGCAGAGCTTCCGCGAGGCCAGGCACGCCCTGCGGATCGCCGAGCACTTCCCGCGCTTCCATCCCGTCGCCTGCTGGCCCGATCTCGGCGTGCACCGGCTGCTGGCCCGGCTCGGCGGCGCCGACCTGCGCGAGCTGGCCGCCGAGACCGCGCCGCTGGACACCGAGCTGGCCCACACCGTCGAGACCTACCTCGATCTCGGCGGGCACGCCCAGAAGGCGGCGGCGGAGCTGGGCATCCACCGCCAGACCCTCTACTACCGCCTGGGCAAGGCCGAACGCCTGACCGGGCTCGACCTGTCGGACGGCGACGACCGGCTGGCCGTCCACCTGGGGCTGAAGGCCGTCAGGCTGCTCCGGTGAACCGGTAGACCTTCACCCAGTCGACGTACATCGACACGGTGTCGGGGGTGGCGGCGTTCCTGCACGGCGACCACTCGTTGCAGACGACGTCGTTCTGCAGGGCCAGTCCCATCTTCCTGCCCTCGGGCACGTGCGGGCCGCGGTAGTCCCACACCTTCCGGCCGTCGAGCCAGAACGTCAGCCGTCCCGGCAGCCAGTCGACGGCGACCGTGTGCCACTGGGTGAAGTCGGCGCGCAGCTGCTTCTGCGCCCGCTCGCGGCCCGCGTGGACGAAGATGCCGCCGCCGCGCCGCTGCGGGTCGACGATCTCGGCGAAGTCGATCTCGGCGTAGTCGCCGTCGCTCTGACTGTCGGGCCACAGCAGCGCGACCGGGGTGTAGCCGGCGCCGGCCTCGGCCTTGAACCTGACCTCCCACCTGCCGTACTCCTGGGACGAGCGCGTGGCCAGCCCGCCCGACAGGTCCTTGCCGCCGTAGAAGCCGCCCTTCAGCCGGAGCACGCCGCCGGAGACGGACGTGGCCTTGCCGGTGCGGGGGTTGGTCTCGGCGCCGGGGGAGTGGTAGACCATCCACCTGCCGGTGTCCAGGGAGTCGAAGCCTTCGGTGAAGACCTGCTCGAACGGCGGCCGCTCGGTCGCGGTGGTGGCGGCGGGCGTCGCCAGGAGCGCCGCCGCCACGAGATAACCAGGAATCGACATGAGTCTCAGGAAAGCACAGATTGCGCTTTGGTAACGGCGCTTTCGACCCTCTCGCGGTGTTCCGCG
The DNA here is from genome assembly GCF_040610675.1 of Nonomuraea sp. NPDC003804. NCBI lineage: Bacteria > Bacillati > Actinomycetota > Actinomycetes > Streptosporangiales > Streptosporangiaceae > Nonomuraea > Nonomuraea sp. NPDC003804. The sequence continues at coordinate 99,839 of NZ_JBEXMT010000013.1, forward strand.
GCTTTGTGGCCGTCGTCCGTGACCGTGCCGCGCCCCTCGCCGACGGCCGGCCGCAGCCCGGGGAGCGGCGGTCGGGACGCGGGGTGGCTCACAGCGATTCGTACACCCGGAGCAGCTCCTGGCTGACGCGCTCCCACGAGTAGCGCGACCGCGCCCGGTCGGCGCCGGCGTAGCCGAGCGCCGTGCGCCTGGTCGGGTCGGCGAGCAGCTCGCGGATGAGCCTGGCGGTCTGGGCGGGCCGGTCCGGCGGCACCAGCAGGCCCGTCACGCCGTCGACCACGGCGTCCAGGTGCGCGCCCACGGCAGAGGCGATGACGGGGACGCCGCAGGCCATGGCCTCCAGCGCGACCGTCCCCTCGGGTGCCTCGCGCGGCAGCGACATGACCAGGTCGGCGCTGCGCATGAGCTTGGGCACCGACGTCTTCGGCACCCGGCCGAGCACGCTCACCCGCTCGGCCACGCCGGCCTGCCGGGCCAGCATGCGCAGCCGCCTGGCCTCGCGGTCCTCCTCCAGCCCCTCGGCCGGGGGCCCGCCGGCCAGGACCAGCTCGGCGTCGGGGACGGCGGCCAGCGCCCGCACCACGGTGTGCGCGCCCCGGTCGGGGGAGAGGGGACCGACGTGCAGCAACCGCCTGCGGGTGCCGCGGGCCGCCGCGCTGCCCTGGCGGCGGAACCTGTCCACGTCCACCCCGCAGGGCACGACCGCGATGTGGTCGCGGGGGACGCCCATCCTGATGAGTTCCGACTCCTCGTCGCCGCAGCCGGCGATGACCGCGTCGGCGCGCCGGCCGAGCACACGCTCCAGCCTCAGATGCGCCGGCGGTACGGCGACGCCCAGGTCGTGGTGGAAGGTCTGCGTGACCGGCACGCCCAGCCCGCTGGCCCCGGCCACCGCCACCAGCCCCCCGGTCCACGAGTGGGCGTGGATCACGTCGGGCCGTTCCTCGAGCCAGCGGCGCATCAGGTAGGCGCCCACGTCCGACAGGAACGGCACCACGTCGTCGGCGGGCAGATCCTGGGCCGGGCCCGCGGGTATGGACTCGACGGTGACGCCATGGCACACCTTCGTCCTGAGCTTCGCCTGGGCGTCACTGCGGCGGGAGAAGATCGTCACCCTGTGTTCGCGGCCCAGCTCGCGGGCCACGGCGAGGATATGAGTGCGCCGCTGGTCGGAAGCGACGATGGCGATATGCATGACACACCTCGGGCAGGTGACAGCTGCGGGGTGTGCCTGCGTCTTAGGCACTCACTTCCTTCTAGGCTTACCCCGGTGCCCGGGAAAAGTAAACCTGCTCGGGGGGCCCAAACCGGGCGGCGGTCACGCCACGCGGAGCGCGAGCACCACGATCTCGTCCCACACCCGCCCGCCGGAGAAGGCGTGCCTGTCCTGCTCGATGGACTTCACCACGGTCGAGGGCGGCTGCTGCACGCTGCGGGCCAGCACGTCGGCCAACCGCTCCTCCCCGTACGGCTCGCCGTGCTCGCCGCGCGAGGAGACCAGGCCCTCGGAGTAGAAGACCAGCGTCTGGCCCGCCGCCAGGGTGATCTCCTCCACCGCCGTCTCGGCCTCGGCCGCGATGCCGAGCGGCACGCCGCCGCCGGAGACGAAGCGCACCCCGCCGTCCGGCTGCACCAGCGCGGCCGGATGGTGCCCGGCAGAGCTGACGGTGATCGTCCTGCCCTTCACGTAGCCGGCCGCGGCCATGACGAACATGCCGGAGCGCTGCGCGACCAGCGCCTCGTTGACCTTGCGCACCGCGATGTCGGGATCGCTCTCCCACACGCTCAGCACGCGCAGCCCGCCGCGCACCATCGCGCTGACCGAGGCCGCCTCCTCACCGGAGCCGACCGCGCCGCCCAGCGAGAACCCCCATCCGTCCTTGACGGGGAACACGTCGTAGAACTCCGCTCCCACCGAGGCGCCCTGGTGGTAGATCGCCGCCGCCTCGAAGCCGGGGATCTGCGGCAGGTTGCGCGGCACCACGCTGGCCGTCAGCGCGTCGGCGGCCTGCGAGCGGTCGCGGAAGCGGTCCCTGGCCGCCATCGCCATGCCCAGGTGCGCGCCCAGCTCCTGCACCAGCCCCAGGTCGGCCAGCGTGTACGGCTGGCGGTCGTGCGAGCGCACCAGCGTGAGCACCCCGCGGACCGCCCCCTCCACGCCGATCGGCACGCACAGCATGGAGCCGGCGCCCATCGTGGTCAGCAGCGGCCCGTCGGCGGACGAGCCGAGCAGCGACTCGTCCTCGACCATCTCGTGCACCACGCCGGTGCCCTGGTCGAGCACCTGCGCCACGAGCGGGCCGGCGGCCGGGTCGGCCCGCTCGACCAGCCGTACCAGCTCGGCCACCGGCTGGTCCTTCGGCCCCAGCACCACCGACCTGCTCAGCAGGTCGTCGCGCAGGACGTCGCCGATCACCCAGTCGGCCCACTCCTCGGCCAGCAGCCGCGCGGCCCGTGACAGGGCCACCGGCAGCCGCAGGCTCTCCTCGTCGAGCAGCAGCGACGTCATCCGGGCCAGCAGCTCCTGCCGCTTGGCGGCCGTCATCAGCAGCGCCGCGTCGGACAGCTCGGGACGGGGCGTGCCGGGCTCGGACACCTGCACCTGCGTCGGCAGCGCCACCGCCGCCACCATCTGCTGCGGCTCGCCCGGCATCGTCAGTTTGGTCAGCACCAGCTGCGCGATGTGGGTGCGGCCCTGGTGGGCCAGCCTGGTCTCGAACGCGGCCGACTGTCCGGTCTGCAGCACCGCTGTCAGATGGGAACGGAAGGCCGCCCGCCGGGGCACGTCCACCAGCAGCGGGAACGACCTGCCGATCAGGAACCCGTCGGGGCTGCCGAGCAGCGCGGCCGTCTCGGCGTTGATCCGCCTGATCACGCCGCCGCCGTCCAGCACGATCACCGGCACGGGGAACACCCTGAACACCTGGCGCAGCAGTTTCAGCTCCCGCTGGGAGGCGCCCTTGCCGGCCTTGTTCCTGGCGGCGCCGGACAGCTCCGCCTTGGCCGCGGCCAGCAGCTCGGTGGCGGTGTCGAGTTCGGCCAGCGCGGCGTCGAGCGTCTGCGCCAGCTCCCCCGGGTAGGCGGACCGGGCCGCGCGCAGCGACGAGACGCGCCCCCCGAGCTCATCGAGGGCGTGTTCGAGGGCGGCCAGGCCGATGGGTTCGGTCACCTGTTTAATCTAGGCTCATCGGGAAGGGATTCGCCATGGCGAGAATGATCACCTCCGTGCTGGCGCGCGACCTGGCTGCGCTGGGCCGGGTCGGCGACGACACCTCGAGTGAGAGCGTACTTCGCGGGCTGACCACGACCCTGGCCCGGGGGGTGCCCGGCTGTTCGGGAGGGTCGGCCGAGCTGTGGCGCGACGACCGGGTGCTGGTGTCGGGGTCCCACAGCGAGCTCATCATGCTGGTCGAGGGCGAGCGGCGGATCGGCGAGGGGCCCTCCATCGAGGCGCGGGGCACGCGGCGCCGCGTGGTGGTCGCCGACGTGCTGCGCGACCGCCGCTGGGCGCGCTACGCGGGCCTGGCCACCCGGTGGGGCGTCCGTTCGGCGTTGGTGCTGCCGATCGAGATCCAGCCCGTGCTCCTGGTGGTGGGCCTGTACTCGGTACGGCCGGGCGCCTTCACCGCGCAGGCCGCCGCGCCGCTGTCGGAGATGCTGTCCGAGCAGGTCGGGGTGGCGATGGCGAACATGTGGGAGTTCGACGAGATGCGCACCGACGCCGCACAGCTGCAGGAGGCCATGGCCGGGCGGTCCGTCATCGACCAGGCCAAGGGCATCATCATGAAGACCAGCGGGTGCGGCGCCGAGGCGGCCTTCGAGGAGTTGCGCAGGGTTTCCCAGCACCATCAGGTCAAGGTCGCCGACCTGGCCCGGCTGCTGGTGGAGGAGCACCAGCGCAAGGCCCGCTGAGAGGTGCAGGTCCTGGAGCGGGGAGAGCATCTACCGGCCCGGCGCGAGGCCGGCCGGGAGGTGCCGGTCAGCTCAGCGCGGCGAGCGCTTCGTCGAGCGTCTCGTACAGCGGCAGCCGCTGCGCCAGCCCGGTGATCCACATCACCTTCGACGGCGAGTAGCGCACGCCCACCAGCGCGAACCTGCCACCCGCCGACGTGCACCCCTGCCAGTGGTGCACGATCAGGCCGAGCGCGCGAGAGTCCATGAAGGTGACCCCCGCCAGGTCGAGGATGAGATCGTGGCCGTGGACGGCCACCACCTCGGCCAGATGGTCGGCGAACTGCTCCCTCGTCGTGGCGTCGAGCACGCCCTCCACGGCCACCACGGGCAGTCCGCCGGCGATCGACGACGTCAGACTCAGGGCGGCCTTCGGCCACTCACCGTTCTCCGACACCGTCACCCGAAGCCTCCTCCGTCGTCCCCTGTCTGGCAGGGCAACCCTACTGTCACCGGCCAGGGGTTGAATACTCCATCCCAAAGGGGGAAAACTGAAGTCGAAGTCCAGCAGAGGGCTTCCGAGCGACCTCTCGTGAGGCGCGCCTCTGCCTGGGCTTTTTCGCTGTGCGGGGGCGGGCTGCGACCATATGAGGAGCAGACGCCAATGGCTGTTCAGGAACGCGTCCTCGACGACATGACCGCGGAGGAACTCCTGGCCGAGATGGTCAGGGACGGCACCCCTGACTCGGTGCGCGAAAGGGTGCGTGAGCGCGTCGTCGAGATGCACCGGCCGCTCGCGATGGAGATCGCCAGACGCTACCGCTACCGGGGCGAGCCGATGGAGGACCTTCTGCAGGCCGCCTACGTGGGCCTCATGAAGGCCATCAACGGCTTCGACGCGGGCCTCGGCCACGCCTTCAGGGGCTACGCCGTCGTCACGATGACCGGTGAGGTCAAGCGGCACTTCCGCGACCGCACCTGGGCGATCAGGGTGCCCCGGCTCTACCAGGAGCGCCGCTCCGAGCTCAACAGGCTGGTCTCCGACCTCAGCCAGGATCTCGGCCGCGCCCCCACGGTGGCCGAACTGGCCGCCAAGATGAACATCTCGGAGGAGGACGTCCTGCTCACCCTCGACGCCTCCGCCGCCTACAGCACGCTGTCGCTGGACGCCCCGCTGGGCGCCGACGACGACGCCGCCTCCCTGGGGGACGTGATCCCCGAGGACGACGACACTCTCAACACCCTGGTCGACCAGCAGGCCGTCAAGCCTCTCATCGACGCGCTGCCCTCCAGGGAGAAGAACATCCTGCTGCTGCGCTTCTTCGGCAACATGACGCAGGCCGAGATCGCGGCGGAGTTCGGAATCTCGCAGATGCACGTCTCGCGCATTCTGCGCAAGGTTCTCGACCAGCTCAGGGCAGAACTGATCGCGGAGCGCTAGGTGGGGGCTTCCCATGGACGGGGAACAAAGGAACGCCCTGATCAGAGAAGTGATCTTCCGGCTGTCCGACCTGCCGGAGGTCCGGGGTTTCGCCGCGGACCAGGCGCGCGCGTCGGGCCTGTCCGAGACGGAGGTCACCGACCTCCTCGTCGCGGTGAACGAGGTGACCACCAACGCGGTCACCCACGGCGCCCGGGACAAGGCCCGCCTGCGCATCTGGCGGGAGGACGACCAGGTCGTCGTGGAGGTGCACGACGACGGCCGGTGGAAGCTCGAGGGCGAACCGGGCGCCACACCGCCCGCGCCCGACGCGACCAGAGGCATGGGCCTGTGGGTGGCCCGACGGCTCGCCGGCAGCGTCGACATCCGTACCGGCGAGCAAGGCAGCACGGTTACGATGCGCTTCGGGGGTAGAGGAGCGCGATGACTCCTCGCATCGTTATCCTTGGCGGCGGCTCGGTGGGGATGTTCACCGCGCTGCGGCTCCAGCGCCGGCTTCGCGCGGGCGAGGCGCACATCACCCTCATCGACGTCGACTCCTACATGACCTACCAGCCGTTCCTTCCCGAGGCGGCGGCGGGCAACCTGGAGGCCAGGCACGTCGTCGTCTCGCTGCGCCGGGTGCTGCCACGTTGCACGATTCTCAACGGCGTCATCGAGGACATCGACACCGGCAGGCGCGAGGTGAGCTTCCGGCCGCACCGGGGTCAGGCGCGAAGCGTCGGCTACGACCTGCTCGTCGTGTGCCCCGGCTCGATCTCCCGCACCCTGCCCGTCCCCGGGCTGGCCGAGTCCGGCATCGGGTTCAAGACCGTGGAGGAGGCCATCCACCTGCGCAACCACGTCCTCGGCCAGCTCGACCTGGCCGCCTCCACCGACGACGAGGCGATCAGGCGCGAGGCGCTGACCTTCGTGTTCGTCGGCGCCGGTTTCGCCGGCGTCGAGGCGCTGGCCGAGCTGGAGGACATGGCCCACGACGCCTGCCGCTACTACCCGGGCGTCGAGCCGTCCGACCTGAAGTGGTACCTCATCGAGGCGACCGACCGGATCCTGCCCGAGGTGGGGCCCGAGATGGGCGCCTGGACCCTGGAGCAGCTGCGCGCCCGCGGCATCGACGTGCGGCTGAAGACCAGCCTCGAGTCGGCCGTGGACGGGCGGATCGTGCTCGACGACGGCTCGGTGTTCGACGCGGCCACGCTGGTGTGGACGGCAGGCGTCAAACCCAACCCGGTCGTCGCGCACGGCGACCTGCCCCTCGACGGCAAGGGCAGGGTGCGGGCCACGCCGTTCCTCAACGTCGTGGGCCACGACGAGGTCTTCGCCGCAGGTGACTGCGCCGCCGTACCCGACCTGACCAAACCGGGCCAGTACACCGCGCCCAACGCCCAGCACGCCATACGGCAGGCCAGGGTGCTGGCCGACAACCTGCTGGCCACGATCAGGGGGACGGCGCGCAGGCCGTACCGGCACGCCTACGCGGGCTCGGTCGCCAGCCTCGGCCTGCACAAGGGCGTCGCGCAGATCTACGGCGTGAAGTTGCGAGGGCCGCTGGCGTGGTTCGTGCACCGGACCTACCACCTGTCGCGGATGCCCACCACGAACAGGAAGGCGCGGGTGCTCATGGACTGGACGCTCGCGCTGTTCTTCCGCAGGGACATCACGGCGCTGGCCGCGCTGAGCGATCCCCGCCGGGAGTTCGAGTACGCCGCCATGACCGAACGGACCGTCTCCCACGCCCGCTGAGCACGTGCCAGGCCGGGCACGCACGAGGGACGCCCTCCCGCAGGGCGCCCCTCGTGATCTCAGGGTGGATCGTGGTGGCGCTAGCGCCTGGTACGGCGCCAGCCGCCGCGGTAGCCGCTGATGCCGGCCGTCCCGATGCCCGCCTGGTGCAGGGCGAGCAGGCACAGGCCGAGCAGGACGAAGGCCATTCCGCTGATGCCGGCGATCCTCGTGTTCAGCAGGTCGAGTAAGAACCCGAGCCCGAACACGATCGCCGCGACGATGGCGAGCATGTCATGTCACCTTTCCGCCGGGGTGAGAGTGAGGAGCAACTGGTCGACCATCAACCGGTATTCACGCAGGGCCTGGCGCAGCACCTCGGTGTCGCCCCCGCCGGCGTTCTTGCACCGGTCGCGCAGCTGGGCCGCACGGGAGGTCAGGGTCGCCAGCAGCTCCTCCACCAGCGCGTCGGCCCGGTCGACCGACTCGCGGGGATCGTCGACGAAGTAGGCCTGGACCTCACGCCAGCGGATGCGCACCTGCTCCGGGTCCTGGTCGAGCAGGAACCCGCCCGGCTCGGCGCCCTCGCGGCGGATGTCCTGGCCCGCGGCGGATCCCGGCCCGGCGGGCCCGGCCGTGGCCGGCTGCGTCCGCTCCGGCTCGGCCGTTCCCGCGCCCTGCCCGGCGGCCTCCGGCCGGGCGGTCTCGCCGCGGTGGCCGGCGAGGACGTCGTCCGGCGCCTGCGTCTCGTAGGGGTCGTGGTAGCGGGTGTCCTCCTGCTGACGGCCGGCGTCGGCGTCCATCATCGGCTGGTGCCGCTCCTCGTGGCCGCCCTCCCACGCCTGGCCGGCGCGCGCCTGGTCCTCCTGGGCCAGGTCGTCGCGCGTGCGGCCCTGCCACTGCCGCTCGGCGTTCTGGTCACGCGATTCGGCGGCGGTGGCCTGGAAGTCGCGGTCGGTGGCGTCGGGATCGTTCCTGGCCTGGTCGGCGCGCGGCGGGGGCACCTGTAGCGCGTCCTCGGCGGGTCTGTGCTCGGTCATATCGTTCACCGTCCTCTGGGTTCCTGACGGGGGAAGTGAGGGGCGTCGTCGTGCAGCAGGTCCTGGAACAGCGCGCGGTAGTGCACCATGGCCTGGCGGAGTTCCTCGGTCGAGGCCTCCTTCCTGGCCGCGCGGCCGCTGATCTCGTGGGCCTTGCGATAGTGGTCCAGCGTCGTGGCGTGCGCGACCGACAGCGTCGAGACCTTGTCGTCGTAGTCGCCCGTGGGGTAGCCGCGGTCACCCATCACCGAGGTCACCAGCTGGTCCGCCTCGGTCACCGCGAACCCTGGCGCGTCGACGAAGCGCTCCTGCACCTCGCCCCAGCGCACGGCGTAGACCTGCCGGCTGCCCTCGTCGAGGGGCCTGATGTCGAGCTCGGAGAAGCGCTGCTCCCGCGCCATCAGTTCCTGCTCCGCCTCGCGCGTGCTGTCGTGTTCGGCGACCGCGCGCTCGTATTCCGGCCCGAACCTGTCGCGCAGGCCGGCCCGGCGTCTTTGCTGAAGGATGACGTAGCCGACCGCGGCGATGGCGAGAACCACCACCACGATGACGGCCACCCAGATCAGCGTTGAGGTGGTCATCAGACGCCTCCGGGGTCTGTCGGGATGTGCCGTGATCGGCCTTCCGACTGCCCCGGAGGCGCGTGCCGAAACGCCTCTGTCAGCTACCCTCGACGGCCTTCACGGCGCGGCCCAGCACCTCGGCGACGTGCGAGCCGGACGGGGCCGCCGGGACCTCCGTGAACCCCTCCACCGGGTCATAGGCCACGTCGAGCCCCTGGTCCACCAGCCGCCGCGCCCACCGCAGGGCGGTGTTGAGCCGCTCGGGCGCCACCGGCCTGCCCTGCGCCGCCGCCGACAGGTTCCGCAGGTTGGTGGCGGGCCCCGACTGGGCGTGGGTACGGCTGAGCGTCCACGGCAGCGCCCCGCCGTGGTCGAGCTGCGCCTTGGCCAGACCCGCGGCCCGCTTGGCCTGCAGCACGCCCGACTCGCTCACCCCGAAGTGGGCCGCCAGCTCCCGCACGCTCATGCCCTCGCTGACCAGCCGCGCCAGCTCCGCCCTGTCGATCGTCGGCCTGCGCCCCACCACGTCCTCCAAGCTCGCCGTGGCGTCCAGGGTAGGCGCTCGCCGCCTGCCGGGTCACGAAAGGATCACCGGCGCGGATCCGATAGCGTCGATTCCATGCGGCTTCACGTGGGATGCGCGATGTGGACTCATACCCCATGGCAGGGGCGTTTCCTGCCGCATCCGCTCCCACCGGGCGAGCGCCTGCGCGCCTACGCGAGCTGGTGCGACGCGGTGGAGGGCAACACCACCTTCTACGCGACGCCGACGCGCGCCACCGTGGAGACGTGGGCCGCCCAGACCGGCCCCGACTTCCGCTTCGTGGTGAAGCTGCCCAGATCCATCACGCACGAGCGCCGCCTGAGCGGCGTCGAGGAGGAGCTGAGCGCGTTCCTGGAGGCGATCGAGCCGCTGGGGCCGCGGGCGCACGCCCTGTGGGTGCAGCTTCCCGGATCGTTCGGGCCGGCCGACCTCGGCGGCCTGGCCGCCTTCCTCCGCCGCCTCCCGCGCTCCCACCGGTACGCCGTCGAGGTCCGCCACCGCGCCTTCTTCGACGACGCCCGCTCCGAGCGGCTCCTCGAACAGGTGCTGGCGGGCGTCGAGGCCGAATGGATCCCGTTCGACACCACCACCCTGTTCCGCAGCCCGCCGACCAGCGACGCCGAACGGGACGCCTGGACGAAGAAGCCTCGCGTGCCCCGCCGGTCACGCGCGCTGACCGGCCGTCCGATCGTCCGCTACCTCGGCAGGGACGACACCGAGCGCACCGTCGAGGGCTGGCGGCACTGGATCGGTACGGTCACCGAGTGGCTGCGCGAGGGCCGCTCGCCGACCGTGTTCATCCACACGCCCGACAACGCCGACGCGCTGCCGCTGGCCCGCCGCTTCCACGACGAGGTGCGGGCCCGCCTGCCCGAGGTGGAGCCGCTGCCCGAGCCGGTGCCCGCCGAACCGCTGACCCTCTTCTGACCCGCACGTGCCGGCTTCGCGCCGCGTGCGTGGCCGCCGGGCGTCCACGGCGACGGGCAGCGGCACGCGTGGGGGCGGGAGACAACCGCGGGAAGGCGTGACATGATCGACGATCTCCAGGATCCTGGACGGCGAAGGAGTCGACCCATGATGCCCAGAGCCCTGCCGATCCTCGCCGCCGTCCTCATCGGCGCGGGGGCGGTCGCCGGCTTCGTCCCGGTCTCCGCTCAGGGCGTCGGCTGCGGGAGCGCCTTCGTCGCCGGCAACGCGCCGGTGGAGGCCGACTATCGCCATGTGCGGGCCCTCAAGGCCGCCGGCCTGCCGATGGACGTCATCGACCCGTACGCGGCGGCCTGCCGCGACGCGCGCGGCCGTGTCCTCCTGCCCGCGACCGCTCTGCTGGGCGCGGGCGCGGCGGGGCTCCTCGCCGGACAGATGTTGGCCAGGCGTCGTGTCAGACGCGGAACTCCGCGCTGAAGCCGAGAACGGCGGTGGCCCTGGTCAGCTTCAGCGGGACGGTGCGCCCCGGCAGGGGGCAGCGGATCTCGGCGGCGGGGTGATAGCGGCGGAGCAGATCCTCGGTGGGGTGGGAGACCAGGGTTTCCGGGGCCGCCACGGTGACGACGTGGAAGCCGGCGGGGCTGAGGCCGAGCAGGCACGCCCGGGCCGCGTCGCGGGTCTCGAGGTAGGCCCACAGGCCGGGCGCGTGCAGGCCGGGGTCCAGCTCGCACCGTCGCGCGAAGTCGAGGAGGCGCTCGTCGAAGCCGCCGACGTACGGCAGGCGCAGGGCGACCACCGACATGACGTAGCGGCGCGACATCATCTGCGCGGTCAGCTCGTCGACCTGCTTGGACAGCGCGTAGGGATCCTCGGGCCCTGGCGGTTGCTCCTCGTCCACGGGGACGTATCGCGGGTGGAGGGTGCGCGCGGCGAACGGCAGCCCCGAGATCGCCGTGCTGCTCGCGGTGCACACCCGGGTGATCCCCGCCTTGCCGGCCTGCTCCAGCACGGTGTAGGTGGCCTGGGTGTTGGTGGCGAAGACCGTCTCGGCCGGATGCCGCTCGGGGGTGGGGATCGCGGCGAGGTGGATCACCGCGTCGGCGCCCCTGAGTGCTTCCCGCACGGCGCGCGGGTCCGTCGCGCTTCCCTCGACGACCAGCTCGGCCCTGAGGTCTCCGGGATCTTCCAGCACGAGGGCGTTGGCCGGGATCCCCCGCTGGCCGAGCAGGTCGAGGACAGCCCGGCCGATACGGCCGGCCGCACCGGTGACCAGGACACGCTTCATGGGTCTACTCATACACGCGAACCGCCACGACATGGGCGTACGGTGTCCCGTTGCCGGCCTCGACCACGATCCTCAGCGCGTCGGCGGCGACCGGCTCGAGGTCGTGGACGTTGCGGCGGCGGCGGTTGCCGCGCACCTCGGCCACCGTCCGCCAGCCGCCGTCCTGCCGTACCTGTAGCCGGTAGTCGCGAAGCAGCGTCGGCATGATCTCGAACGGCGTGCGGTGGTGGTGCAGGTTGATCAGGTCCTCGTTGACGTCGTCGTCGGCCAGCACGTCGACGCGGCCGATCGTCACCGGCGACGGCCAGGACAGTTCGAGGGTGGCGGGCAAGGTGTCCGACACCCACATGTGGGGTCCGGCGTGCGGACGCTGGAAGCCGTCGAGCGCCCTGGACGGGGCGAAGGCGTCCGTCGGGCCGGCCCGGAAGCAGAAGGCGCGGCGCAGCAGACCGGCGTCGGACCACTCCCGCAGCAGCTGGGGCGCCTCGTCCTGGGGTCGCAGCGGGACCCGGGTCAGGCAGAGCACGCCAGGCGTCGGCTGGTCGGCGACATGGAGGCGGACATCAGGGTTCGCCCGGATCAGCAGGAACGCGTTCTGCGCCCGACCGGGCCGGAAGGACAGATCCACGCGGACCCACTGGTTCTTCCCCGGTTCCACCGGTACGGCATGCGAGGCGATCAGCTCCCGCGGCACGTAGTTCTGGCCCAGCACCGGATCGTAGAGATCCACGACCAGCTCGGTGCCGGCAGCCGCGTCGAGCAGGAGCTCGATCGCGTCCAGAGCCGGGTCGACCGGCACGACCAGTCCGGCGTCCGCCTCCAGCGGCCACACCTCGGCCGGGGTCTCGACCGCGAATCGGGTCAACGTGCTCGACGCGGAGGCGGTGGCGGCCCGCGCGAGATCCGAGGGGTCCTCGTACGGCAGGCCGATGATCGAGCCGTCCTCCTTCAGGAGGGTTCTCTGAAGGTCGCGCGCGTCCAGCTCGCGAGGTGAGAGACCGCCGGCCACGCACAGGGCGGCCGCGGTGCCGGCCGCCTGGCCGATCGTGGCGCAGGTGGCCATCACCCTGGTCGAGCCGAACGCCACGTGCGACGCGGAGATGTTCCGCCCGGCCATGAGCAGGTTGGGCACGTTCCGCGAATAGAGGCACCGGTAGGGGATGTGGTAGATCCCGTCGGCGTAGCGCTGCTTCGCGCCGTCCTCCTTGGCGTACATGCCCTGCGGCGGGTGCAGGTCGATCGACCATCCGCCGAAGGCGACCCTGTCGTCGAACGGGGTCTGGCCCAGCACGTCGTGCTGGGTGAGCACGTGGTCGCCGAGGAACCGGCGGTACTCCCGCTTGCCGGGCAGCGACCCCACCCACTCCAGGGTCATGGTCTCCGCGTCGAACTTCCCGGAGTTCTTGATGTGGTCCCAGATGCCGTAGATGACCGACCACAGCTCGTCGCGGATGCGGTCGTTGTCGTGCACGGTGTCCAGCTCGCCGCCGAACTCGATCCACCAGTAGGCGCAGCCGTTGTCGCCGGCCCTGATGATCCGCCGCTCGGGGATCGACGTCCCGGTGATGTCCTTGGCGAAGCTGGGCGGGACGTAACGGACCGGCTCGCCCGCGTCCTTGGTGTAGAAGAGCAGCGTGCTGCCGAGCGTGATGTCGTCGGGCACCTCCGGCGCCCACGGCTCGCCGTACTCCGCGCGTCCCTCGCGGCCGACGCGGTGGCTCGCGCCGGCCAGGTGGCCGACGAGTCCGTCGCCGGTGCAGTCCAGGAAGATCGGCGACTCGAAGGTGATCAGCCGCTCCGAGCCCATCATCCAGCCGGTCACGGCGCTGATCCGGCCCGCCGGGCACGACACCTCCCGCACGTCGGTGTTGAGGAAGAGCGCGATGTTCGGTTCCTGCCGGACGAGGTCGAGAACGGTCGTGTCCCAGAAGTAGGGATTGCCGTGCGGGTTCCTGTACTGGTTCTCCAGGAAGAGCTCGCCCATGATGCCGCCCTCGCGGGCGTGGTGGTTCCTGCCGTGCCCGGTCGCCCCGACCACCCAGACCCGGACCTCGCTGCTGGAGTTGCCGCCGAGCACGGGCCGGTTGGTGACCAGGGCGACCGTACGGCCCAGCCGGGCCGCGGCGACGGCGGCGTTGACGCCGGCCAGACCGCCGCCGATCACGGTCACGTCGTGGGAGAGGGATTCGGTTCTCATAGCTCCAGCCCGTAGTAGAGACGCGGGGCGCCGTCCAACGTGACCTGGACGCGGCGGCCCGTGGCGGTGATCGTGCGCTCCTGCCCGATGCAGTCGATCTCCCGGATCGCCGGACCGGAGGACTTCAGCGACACGCACGTCTTGGTCGGCCAGTGGTCCACCCAGCCTTCGGGGTGCGGGTACCACTGGTCCGCGCCGTGGTCCCGGTTGAGGATGTAGCCGTCCTTACGGCTCCACAGGACCGCGAGCTTGCCGCGCGGAGTGTCGAAGAGCAGGCCCTTCAGGTCGGGGTCGGCGAAGGTGAGCCAGCGCTTGAACGTCGCGCCCTCCAGATGGCGCGTGGCCGTCGCGAACGCCAGCAGCGCGGGCTTGGCGCTGGTGTCGCGGTTCAGCAGCCCGAAGTGGTATTCCGGGTTGTTCGGATCGGCCTCCTGCGGGTGGTGGATGGTGCTGTCGTGGGGCTGGTACCAGTTGACGCCGTCCACGCCTTCCGACAGGCAGAGCGCGAGCTGGAGCAGCGTGTTCTCGGCGGCCTGGCGGTGGGTGTCGTTCCACCAGCGGTTGGGTCTGGTGCAGGCGTAGGCCTCGGTCAGCCAGAGCTCCTTGTCGCCGCCGTACTCGTCGAGGGTCTGCCTGGCCTTGCGCAGCGCGCCCAGGAAGTTCCAGTAGGAGCCGTTGGCGCCCTGCTCCCAGTCCTCCGGCGGCGGGGCGTAGTCGGCGGTGAAGTTGCCCCGGCCGGGATGGAAGGCGAACGCGTCGATCAGGTCCCAGCCGCCGGCCGCGTGGAAGTTGGCCGTCCAGCGGTAGTCCATGCCGCCCAGCCCGCAGTTCATCAGCTTGACGCCGGAGTCCTTGAGCCTGTCGTGGATGGGTTTCAGGCCGTCGCGCACGTATTCGGCGGCCTTCTGCCCGGACATCCAGGGCTGGTTCAGCTCGTTGGCCACCTCGAAGTAGGCGGCACCCGACTGCACGGCGATCCTGGCCCGGTCGTCGGCCCAGGCGGCGATCTGCTCCGCCGTACCGTTGAAGATCACCCCGCCGAGCTGGACGTTGTGCCTGATGCCCAGCGCGTCGAGTTCCGCGGGCGGGATGCCCGGTGCGCCGTCGTAGGCGATGCGCACCCATCTCACGCCGATCCTCTGCATCAGCCGGCCGACCTGCTGCTTGTCCGGGACGAGCAGCCAGGTGTAGTTCGCGATGCCGAACCTGCCGTCGGCGCGGTAGGCGTAGGGCTTGAGGGTGGCCAGGTTCGTCCGCGCGAACGCCTCCTCACTTCCCGAGGTGGCCTTGACCTCGGCGAACACGAGGCCCTGCGCGGGCCCCCGCACGGTGAGCGTCTCCTGCCAGGCCGCGCCGGGCTCGACGGTCCTGGTGAGCCGGCCGGTGCCGAGCACGGTGCCGTTGAAGTCGCGGGCCCACCAGGTCAGGGTGACGGGCTTGGCGTCGGCGGCGCCGTTGACCACCTGGGCGTTGACCGCCATGGTCGCGCCCGGCTCGTAGAGGCCGAAGGGCTGGTCGCTCCACACGTCGACGCCGAGCGGCGCGGCGGTCGCCACCGCGTTGGCCGCGCTCGGCCGCAGGTCGCCGAGGACCAGCTCCACCCGGGTCGCTCCGTCCTGGCCGGCCGGCGCGTGGATCCAGGTGGCGTTGGTGAACGACGGATTGGAGGCCGCCAGCCGGAAGCAGGCGCGCGTGCCGGCCCACGTCTCCTGGTAGAGCGAGCCCGCGTTGACCTCGTACGGCACGCCGCCGCGAGGGTCCTTCGTCCAGACGGTGGCGGGCACGTACTTCTCCGGCGCGGTGTTGCCGACCAGAGCACGGGAGAACATGTAGCCGGTCGGGGAGAGCGTGGCGCTGCCGGTCACCTCCCAGCTCATGCTCGCCCGGCGGGCGGCCACGGTGAACGTGCCGCGCACGGTCACCGCCGAGGCGCTCGCCGGCATCGTGTAGGCGACCTGGAGGGCGGGCCGGCCGTTCACCGTGGTCAGGCTCGGCGTGCCGCCGAACGTGCGCTGCTGCCCGAGCACGGTGTCCTTGATCATGAAGTGGCCGATCCTGAGAAGATCGGTCCCCGAACCGTCGCGGACGAGGATCGAGCCGCCGGCCTCGGCGACGAGCGTGATGCCGTCGGCCGAGATCGACAGGGCGTCCGCCTGGGCGGGGGTGACGGTGAGCGCGGAGGCCGCGCCGGCGAGCGCGGCGGTCTGGAGAAGGGTGCGGCGGGAGACATCAGGCATGGGGGGTCCGCCTTTCGGGGGGTTAGCCTTTGACGCCGGTGAAGCCGAGCCCGGCGACGACGTACTTCTGGAAGACCGAGAACAGGAGAACCGGCGGGGCCAGCGCCATCGCCATGCTGGCGATCAGGAGGTCCTGCGGCGCCTGGTCGGCCAGCGTGGCCAGGGCCACGCTGATGGGTTGCTTGTCCGGGTCGGTGATGGCCACGAGCGGCCAGATGAAGTCCTTCCAGCTGTGCATGATCGCGATCAGGCTGATGACGGCCAGGATCGGGCGGCTCATCGGCAGCACGATCCTGGTCAGCAGCTGCCAGGAGCCGGCGCCGTCGACCCGGGCGGCGGCGAAGAGCTCCGGCGGCAGCGCGTCGAAGAAGCGTTTGGCCAGCAGCACGTTGAAGGCGCTGGCTCCGGCGGGCAGCCAGATCGACCAGTAGGAGTCGACCAGGCCCAGGTCGATGATGGTCAGGAAGAGGCTGGCCATGGAGACGGTGTAGGGGACGAACATCGTGGCCAGGATCGCGCCGTAGATCAGCCTGCCGAGCCGGGGTTTCAGGACCGACAGGGAGTAGCCGGCCGTGATCGCGACGACCAGCTGGACGGCCCACGAACCGCCGACGACCTGCACCGTGTTGAGCAGGTAGTGGCCGATGCCCAGGTCGTTCCAGGCGGTGCCGAAGTTCTCCGGCCTGGGGTCGCCGGGCCAGAGCTGGAGCGGCTCGGCGATCAGGTCGGTGGCCGGGGAGATCGCGCCCTTGACGGTCATGTAGAGCGGGCCGACGCCGATCAGCAGGAGGACGGCCAGGGTGAGCCACTGGACCGCGCGCACCGCCGCCCTGACCGCCGGGCGGCGCTCCTCGACGTGGGAGATCAGGCTCATGAGGAGCTCCAGGCGCGGGTGGCCCGCAGGTAGATCGCCGACATCAGGCCCAGGAAGATCGCCAGGAGGAAGGCGAGCGCGGCGGCCTGGCCGTAGGCGCCGTCCCTGAAGGCGTACCTGAAGATCAGCAGGAGGATCGTCAGCGTGCTGTTCTCCGGGCCGCCGTCGGTGAACACGTAGGGCTCGGTGAAGACCTGGGTGGTGCTAACCAGCTGCAGGAGCAGCAGCAGGCCGATAGTGGGGCGGAGCTGGGGCAGGGTGATGTGCCACAGCCGGCGCGCGATCGACGCGCCGTCCATCTGCGCCGCCTCGTAGAGTTCGGCGGGGATGGTGACCATGGCGGCGAGGTAGATCAGGACCGTGCTGCCCATCCAGGCCCAGGTGGACTGGATGACCAGGCTGAGCATCGCGGTCCTGGGCGACTCCAGCCAGGGGAAGGGGCCCAGGCCGGCCAGGCCCAGCAACTCGTTGAACAGGCCGTGCCCCGGGTCGTAGAACCACTTCCACAGCAGGATCGCCACCACCGGCGGGATCACCACCGGGAGGTAGACGAGGAAGCGGTAGATCCCCGCGCCCTTCCGCACCGTCGACATGACGGTGGCCAGGATCAGCGGCGCCGGAAACCCGATCAGCAGGCCGAGCCCGACGAACAGCAGGGTGTTCGCGATCGCCGTGGAGAGCAGCGGGTCCCGCAGGAGCGCGGCGAAGTTGTCCAGCCCGACCCAGGTGGCCGGGTCGACCAGGTTCGTCTCCTGGAAGGAGATCAGCAGTCCCCGGATCATCGGCCAGTAGGAGAACACCCCGAAGGCGACGAAGGCCGGGATGAGGAACAGGAACGCCATGACGGTGTTCCCCCGCCTCCTGGCGCGCGTCGCGACGGTCACTGCCGGCTCGCGGCGAGCTTGGCGTTCACGTCGGTCTCGGCCTTGGCCAGCAGGGCGCTGACGTCGGCGTCCCTGTCGGTCAGGACGGCCTGCACCACGCTGTCGAGCACGGCGTAGACGGCCTGGGCCTGCACCGGCGGCTCGGCGCGGAGCCGGAGCCTGGGGGTGCCCTCGATCCACGGCCGGAAGTGCTCGAGCTTGACGTTCACGTAGGGCCTGACGGCCTCGTCGATCTTCGCCTGCCGGGTGGCGTCGAACATCGGCAGCGTCGGCACGCCGACGGCGGCGTTCGGATCGGCCGCCAGCGCCTTGGCCCGTTCGGCGGCGGCGCCGGTGTCGTACTGCGGCTGGGCGTAGGCGAACAGCAGCCACTTCACCGCCGCCGCCGTCTTCCCCGCGGAGGCCGACCTGGGCACCATGTAGACGTCACCGCCGGTCAGCGTGGCGTTCCCGCCGGCCTGGGGGAGCGGGCCGATGCCGAACGCGTCGATGTTCCGCATGCCGTAGGTCATCTTGGCCAGCCGGTAGGTGCCGGGCGTGCCCAGGTACATCCCGACCTCGCCGGCGGCGAACCGCTTGATCACGTCGTTCTGGTCGTTGAGCTGGTTGGCGCCCATGGAGTCGTCGGTCCAGCGCATCTCCTTCAACAGGGTCAGCGCCTGCCGGGTGGGCTCGGCGTTGAAGGCGGCCACCCACCTGTCGCCGTCCAGCCGCTCCATGTCGCCGCCGAAGGTGTAGGTCAGTTTCGTGAGCTGCCAGCCGCCCTGGTTGTTCTTGGACTCGTGCACGAATCCGGCCTTGCCGGTCTTCTCGGCGATCCGTTCGGCGTGGGCCCGCACCTCCTCCCAGGTGACCGGCGGTTTGTCCGGATCGAGGCCCGCCTTCTCGAACAGCTCCCTGTTGTAGACGAGTCCCATCGCGAAGGGCGACTGGGGCACGCCGTACACCTGGCCGGCGGCGTCGCTCAGCGGCCGCAGCACCTGCGGGTTGACCTCCTTGTAGTGCGGCCACTTGGCCAGCTCGGCGGTCAGCGGCTTGACCTGCTTGCGGGCGATCAGGCCCTGCGGCTCGGTGAGCGGCACCTTGATCACGTCCTCGACCTTGCCGCCGGCCAGCTTGGCGGAGAACGTCAGGGGGTCGTAGGTGGCCGGGGAGCCCTCGACGGTGATGCCGGGGTTCTGCTTCTCGAAGTCGGCGACCGTCTTCTCGAACGCGGCCAGGCCCGGCTTGTCCGTCGCCGGAGGCATGCCCTGGACCCTGAGGGTGATGGTGGCGGACTCCTGCCCGGCACCGGAGGACGATCCGCACGCGGCGGCGGCCGTGGCCAGAACGGCGACGCCGAGGGAGGCGGTGATCTTCTTCATCTGAACTCCCGCATTCAGGTCATAGCAGGAAAAACGGTGTTGAAGACGGCATGACGGGATGGCGGTACGGCGCGCGCCGTACCTCGGGAACCGCGGTCAGCGGAGGACGGGGCCGGTCGAGGCTCTGGGGATGAGCCGGGAGCCGATCTCCAGGACGCGACCGGCACCGCGCCCGGCGATGGTGTCGAGCAGCAGGTCGGTGGCCTGGGTGGCGAGCTCCTCGGCCGAGATGCGGATGGTGGTCAGCGACGGGGTGGAGGTCTCGGCGAGCAGGGTGTCGTCTATGCCGATCACGCTGACCTCCCGCGGCACGTCGACGCCGAGCTTGGCGAGCTGGTGCAGCACGCCGAGCGCGACCAGGTCGTTGTGGGCGAGCACCGCGGTGGCGTCGCAGGAGGTGACCAGGGTGGCGGCGTGCACGCCGGTCTCGAAGCGCGGCTCGTAGGGGCCCAGCTCGACGAGGGACAACTCGTGCGCCTCGAACGCCTCTCTTATCGACTTGCCGCGGCTGAGCTCGGGCCGCGAGCCGTTGACGAAGACGCACCTGGTGTGGCCGTAGGCCTTCAGGTGCTCGGCCGCCTGGGAGATGCCGGCGGTCAGCGAGATGCGGATCTCCGGAATGCCGGGCACGTGCCGGTTCACCAGCACCACCGGCATGGTCCGCGCCAGCTCGGCGAGCCTGTCCTCCGGCAGGGTGGAGGCCCACAGGATCATGCCGTCGACCCGCTTGGCGACCGCGGTGATGGTCTCCAGCTCGTCGGACTCCCGCTCGTCGGTGTCGGCCGCCAGGACGGTGTAGCCCAGCCGCCTGGCGCGGGCCTGCATCGACTTGAAGATCGGCGGGAAGAACGGGTTGGCGATGTCGGGGATGATCAGCCCGAGAGACTCGGTCTTCCCGCCGCGCAGCGAGCGGGCCGCCGGGTTGGGCGCGTAGCCCAGCTTCGCGGCCGCGTCACGGATGCGCTGCAGGGTCTGGGGCTGCACCTGGTCGGGGGCGGTGAACGCGCGGGAGACGGTCGAGACCGACACTCCGGCGGCCTGCGCCACCTGCCTGATCGTCACTGCCACGTTGCCCTCCGCCACGTCGTCGGTACGGAGGATGGTTGCAAACGTTCCCGGAAGCGTCAAGAGCGTATCTTCGCGGTTCGAAACCTGGTGAACCCGCGTCTGGCGGACGGTGTGGAGATGATGCATGATGGCGTTTCTGAGAATCCCGGTAACGTTCTCATAGGAGTTCGCCTGTGAAGATCACTGGTTGGGAAGTGCTCACCCTGCCCGAACACGGCGACAGCATGATGCTGCTCGTCGTCGACACCGACGAGGGCGTGCACGGCATCGGCGAGGTGGGCATCCGCTCGCGGCAGAAGGCGGTCTCGGGGGCGATCGAGCACCTGGGCGAGCTGCTGCTGGGCGAGGATCCCGCCCGGATCGAGCACCTGTGGCAGGTGATGTTCCGCCGGGGCTTCTTCCCCGCCGACCGGATCGTGTCGTCCGCCATCGCCGCGATCGATGTGGCGTTGTGGGACATCCGGGGCAAGACGCTGGGCGTGCCGGTCTACGAGTTGTTCGGCGGGCGGGTACGTGACCACGTCCCCGCCTACGCGCACCTGGGGGACGACTATCACGACCTCGAGGCGTTCCTGGACCGGGCGCGGGCGCTCGTCGGGGAGGGCTGGCGGCACCTGCGCTTCGCCGTGCCCCATGACAGGGACGGCACCCTCGACCAGCGGGCCTCGATGCGCTGGGGCATCGAACTGTTCCACGCGGTACGGCAGGCCGTGGGTGACGACGTGGAACTGATCCTCGACGTGCACACGCGGCTCGACCTGCCCGAGGCCGTGACGTTGTGCCGCGAGATCGAAGCGGCCAGGCCGTACTTCGTGGAGGACCCGCTGCGCTGCGAGGGCCTCGAAGCGTATCGATCGTTGCGGTCCCGCACGGCGGTGCCGCTGGCGGCGGGCGAGCAGTTCGCGTCGAAATGGGAGTTCCAGCGGCTCGTCGAGCAGGACCTCGTCGACTACGCCAGGGTGGACGTCGCCGTGGCGGCGGGGCTCACCGAGGCCAGGAAGATCGCCGCGATGTGCGAGACGCACTACGTCAAACTGGCCACCCACAACCCCCTCGGACCGGTCACCGCCGCCTCGTCGCTGCACCTGAACCTGGCCGCGCCGTACGTCGGGGTGCAGGAACACCAGGCCCAGCCCGAGCTGGCGGACATCTTCACCGCTCGGCCGCAGGTCCGTGGCGGTCGCCTGGACGTCCCGGATCTGCCCGGCCTCGGCGTCGACATCGACCGCGTCCAGGCCCGCAAGTACCAGGCCGTCGCCGCCGAACGCCCCCACCTGCGCACCCGCGACGGGGCCTTCACCAACTGGTGAGCCGACGCCGCGGAACCCGCCTGAGGTCGGCATCTTCCTGCCACGCGGGAACCCTGGCCGCCGCCGGACCCGGATGGTGTGATCGAGGCCCGACGCGAAAGGAGCCGTCGATGGCGGACTTCGACCACTGGGCCGAGATCTACAGCGCCTGGACGGCGATGGCGCAGGACGACCCCGCCGAGATCGAGTTCTACCAGCGCCTGGCCGGCGCGGCCGACGGGCCGGTGGCCGACCTCGGGATCGGGGTCGGGCGGCTGGCGGCCAAGCTGGATCCCCAGGTGGGTGTCGATGTGTCGGAGGCGATGCTGGCCGAGGCCCGCACGCGGCTGGGGCCGGGCATCCGGCTGATCAGGGCCGACCTCGCCGCGTGCGAGCTGCCCGAACCGGCCGCGCTGCAGTACTGCGGCCAGAACACCCTCAACCACCTGTCCCGGCGGTCGGTGCCGGAGGCGTTGCGGTGCGCCTTCCGTAACGCCAGGCCGGGCGGGCGGCTGGCGTTCGAGGTGGTGCAGCCCCGGCCGGAGCGGCAGAAGGCGAGGGACGGGGTGCCCCGGCTGCGGGTCTGGGACGAGGGCCGGGCGATCTACGAGATCACCCGCATGCTCGACAAGCAGGGGCTGGAGGCCGAGCTGGTCGGTCTGGTGGAGCGGCTGGACGGTGACCGCAGGGTGGTCGAGCGCGGCTACTTCCCGCCCATCCGGTTCTGCTTCCTCACCATGGCCGAGGTGGCGGACTGGGCCGAGGCGGCGGGCTGGCAGGTGGAGGGCGCGTACGCCGGTTTCACCGGCAGGCCGCTCGCGCCCGAGTCCTCGACCGCGGTCTGGTGCCTGCGCAGGCCGCCGCGATGAGCCGGGTGAGCGGGGTCGGGGTGAGCGGGGTCGGGGTGAGCGGGGTGAGCGCCGCCCAGCTGGAGGGCACGCTGTCGCTGGTCACCGGTCAGGAGCTGGAGACTCCCGGCGAGATGCTGTACGTCGCCAGGCGGGAGCAGCCCTCGCTGGTGGCGACACTGCTGAGCGCCTGGGAGGGCGAGGGGCGGCGGCTGGGCCCGGGGCTGGCGCACGAGCTGGCGCAACACCGCGGGCGGATGGCGTTCTACCGGCAGCAGCAGGCGCGCCTGCCCGTCGCGGTCGTCTCCCTCAAGGGGCTGGAGATCGCCGACAGATACCCTGACCCGCTGCTCAGGTACATGAACGACCTCGACTTCTGGGTGCCGGAGCGGGAACGGCTGTGGGAGCTGGCGGCCTGGCTGCTGGACGACGGCTGGTCCATGCACACGGCCACCTTCATCCGGCTGGAGCGGGAGCCGGAGGTGATCCTGAGCCTGCGCAGGCGGCCCGACGACCCGTACGGCCTGCCGTACGGGATCGAACTGAGCACGCTCGCCTACCTGGGCGACGGCCTCGGGGCGCCGCACCGCACGAGCGTGCCGGGCGACCCGGTGGTGAAGAACCTCGTGGCCCTGCTCTACGAGCGCTTCGAGCAGCCCTACCGGGCCAGGGACCTGATCGACGTGGCGGTGCTGCTGGGGGCGGCCTCCCCAGGGACACTGCGGGCCTGCGCCCTGGCGGTCAGCGAGCTGGCGCTCTGGCCGGAGTACGCCGAGCTGGCGGCACTGCTGGCGGCCGGCCCGCTGGAGGTGCCCGAACTGCCGGGGGAACGCAGGGCGCTGGTGCGCGCCAGCCGGCTCCGGCGGCGCACGACGGTGGTGAAGGCGCTGCGCAGGCCGGTCAGCCTGGCCGCGACGGCGTTGCAGAGCCGCATGACGGGCGCCGCGGTGCTGGACCGGCTCAGCCCGAAGGCGGCGCTGGAGGCGGGGCTGGCGCTGTTCGCGCTTCCGGTCGAGGGCGGTGTCCGCACCGACCGGCTGACGATCGGCGAGAGCGGCGGGGCGCTGTGGGCGCACACGCCCGTCGGGCGGTTCATCCTGGTCCACGGCGACGAGGTGGACGAGGAACTGCTGGGCGGCGCGAAGGCGGCGGGCGCGCTGTGACGCGACCGGTCCGCGCCGATCCGGCGGGCGGCCCGCCGGCGTGGGTCCTGCACCGCCCGCAGGCCGACGTGACCACGGTCAGCGTGTGGCTGCGCACCGGATCCCGCGACGAGGACGAGGCCACCGCGGGCGGCACGCACCTGCTGGAGCACATCCTGCTGCAGGCGCCGTCGGCGGGCGGGGAGCGGGCGGTGGACCTGCTGGAGGCGCTGGGCGGCGAGGCCAACGCGATCACCAGCCGGGAACACCTGGTGCTGTACGCGCGGGTGCCCACCGAGGCGGCGGTGCGCGCCCTTGACGTGCTGGCCAGGGCGCTGGCCGAGCCGGAGCTGAGCGGCGCGGTGCTGGCGGCCGAGCGCAAGGTGGTCCAGGAGGAGCTACGGCTGGCCGCCAGCGACCCGCTGGACGTGGTGCACGACGTCTTCTTCGACCTCGCCTTCCCCGGCCATCCCCTGGGCCGCCCGGTCGGCGGCACGATCGAGGAGGTCGGCCGGGTGGAGCTGGAGGCGTTGCGCGCCCACCACGCCCGGTGGCTGGGCTCGGCGGGGGTCGTGGTCTGCGGCGGCGCCGCGCCCGAGGCGGTGGCCGGCGTCCTGGAGAAGGGGCCGCTGGCCGCGCTCCCGCCGTGGACGCCGCCCGCCTGCGCCGGCCCGCCGGTGGTGGGGGCCGGGCGGAAGGCGCTCGAGCTCAACAGCGACACCGCCGGGGTGGTGCTGGGCGGGCCTGCGGTGCCGTACGGGCACCCGTTGCGACCGGCCTGGCTGGTGCTCATGGAGTTGCTGGCCGGGGCCAGCTCGGCGCTGCTGACCGAGGAGCTGCGCAACCGGCGCGGGCTCTGCTACGAGCTGTGGGCGCTGGCCGCGCCCTACCGCGACACCGGGGTGTGGCGCGCCTTCGTCGCCACGGCGCCCGAGCATGTCGAGGAGGTCGTGGCGACCGCCGTCGCGCTGCTGGCGCAGCCCGCCTGGTCGCCGGCGGAGGTGACGCGGGCCGCGCGGCGCACGGCCGCGCTGCTGCGGCTGGAGGCGGAGCAGTCGCTGGAGGAGGCCCTGCTGTACGGCAGGCACGCCCTGGTGGCCGGCTGCCCGGACTGGACGCTCGCGGGCGAGCTCGCGGCCATCGAGGCGGTCGCGCCGGAGGAGATCGCGGGGGCGGTCGCGCTGGACGAGGCGGCGCGGGCGGTGGGGCAGGGAATGGTCGCGCCGTCGATCGTGGCCGTCGCCGGAATGGCGGTTTCCTGCCAAGAATTCCCGCTCCCGGAAAATCACCGGGAAATGGGGCGAACATAAGCCTAGGAATGAGCCGCGGGCGGCGCTTGTCCGGCCGCCCGCAAACGAAGTGAGGAGCAGAGAATGGACCGTAACCGAGTCGTGTCGCGACGTCCCCGAGTATCGAAGTCCCGCAAGGGCTGAGGCGTCTTCCAGGGAGTGACGGATGACCGGGATCGTGTGGGACAGGACCGTCCTGTTCCTGTTTCCGCCCGATGCGCTGATGCGGCATCTGTGCACTCCCGTCCTCGACATCCTTGAGGAGCACGGGTTCGAGCCGGTCCGTTACGAGGTGGTGTGGCACCGGCCGCCCAACCAGGACGCCTTTCACGAAAGCAAGATCACTTCCGCTTGGAAGGCCTACTTCTACCGGCAGGTCGACCTGGTGTTCGACCTCGGGCCCAGCCTCGTCCTGCTGGTAGAGGACAGGTGCACGGCTGACGCTCACGCGAGGCTGCGTGCCCTCAAGGGCGCCAGCGACCCGGCGCAGGCGGCGCCCGGCACCATCCGGGGCGACCTGCGCGGCGTCAACGTCATGCTGGACATCGTGCACAGCTCGGACAGCCCGCAGGACTCCCGGCACGAGGCGGAGATCTTCCTCGGCCCGGGCTGCGGCACCCCGCTCGACGGCGACCAGCGGGCGCTGCGCGACCTGGTGGCGCTGCTGGAGGCGGGCATCCCCAAGGAGAGCAGGGAGTTCGACGACGTGCGCGCCGGAGTGCGCTCCCGGGTGGTGGCCGCGATCTGGCACGAGCTCGACGACGAGGCGCGCAAGCTGGCCCCGGAGCTGGCCGCGAGCGCCCGGCCGGGCGCGGGCGCGGAACTGGCCGCCCTGCTGCCGCCCCGCCATCCACTGGCCGACCTGCTGGCCTGCGAGTTCCTGCCCGGCCTGCCGCGCGTGGACCTGCGCAGGGCCGCCGCCCTGCTCGCCTGCTACGGCCTGGCGCTCGACCGCTGGGAACAGGCGGTTCTGCAGACCTCGATGCTCTTCCCGCCCCTCCGGCGTTCAGGGTGACAGCTCGGTGGTCCGGGCGCTCCACTCGACGACCGGCTCGAGCGCCGGGTCGAGGGCGAGGACCCAGGCCGGCAGCTCGACCGCCCGGCAGCCACGGGACAGCTTGGCCCGCCAGCTGCCCTGGCCGTAGTGGAGGCGGGTGACGCCCTGCTCGGCGGCGTGGCGGGCGGGCTCGTAGAAGACGGTCGCGAA
The DNA here is from genome assembly GCF_040610675.1 of Nonomuraea sp. NPDC003804. Taxonomy (NCBI): domain Bacteria; kingdom Bacillati; phylum Actinomycetota; class Actinomycetes; order Streptosporangiales; family Streptosporangiaceae; genus Nonomuraea; species Nonomuraea sp. NPDC003804. Next base: position 125,651 of record NZ_JBEXMT010000013.1, read on the forward strand.
GTAGGTGTGGCGGGCCGCCGCGGAGCCGTACCACCTGGCGGTGCTGACGCAGTACCACGTCTCCCGGTGAGGGATGAAGAGGGCGTAACCCACCAGGTGGTCGTCGTGCTCGGCGCTGAACAGCAGCGCTCCGCCGTCGCACAGGGCCGCCAGGCGGTGGGCGACGGCCACCGGGTCCGCCGCGCCGCCGTACTTGCGGGAGTGCAGGCACTTCAGGTCGACCATCCCCGGCACCGGCCGGGAGATGTCGCTCACGCGCAGCCGTACCCCTGCCTCGGCCAGCCGGCGCAGCTCGCGCCGGGCCTCGCTGCGGCGCTTGGCCGGGAGCCGGACGCCGGGTGAGAGCTCGCACGAGTAGGACAGGGGGATGCGGGCGAAGCCCCGGCGCCCCAGGACCTGCTGCAGCTCCGGTGTGGTGGTGTAGAGGAAGGCGACGGCGCGCAGACCCTCGGCGCGTGACCAGGCCACGATTTCCTTCACCAGGTCGCCGAGCGTCGCGCCGTCGCGGGCGGCCGGGCCGAGCGGGTGGCACTCGTAGCCGGGCAGCATGACGACCAGGTGCGGGGTCCAGGCCGGAGACCCCGCGAACCGCCGGCGGGCGGCGCGGGCGGCCTCGCTGAGCGGCAGCTGCGCCGGGTCGGCGGTGAGGACGTACGGCAGGTCGAAGGGTTCTCCCGGGTGCGCGGCGCGCACCACCGTGCCGTGGAGCACCGCCCCGTCCAGCTCGAAGGTGTACGGCAGGCCGGGCACCCGGTCGCGCATCGCGGCCAGCCACCGGCCGGTGGCGAAGAGCGGCCCGTCGGCGATCGGGCGCAGGCCGGCCGTCACGCGCATCAGACCTCCAGCAGGCAGGCGTCCAGGCCGAGCCGGACCAGCCCGTGCTTGAGCTTGAAGGCGGCGTTGCCGCGCCCGCCCTCGAAGAGCGTCCGGCCCTCGCACATGGCCTGCTCGACCGTGGCGGCGTGGAGCAGGGGGTAGGGGCTGAAGCGGCCGTCGACCCGGTAGTCGACCCCGCAGGCCCAGGCGTGGAAGCGGTGCCGGTCGCGCAGGCAGACACCGGCGGCGATGAGCCGCTCGCCCTGAAGGACCTCGACCGCCTGCGCGAGATCGCCGAGCGCGGTGACGAAACCGGCGAAGAGCTCGGGCGGGTAGAAGCCGCTCGAGCCGTGCTTGGCCGCGGTCATGGCGCACAGCCTGCCGATCTCGGCGAGGTCGGCGGTGCCCGCGGGCCTGACCGTGTACGACACGCCGGCCTCGGCGGCCCGGCGGCGGTTGCGCCGCAGGTTGGCCCGGCCCCTCGGGGTGGCGGGGGCGGCGTGGTCCGTCACGCCGCGCAGGTCGAGGCGGAAGCGGTCCTCGATGTGCTCGGCCGGGAAACCCAGCTCGATCAGGGACTCGCGCAGGGGCGAGCCGTGGGCGACGTTGACGAAGCCGTACCAGGCCGCGCCCAGCTCGCCGGCCAGCTCGCGCATCGCGTCGACGACCGCTTCGAGGTGGCGCGCGCCGGGCAGCCAGGCGTCGTAGCAGTGCCAGACGTGGCTGAGCAGGCCAGGCTCCTGGCCGGTCAGGGGATAGCGGGCGCGGAGCTGGCCGAGCGGGTCCAGGCCGTCGATCAGCGAGACGGGCAGGACGGCCACGGCCCGGCCCCGTTCGCGGACCACGAAATAGCGAAACAACTTCACCGGTGTCAGCGGAAAGCTCTCGTATGCCCGCAGATAACGAGATTGATAGAAAACCGGCGCCCCCGAGGCTGCCACGACGCCATCCCATTCCGCGTCGTCAAGGGCTTCGATTGACGTGAATATGCCAACTTCCACGTTCGCTCTCATATCGCCCTTTCTTTGGATGTAGAACGATATTAAGCATTAATTGAGGCAAGGAGGAAGTCGTGGCTCATGTCGTCTTCCACAATAAGGTGGGCGGATCGGAAACCCTGGAGGCCGCCCCCGGCCGGCCGTTGACGGAGGTGCTGACGGCCCACGGCATTCCGGTCAACGCGGTGATCACCCTGCGGAACGGGAAGATCGTCCCCGAGGAGACAACCGTCGTCGGCGAGCACGACGTCATCGAGCTGCGCCAGGTGCGCCACTACGACCTCGACGTCACCCGCCGGCCCGCCACCACCGTGTACGGCACGCCCGACCCGATCTACACCAAGTCCATCCTGTTCGACACCGCCGGAAGCCTGGAGCGGCGCGTCGAGCAGTTCGACGAGGAGAGCTTCGTCCGCTACGTGGAGGAGACCTTCGTCCAGAGCGTCCTCAACCACGGCGTGCTCAACCCGGGCGACTCGGTCGTGATCGGGCTGTCCGGCGGCCGTGACAGCGTCGCCTTCCTCAAGCTCCTGGAGCGCACCCGGCACCGGCTGCCCGACTTCTCGATGACCTCGGTGACCATCACCGGCCTGCCCGACTGGGAGGAGCCGGCCACCTTCGCCGCCGCCAGGGCCTCGGCCGAGGGGCTCGGCATCGACCAGGTCATCGTCGACGCCGCCGACATCGAGCGGGTCTTCAAGCTCCGCCGGCCCTTCGTGGAGGCCATGAACAGCGTCGTGGGAGGGGATCGGCGCCACCTCAGCATGGTCGTCGGCCACCAGGTGCTGCGGCGCATGCTGGAGAACCACGCCGAGAGCATCGGCGCCGGCACGGTCGCCTTCGGCTTCAACGCCGACGACCTGGTGGCCAGCATGGTGACCTGGCTGACCAGCGGATACCGGATGGGCGGCATCCCTGTGCGGCACATCGGCGGGATGCGCTACATCTTCCCCCTCTACCGCATCCCCAAGAAGGAACTGACCATCTACCTGGAGCTGGTGGCGCCCGAGCTGAACCGCCAGGGCACCCCGGGCCGCTTCACCACCGGACCCCAGGAGCGCTCGATGGCCTACGCGATGGCCGACCACCTCTACGGGCTCTGGCCGGGGATCGACTACTACCTGTTCGAGGCCTTCGCCACCATGCAGCGCTCCATGTTCCCGCTGGTCGAGGACAAGTGCCGGGTCTGTGAGGGGGTGTTCGTGCTCCAGGAGGGCGTGCGCAACCCCATCGGCGTCTGCGACGTCTGCGACTTCTTCGCCCGGCAGGAGTTCGCGTGACAGGCTGGTACACCGGCTACTTCACCGAGGACTACTGGCGGTTCGCGCGGCACGAGTACACCGCCGAGCGCACCGCCGCCGAGGTGGACTACCTGGTGAAGGTCCTGGCCGAGCACGCGCCAGGGCGGCGGGTGCTCGACCTGGGCTGCGGGACGGGGCGGCACGCGGTCGAGCTGGCCCGGCACGGGTACGAGGTGACCGGCGTGGACGTCTGCCCGTGGGCGCTGGAGCAGGCCCGCGCGGCGGCCGTCCGGGCCGGGGTGCCGCTGGAGCTGGTGCCCGCGGACCTGCTGACCCGCGCCGAGCTGCCGGTCGTGGACGCGGCGATCTGCGTGCAGTCCTTCGGATGGGGACGCGACGACGAGCAGCTGGCCTTCCTGCGCCGGGTCAGGGACCGGCTGGCGCCCGGCGGCGTGCTGGTCCTCGACCACTCCAACGTCGCGGCGATCCTGGCCGGCTACCGGCCGACGGCGCGCTTCGAGGCCGACGGCGAGGTCTTCGACTTCCTGCGCTCCTACGACCCGCTGTCGGGGCGCAGCCGCGGGGAACTGCGCGTCACGCGGCGCGACGGCACGGTCGCGGTGCTGCGGGACGACGTCCGGCTCTACCTGCCGGGCGAGGTGGCGCGCCTGGTCGGGGAGGCGGGTTTCGAGCTCCTGCGCGCGGACGCGGACTTCACCGCCGGGTCTCCGGTCCGGCCAGGGACCCGTTACGTCCAGCTCGTGGCGGTCGCGCCGGCCCGCCCCGAGCCGGCCGTGCTCCGCCACGCGACCGCCGAGCCAGGCGTGGACCTGCGGTGGGCGCCGGACGAGGTCGAGTTCGTACGGGACGCCGTCGACCGCGCCTGGCACGGCGTCGGCCAACCCGGCGAGGCGGCCCGGCACTACGCCCTGGACGACCCCTACGGCGGCGCCCGCTCCGCGCCGGTCCTCAGCCGCCACTTCGCCGTGGAGCTCAGCCCCGGCCAGGTGGTGACCGGAGCAGGCACGACGGGGCTGCTGCACGCCCTGGCCGGGCCGGGCAGGCTCCTGCACGGCCCGCACGCCCATCCCGACCTGCCGGCCTGGGCCGCCCGGCGGGGCGCCGACGTGCGCGTCTTCGACCGGTGGCAGGATGTGGCGGCGCAGCGGCCCACCATGGTCCTGCTCGACCGCCCCGGCGTCCGCGGCGACCTGCTGCCCCTCGACCACGTCGCCGAGCTGGCCGAGGCGGTGAGCGCGGTGGGCGGGGTGCTGGTGGTCGACGAGGCGTGCGCCACCTACCTCGGCCCGGCGGCCAGCGCCGTCCCGCTGACCACCCGGGTGCCCGGCCTGGTCGTGCTGCGCAGCCTCTCCAAGGGCTACTGCTGCGGCGGGTTGCGCGCGGGGTTCGCGATCTCCTCTCCCGACGTGGCCGCCGCCGTGCGGTCCGCGGTGCCGCCGCTCGGCGTGTCGGCCCTGTCCCTGGAGCTGGCGCTGCGCCTGCTCGACCAGGGTGACGTGCTCGCCCCGCTGCGGGCGGCGGTGGCGGCGGCCAAGCCGGAGCTCGTGGCCGCCCTGGCCGCGCTCGGCTGCCGGGCCGAGGCGGGACACCCCGATCTGCCGTGGGTGGTGACCGAGGACGAGCTGCCCGCACGCCTGGCGGGCCGGCGGCTGCCAGGGCTGACCCGCGTCAGCGTGCCGCTGTCGGCGGCACGCCGGAGCGCCCTGCGCCGGCTGGTGGCCCGGACGGAGGCCCGGACAGAGGCTCGGACGGAGGCCCAGGCCGTGGCCCGGACGGAGGCTCGGACGGAGGCTCGGCCGGAGGCTCGAACAGCGGCTCGAACAGCGGCCCGGACGGTGGAGAGGTGAACGTCGGCGAGGCCGTCGGCCTGGTCCATGCCGGATTCGACGTCGACCAGGCCGTCAAGGACGTCGCCGAGCTGGCCGGGTTCGACCGCTACCAGGCCTCCGACGGCGTCATGGCCGCCGCGCAGTACGTCGCCGACCGCGCCGAGCAGGCCGGACTGCGCGATGTTCGGCTGCTGGAGTTCCCGGCGGACGGCGCGCAGCGCTGGTGGAGCTTCCGGTCGCCCCGTTCGTGGACGCCCGTGCGCGCCGAGCTGGCCGGGGTGGCACGCTACCCCGACCAGCCCTTCGCGCTGGCGGCCTACTCGGCGCCGACCTCCGGCGAGGGGATCGTGGCGCCGGTGGTCCGGCTGCGCTCCGGGGAACTGCGCGGCGCGCTGGTGGTGCACGACGACCCCCAGACGCCGGTGGCGGCCGCGATCGAGCTCGCCGCCCGCCACGGCGCGCTGGGCCTGGTCACCGACCGCCTGCCCGGGCCCGGCCGGATCGAGCTGCCTCCGGGCGGCCCGCTGGTGGCCTTCAGCCTGACCTCCGCGCAGGTCGCCGAGCTGGTCCGGCGGGGCCGCGTCCGGGTCGTGGTCCAGGTGCACGAGCGGGCGCCGATGCCGCTGGTGACGGGCGTGCTGCCGGGCGAGGCGGCCGAGGAGGTGCTGCTGTCGGCCCACCTGTGCCATCCCCGGCCGAGCGTCAACGACAACGCCTCGGGCGCCGCAGCGCTGCTGGGAGCGGCGGCCGTGGCCAGGGACCTGCCCAGGCGCAGGGGCATCAGGTTCGTGTGGGGGCCGGAGTTCACCGGCATGGCCGCCTACCTTCACGACGTGGCCACCACCGTGCCCGTCGCGGCGGTCAACGTTGACATGGCAGGGCAGGACCAGCGCCGGTGCGGCGGGCCGCTCATCGTCGAGCGCAGTCCCGACCACCTGCCCGGTCTGGTCAACGCCCTCGCCGAGCACGTCGTGGCGGCCCTGCCGCAGGCCGCCCGCTCGTACTCGGGCGCGGTGGCCTGCGACACCTGGGCCTGGCGGGCGACGCCGTTCGTCGGCGCCTCCGACCACAGCCTGCTGGTGGACTCCGCCATCGCCTGCCCCACGGTGTCGCTCGGGCACTGGCCTGACCGGTTCAACCACAGCGCCGCCGACACCCTGGACAAGCTCGACCCCGACGAGCTCAGGCGCACGGCCACGATCGCCTGCGCGACCGCGGCCGTGCTCGCGGGGGCGGCAGGCGATCGCGGCGAACTGGAGCGGATCGCGATGGGCTGGGGCGCGGCCCGCGTGATGGAGTGCCTGCCGGGGCGGGAACGGGCCACCCGGGGGTTCCTGCGGCACCGTACCGCCGTGGCGCTGGGGGCGCTCGACGGGCTGGACGCGCTCTACGGGCCGGGTGGCGGCGGGTCCCGCGACTGGTTGCGCGCGCTGTCCGGGCACCTGGCGGACCTGCTTCCCGGCGAGGTTCCAGCGGGGGCCGGCGGGCCGCGGCTGCGCCGTACCTGGTCAGGGCCCTTCAACCTGCGCGGGCTGGCCGAGGCGGCGGGTCCGGCCGGGCGGGCGTGGATCGACGGGCAGGTGGCGGCGGAGCGGGCCCGCTCGTACGCGCTCATGCTCGCGCTGGCCCACGGCATCGACGGTGAACGGGACCGGGCGGCCGTCGCCACGTACGCCGCCCACGCGGCGGAGCTGCCGGTCCCCGGCGAGTTCGCGAACGACTTCCTGACCGTCCTCGTCGAGGCGGGCTGGGCGGAGGAGGGCTGATGCGCCAGTTGCTGCGTGACCGGCGGTTCCTGCTGCTGTTCCTCGGCCAGACGATCAACATGGTCGGTGACCGGGCGCTGCTGGTGGTGCTGGCCATCTACGTCAAGGAGCTGACCGGCTCGGACGCGATGGCCGGGGTGGTCTTCGTGCTGCTGTCGGTGCCGTCGTTCTTCGCGCCGCTGACCGGGCTGCTGGTCGACCGCTTCCCCCGGCGGCTGACGCTGATCGTCAACGACCTGGCCGCCGGGGTGCTGGTGCTGGGCCTGCTGCTGGTGCGCCATCCGGGCGACCTGTGGATCGTCTTCGTCGTGACCCTCGGGTACGGCTTCGCCAACCAGATCTTCACCGCCGCCCGGGGCGGCCTGCTGCACTCGATGGTGCCCGACGGGATGCTCGGCGAGGCCAACGGGCTGTTCAGCTCGCTCGGCCAGGGGTTGCGTATCTTCGGGCCGCTGCTGGGGGCGGCGGTCTACGCGAGCCTCGGGCTGGGCGCGGTGGCGCTGCTGGACACCGGGACCTTCCTGGTGTCGGTGCTGGTGCTGCTGATGCTCAGGCGGGCGCCCGACCTGGCCCGGCCGCAACCGCACGAGCGAGGCCGGTTCCGGGCCGATCTGGTGGCCGGGGTCCGGCACATCCTGGGCGACCGCGAACTGCGCGGCGGCGTGCTGGCGGTCGCGGCGGCGCTCGGCGCGGCCGGTCTGGTCAACCCGGCCATGTTCGCCGCCGTGGAGCAGGGGCTGGGGCGTCCGGCGGCCTTCATCGGGGTCATCGGCGCCTTCCAGGGCGCCGGATCGGTCGCCGGCGGGTTTGTGGTGGGCCGGCTCATCAGACGGTTCGGCGAGCACCGGACGGCGGCGATCGGGTTCGCCCTCAGCACGGCCGGGCTGGCGCTGGTCATTCCCACGACCGACGTGACGATGTGCGTGGCGGGGATCTTCGTCGGCCTTTCCATTCCCATCTTCATGGTGGCCACCACCACGCTCGTGCAGCGGCGCACCGAGAGCGGACTGCAGGGCCGGGCGTTGACGGCGATGGACGCGGTCATCGACCTGCCTTTCGTGCTGTCGATGGCGGCCGGGGCGTGGATCGTGGGGCTGGTGGAGTATCGGGTGATCTATGCCTTCAGCGCGACGGCCTTCGCGGCAGTGGCGGCGTATGTGCTGGTGGCAAGGCAATGGCGGGTTGATGCCAGCATTTCTCATGCTAATTGACCCGAAAACTCCGGATTTCTAGAGTTAAATGCATCGGGTAGTGGACAAATTGTCCACCCGGCGCAGGAGGCGCATGTGATCAGGGAAAGCGTCCAGACCACGGTAAAGACGCCAATCATGACAACTCCGGAATTCGTCGAGAAGATGCTGGCCGCACGCCAGGAGGTGCAGGTCGTGAAATTCCGGACGACGTGCACCGATTGTGTGCCGAACTACTGAGATGACCGGGCCCGGGACAGGGATCGCGCCCCGTCCCGGGCCTTCCTTGTGTGATGTGCCCGGCCTGGTTCTCGACGAGCTGGGCCGGGCGGGTCGCGGCGTGGTCGTGCTGGCCGTCGACGGGCTGTCCTGGCAGGCCGCCGGCCGGGCATGGCGGGCGGCCGAGCTGAGCTGTCTCACCTCGACGTTCCCGAGCACGTCCGCCACCGCCTGGATGTCGTCGATCACCGGTGCGTCCGTGGCCGAGCACCTGGTCGTGGGCGCCGCCTACCGGGAGCGGGCCGGAGGTCCGCTGGTCGACGTGATCACGGGGAAGACCCTCGCGCGACCGGTCGACGGGCGCCCGGCGGCACGGGAACCGACGGGACCGGCCGCGGGGACGGCCGCGGGACCGGCCGGACGGACAGGCGTGGGGCCGGCCGTCGGGATGGTCGCGCAGACAGCCGTGGGGCCGGCCGGGGGGATGGCCGACGGGATGGCCGGCGGGATGGCCGGGGGGAGGGCGCTCGCGGGGTGGCCGACGCTCTTCGAGCGGGCGGCAGGGGTCGCCGAGGCGGTCGTGGCGGGCCGCGAGCTGGACACGCTCGCCAGCCCGTGGGTGACCGCCCTGACGCGTGGCGCGCGCCGTACCCCCGCCTCGGGGAGGCTCACCCGCGACCCGCAGGAGCTGGTGGCCGGGGTGGCGGCGGACGTCGAGGCGGTCATCGGGACGCGGCGGGCGCGCCCGCTGCTGCTGTGGATCTACGTCAACCTGGACGACCACGTGCACCGCCACGGCTACGACGGCCGGGCCATGGACGCGCTGGGCCGGCTGGAGCGGCACGCGCTCGATTGGGCCCGGCGGGGCTGGCACGTGATGGCCTGGTCGGATCACGGGCTGGTGCCCGCCACGCCGGACAGGGAGCTGGCGGAGCGGTGGGCGCGGCTGGACACGCCGGAGCTGTGCGAGCTGCCCGGCGGCGGTGCCGGCCGGGTGCGCTGGCTGTATCCCCGGCCCGGCCGCGAGGGGGAGGCCACCGAGCGGCTGGCCGCCGCGCTCGAGGGCCACGCGCAGGTGCTGCCCGCGACCGCGCTGGGGGAACTCGGCCTGCTGGAGCCGACCGGGCCGGTGCGTGAGCGGATCGGCGCGGTGGTGGCCGTCGCCACCTCGCCGCGCTTCCCGATCCCCGACCCGGGGCTGGCCTTCGAGCACGGGGCCCGCAGCCCCGAGGAGACGCTCGTGCCGCTGGCGCGCTGGGTCAGATCCAGCCGCGCCTGGCGGCCTCCGCGCCGGCCTGGAACCGGCTGGTGGCGTTGAGGTTCTCCATCACGCTGGCCACGCGACGGGCGAAGGTGCGCTTGCTCAGGTGCAGCCGGGCCGCGGCCCGGTCGTCGGTCAGCCCGTCGTTCAGCGCCCGCAGCACCTCGTGCTCCTCCTGCCCGCCGGGCACGCAGCCGCGCTGCTGGTCGGTCAGGATCCGGTGGATGGTGTCGAACACCCCCGCCACGGAGGCGGCGACCAGCGGGTTGGCCACCCGCTCCAGCCGGTCGGCGGCGGGCTGGTCGGGGTGCGGCACGTAGACGACCATCCGGTCCCGCACCAGCACCTGGTACGGCAGGCCGGCCACGGCGTGCACCATCGCGCCGGCCTGCCATGCCTGCGTGAAGGGCGAGGTGCGGCCCGGCTGCCCGGGTCCGTGCAGGATGCGGATCGCCAGGCGCCGCCTGGCCAGCTTGGCGAACAGCCGCGGCAGGGAAGGATGCATCCGGTCGGGCTCGGCCGACAGGACCAGCAGCTCCGAGCGGGTCTGCTCGGCCAGTTCCAGTTCGACGAGCGAGATGCCGAGGTCGGAGGGGGAGTGATCGCGATCCGCGTTCCGGGTCGTTCGGGGCCTGTGCTGTGCGGTCAGAGACATCGATACCAACCAGCTCACCTGAGGGGGACCGTCTGCCATGAACGGTAGATGGGCGCTATGTGGATGCGATTTCGGCGAGTTATCAGTATTTATCGGTGCATGTCAGGGGTGATTCGGCTCCGCCCGGTAGAAGTCCATGTGCACCACCACAAATACCGCCGACCCTTCTCGGCATTTGTGGCATTACCGATCTTCCGCGGGTACCGTACGATCTCCGGTGGAGAGAGCTCAGGAACGGCATCTGACCACGTCTGAGACGAACCCAGGTGGGCATGCGCATGGAGTTTCGCATCCTCGGTCCCCTCGAGGCCGTCTCCGGTGATCGGCATATCCCGCTGGGCGGGCCCCGCCAGCGCGCGGTCCTGGCGATGTTACTGATCAACGTCGGCAGGGTGGTCACCACCGACCGGCTCGGGACGGCCATCTGGGGGCACCGGCCGCCGGCCACCGCCCGCAACCAGGTGGCGATCTGCGTCTCCGGGCTACGCCGCGAGTTCGCCGCCGCAGGAGTCGCCCACGACCCCATCGTCACCGCGCCCTCCGGCTACCTGCTGCGCCTGGGCGAGGACGACGTGCTGGACGTCAAGCAGGTCGAGGAGATGCTGCGCCAGGGAAGGGCGGTGCGCGCGGCCGGCCGTCCGGAGAAGGCCTCGGAGTTCCTCGCCGACGCCCTGGCGGTGTGGCGGGGCGAGCCGCTGACCAGCGTGGAGGGCGAGGTGATCCGCTCGGAGGCCGAGCGGCTCAGGGAGTGGCGCCTGGCCATCCTGGAGGAGTTCTTCGAGGTCGAACTGGAGCTCTCGCGCGACTACCAGATCGTCGGAGAGCTGACCGCTCTGGTCACCGAGTTCCCGCTGCGCGAGCGGCTGCGCGCGCTGCTGATGCTGGCCCAGAGCCGGGCCGGGCGCCGGGCCGAGGCCCTGGCCACCTACCAGGAGGGCTACCGGCTCAGCGTGGAGCGGCTCGGGCTGGAACCCGGCGAGGAACTGGCCGGCCTGCACGAGGCCATCCTGCGCGGCGAGGCCGGCGCGCGGCAGGGCTGGCTGCCGGTGGAGCGTTCCGCGGCCGGCGCCCCTCCCGCCGTCCCCGCGCAGCTCCCGCCCGACGTCGCCGGCTTCGTCGCCAGGGAGAGGGAACTCGGCTACCTCGACCAGCTGCTGGAGCGCAAGCTCGAGAACGGCCTGCCGTTCATCGCGGTCATCACGGGCATGGGCGGCGTGGGCAAGAGCGGCCTGGCCGTGCACTGGTCGCACACGATCGCCTCCCGTTTCCCCGACGGGCAGCTCTTCGTCGACCTCAACGGCTACTCCGAGACCGGCCCGCCGCTGTCTCCCTTCGACGTCATCGACAACCTGCTGCGGGCGCTGAGTGTCTCCCGCAACCACCCCCTGTCCACGCTGGAGGAGCGGGCGGCCACGTTCCGCAGCGCGCTGGCCGGACGGCGGGTGCTGCTCGTCCTCGACAACGCCCGCGACTCCGGCCAGGTCCGTCCCCTGCTGCCGGGCGCGACGGGCTGCGCCGTGGTGGTGACCAGCCGCGACCAGCTCACCGGCCTCATCACCCTGGAGGGCGCCACCCCGCTGCGACTGGGCGTGCTGGAGCCCGAGGAGGGCGTGGGCGTGCTGGCCCGCATCGCCGGCGAGCAGCGGGTGAGCGAGGACATCGAGGGCGCCATGCGGCTCAGCGAGCTCTGCGGCGGGCTGATGCTCGCGCTGCGGGTGGCCGCCGCCCGGCTGGCCATCAGGCCCTCCTGGACCAGCGCGGACCTGGTCGCGCGCCTGACCGACGAGAGCCGTCGCCTGGACGAGCTCAGCCAGGGCGAGGTGGACCTGCGGACCAAGTTCATCCTCAGCTACCGCGACCTGGCCCCGCAGGTGGCGGTCATGTTCCGGCGGCTGGCGCTGATCGACGTGGCCGAGTTCGGCCCATGGCTGGGTGCGGCGCTCCTGGAAGTGTCCGAGGACCGCGCGCAGGACCTGATCGAGCAACTCGTCGACGCCCAGCTCCTCGAACTGGGCCAGCCCCGCCTGGGCGGGCAGGCCCGCTACCGATTCCACGACCTGGTGCGCCTGTACGCGCGCGAACGCGCCCTGGCCGAGGAGAGCGAGCACGAGCGGGAGGCCGCCCTGCGCCGCGCCCTGGGCTGCTGGCTCGGGCTGGCGGAGGCGGCCCACGCCCGGCTGCTCGGCGGGGACTTCGCGGTCCTGCACGGCTCGGCCGCGCGTTACCCGCTGGCTCCCGCGGTGCTCGACCGGCTGCTGGCCGACCCCATCGAGTGGTTCGAGGCCGAACGCCAGCAGCTGCTGTCGGCCATCGGACAGGCCGCCGCGGCGGGTTACACCGAGCTCTGCTGGGACCTGGTGATGACCTCGGCCACGTTCTTCGAGTCACGCAGCTACTACGACGACTGGCGGGCGACGCACGAGCTGGCGCTGACCGCCGCGCGGCGCGCGGGGAACGCGCGCGGCGAGGCGGCCATCACCTACGGCCTGGGCAGCCTCCAGCTCTTCCGCCAGCGCTACGACGCGGCCGAGCCGCTGCTCCTGCGGGCCGTGAGCATGTTCGCGGAACAGGGCGAGGACCACGGCCGCGCCCTGGCGCTGCGCAACCTCGCCCTGCTCGACCGCATCGCCGGCCGCTTCGAGCTGGCGCTGGATCGCTACGAGGAGGCGCGCGGCGTCCTGCGGGCGCACGGCGACCGGGCGGCCGAGGCGCATGTCACGGCCTGCGTCGCGCAGGTGCGGATGGAGCGCAGGGAGTACGGTGCGGCCGAGTCGCTGCTCAGGCTGGCCCTGGGCATGTTCGAGGAGATCGGCCACCAGCGCGGGGTGGCCCAGGCGCTGCACCGGCTGGGCGAGGTGCTGCTGCGCACCCAGCGGATCGACGCCGCCCGGCAGACCCTCGAGAAGGCACTGGAGACGGTGCAGCAGCTGCGCGACGTGGTGGGCGAGTCCTACGTGCTGCGGGTGCTCGGCGAGACCTACGCCAAGCAGGGCCGTACGGAGAACGCGGAGAAGGCGCTGCTCACCTCCCGGGACATCGCCTACCGGGTCAGCGAGCAGTTCGTGGTGGGGGCGGTCTCGCTGGCGCTGGGCAACCTCTACTTCGGGACGGGGAACGCCGCCCTCGCCCGCAACAACCTGACGCTGGCCGCGAAGGTCTTCGAGGAGCTGGGCGCCAGGGTCTGGCACGCGCGCGCCCTGGAGGCGCTGGCCGCCACCGAGGCGATGCTCCACAACGACCAGGGGGCGCACGAGCTGTGGGCCCGTGCCTCCGCCCTGCTCGCTGCGGAGCGCGGCTGAACGCTGCTGAGCGCGCCGCTACGGCTTGGGGACGACGATGACGGTCCCTGTCCAGTGGAAGTTGCTGGTGCCCTCGCCGGGGCCGCCGGGGCCGCCGGGCTCGTCCGAACCGGCCTGGGCCAGGCCGCCGGAGAGGGCGGTCAGGATCGCGGCAAGGACGACCGTGGTCGCGAATCGGCGCATCATCGTGGGTCCCTTCTGAGTGGATGGTTGCGCGACGGGAGGGGCGGGGCGAGCGGCCAGGGGAGCGGGCCCGGCACGTCCGTGGTGCCTCCGGTGCCGAAGGCGGACGTGGTCGCGCCGGCCGTCTCGCCGCCGTCGACGACGAGCTCCTGGCCGGTCATGAACGCGGCCTCCGGGGAGGCCAGATAGTGGAAGGCGGCGGCGATCTCCTCCGGCTGGGCGTGCCTGCCGAGCGGGATGGTGCGGTTGACCTCGTCGAACATCCCCGGGGTGTACTCGGCTTCCTGCATGGGGGTCAGGACCGCTCCCGGGCTGACACAGGCCACGCGCACCTGGGGGCTCAGCTCCAGCGCGAAGGTGCGGCACAGCGCCAAGATCCCCGCCTTCGTGGCGTTGTAATCCGCGTAGTAGGGATAGCCGCGCGAACCGTTGACGGAGGCGGTCGCCAGCAGCACCCCGTGCCCCTGGCGCGCCATGTAGCCGGCGGCGCAGCGCCACAGGCCGAGCACGCCGAGCAGGTTGACGTCCACCACGCGGCGCGCCGTGGCCTCGTCGATGTTGAGCACCCCGTGCCGGACGCTGATGCCCGCGTTGGCGATCACCACGTCCAACCGGCCGTGCTCGGCCCAGACCTCGGCCACCGCGGCCTCGACGGCCGGCCAGTCGGTGACGTCGGCCTCCATCCAGCGGACCGGCTCCTCGGGAACCGTGCGGGGCGGCTGCACGTCGAGGTTGATCACGATGTCGCCCGACCGCGCGAAGCGTTGGGCCGTGGCGAAGCCGATCCCGCTGGAGGCGCCGGAGATGACCACAGTACGCATGACGGTCCCCCTCAGAAGATCACCCGCGGGCTCGCGGTCGCCCGGTTGCCGATGGACCTGCGCAGGTTCCTGCTGACGGTCAGCTTCTTCAGCCACCGGTCGGTGCCGTCGTAGCGGGGCGAGAAGGGTTTGCGGCCATGGACCACCAGGTAGTTGTCGATCACCAGCAGGCTGCCCTGCCCGACCACCACGTCCTGCTGCCTGGCCTCCAGCTCGGCCACCAGCGCGTCCAGCGCCCGCTCCGCCTCCGCGTCGCCGTCCACGCACGTCATGAACGGCCGGTCGAGGCGGAGGTAGGGACGGCGCGGGTCGCCGACGAGGACCGGCACCGGCTCGGGTTCGTCCCGCATCCGGCGCATCAGCTCCAGCGCCGGATGGTCCGGCTGGCGCAGCTCCAGCTGGCGCAGGTGCTCGTCGTCGGGCCTGATGTGGAAGCGGGGCCGGCCCAGCAGTTCCTCCTGCTCGGGCGGCAGCTCCAGCTCACGCACCGACGAGACGGTGGTCGGCACCCGGTCGTGGTTGCGCAGGCCGAACAGCAGCAGGTAGTCGCAGCGCAGCGGGTGGAAGCCGTCCTCGGTGTGGAACTCCAGCAGGGACTGGCTGCCGTGGCCGCTCTGCCGCATCTCGTCGCCGCGGATCGGGACGATGTTCTGGACCATCCGGCCGCCCTGCAGGGTGGACCAGGCGAAGGGCTCGCCCAGGACCATCCCGCACAGGGCGAGGAAGATCTCCGCCTCGCTCGCCGTCCGCGACTGCCCGGCGCCCGACCAGTGGTCGGGGGTGGGGCCGAGCGCCCGGTCGTCGACGGGGAAGCCGTGCACCATGCAGACGCCGGCCGGCTCCGTGCGGCGGAAGTCCTCCAGGAAGCGCCGCAGTCCCACCGGCAGCTCCTCGCGGACGTGCCAGCACCGGTCGTAGAAGCCCGGGTCGGCGGGGTCCTCGTCCAGGGCCCTGATGCGCTCGGCGACGGCCAGTATCGCGTCCACCTCCTTGCCGTCGAGGAGGTACTCGACCGTCTCCGCCGTCATGCGAGCGCTCTCCTGACGCTGGCGGGGCGGATGTCGGTCCAGCTGCGCTCGACGTGCTCCAGCGCCGCGGCGCGGCTGTCGGGGCCGAAGACCGCGCTCCATCCCTCGGGCACCTCGAAGGCCGCCGGCCACAGGGAGTGCTGCTCCTCGGCGTTGACCAGGACGAGGAAGACACCGTTCGCGTCGTCGAAGGGGTTGGCGCTCATGTCAGCCCTCCGGGCGCAGATCGAACAGGATGCCCCTGGGCGGGGCGGCGAAGTGGCGCTCGTCGGCGCACACCCATCCGGACTCCCGGAAGGCCTGGTGCCACTCCTCGCGCGTGGGCAGGTAGACCCCCATCAGCGCGTGCACGAGCTCGAAGCCGAGGGTGAAGATGCGCGTGTCGGGGCCGGGCAGCGTCTCGCTCCTGACCACGTCGCACAGCAGCAGCCGCCGCGCGTTGGGGAAGGCGGTGCGCAGCTTGCGCAGGCCCGCCACGCAGGTGGCCTTGGGCCAGAAGTCGTGGCCGAGGAAGACGCAGGTGATCAGGTCCACGTCGGCGAACTCCGGCCTGGGCTCCAGGTTCCGCACGTCACCCGTGACGATGCTGACCCGGTCGGCCATACCGGCCTCCGCCACCGACGCCCTGGCCAGTTCCACCGCGGCCGGCGCGATGTCCACGCCCACCCCGCGCACCCCTGGCCGGCGACCGGCGGCGCCCATCAGCCGCTGGCCGGAGCCGCAGCCGAGGTCGGCGATGACCTCGTAGTCCAGTTCCGCCAGGAGCTCGACGAAGTGCGGCTCGACCTCCGTGTCGCCGATCAGCCGGGAGCCGACCGCCACCGCCCGCATGTCCCTGGTGTAGAAGTCGCCGGTCCGGTCCTCGGTCCTGGCGACCTCCGGCACCACGGAGAACAGCTCGCCGCAGCCCCGGACCATCCAGTAGAAGTAGCCGCGCGCGGCGTAGGCGCTCTCGAAGAGCGGGCCGGTGACCGCCTTGTCGTCGGCGACCTCCACGACCTCCGCCCACGAGAGCGTCACCAGAAGCTGGCGCACCACCCCGCGGTCGAGCCCGTCCGCCTCGGCGGTCTCGAAGGAGTAGCTGCCCTGCTCCTTCAGCGCCTCCAGGATGCCCAGCTCGGCGGCCGCCGACAGGGACACCGCGACGAGATAGGACGAGAACAGGTCCGCAACCGGGCCGCGCGTGAAATCCGCGCTCATGGGATTCTCCTTTTTCGCCGACATTTCGCTCACGCTTTTCCGGAATCGGCCCAGAGCGTGTCCATGGTCTCGTGCGTCAGCACCGTCTCCAGGTCGCTCTTGGCGGCGTAACCCATATTGATGATCGTGCGCACCCCGGCGCTGATCGGATAAACCCGGTGCAGGGTGGTGTTCGTGCGCATGACGTACAGGTCCCCGGCCCGCACCTCGAACGAAAGGGTGGGATTGCCGAGAAACGCGCGATGGATGGCCGGATCCTGCTTGTTCCATGTTGTGCCGGGCACGCACTGGACGAATCCGCCGTGTTCGGCGGGCGGGCACTCGACGACCCAGACCAGCGCGAAGCTGTAGTCGTCCCAATGCCAGCCGTGGGTGTCGCCGTTGTGCTCCAGGCGGGTGATGACGTACTGCTCCGGCTCGTACGGACAGGCCAGCACCGGCTCGTCCACGATCTCCGAGAGCAGCCCGACGAGCGCTTCCGACTCGTACAACGCCGGGATCACGCTGCTGCGCTCCGCGATCTCCGCCCGCGTCACGTTGCGCATCCTGCGCGGTGTGCCGCCGGTTTCCTTGAATCGCAGATCGCGCCGCACGCCGGATTCTTCGATGAGGGAGAGCACGTCGCCCGACACCGCCTCCTTGATGCTCGGCGGCACCAGGAAAGATGCCGTCGCGAAGCCGTGGGCGGCGAATTTCTGCCGGGCGGCCGACAATTCGTCGGCCAGTCCGGGGCGGCGTGCATGCTGGTTCAGCTCCTGCAGTATGAGGGCATTCACTGCGGGGATCCTTCGCTTCGCCTGATGGGGATCTCGCTGCTACGGAACGTAGGGCCGCGAGTGGGGGCGGAAAAGCGCCCGGCGCGACTGTGGCGAGAAATCGCCATTCATTCCCGGCGCGGCCGGGTGCCGGGCGGGCCCTTTTACGCTGGGCGGGCATATGAATTCCCCGGTTAGACAGGATGCGCCATGCCCGCCGGCGTCCCGCTCTTCCTCCTCCAGCTCATCGTGATCCTCCTGCTGGCCGTGCTGCTGGGCCGGCTGGCCGCCCGCTTCGGACAGCCGGCCATCGTCGGGGAGCTGTCGGCGGGACTCCTGCTCGGCCCGGCGGTGCTGGGACAGCTGGCGCCCGAATGGTCGCAGTGGCTGCCCAAGCCGGGCTCCGGCGCCCTGATCGACGCCATCGCCCAGCTCGGCGTGCTGCTGCTGGTCGGGCTCACGGCGGCGCAACTCGACCTGGCCGCGCTCGGCCGGCAGGCGGGCACCCTCGCCCGGATCAGCGCCTGGGGGCTGCTGGTGCCGCTCGCGCTCGGGGTGGCCGCGGGCTTCGCGGCCCCCGAGGTGCTGCTCGGGCCGGGCACCCGTCGCGAGGTCTTCGCCATCTACTTCGGCGTGGCGCTGTGCGTCAGCGCCATCCCTGTCATCGCCCGCACCCTGACCGACCTGCGGCTGCTCGACCACCGCATCGGCCAGCTCATCCTGGCCTCCGGCGCGTGCCAGGACGCCGTCGGGTGGGTGCTGCTCGCGGTCGTCGGTGCGATGGCGGCCACCGGCCTGGACGTCGGCGCGCTGGGCCTGTCCGTCCTCTGGCTGGCGGTGCTGCTGGCCGTGGTCCTGGCCGCCCGGCCCCTTGCCCGCCGCGTGCTGCGCGGAGGCGAGCAGGCGCCCACCATGACGATCGTGGTGGTGATGATCCTCACCGCCGCGCTGGCCGCCCATGCCGCCGCGCTGGAGCCGGTCGTCGGGGCCTTCATCGCCGGCCTGCTCGTGGGCGTCAAGGGCGGAGCCGACCCCAGGCACCTGGCCACCCTCCGCACGGTCGTCATCGCCGTGCTCGCCCCCGTCTTCCTCGCCTTCGCCGGGCTCCACCTGGACCCGGCCGCCCTGGCCGACCCCGTGGTGGCCGCCGCGGCGGCGGCCGCGCTGGCGATCGCCGTCCTGGGCAAGCTCGCGGGCGGTTACGTCGGTGCCCGCACCAGCGGGCTGTCGCACTGGGAGTCCTTCGCCATCGGCGCCGGGCTCAACTCCCGCGGCCTGATCGAGGTCATCGTCGCCACCGTCGGCCTGCGGCTGGGCATCCTCACCCCGGCCGCCTACTCGATCATCGTCCTGATCGCCGTCACCACCTCGCTCATGGCGCCTCCGCTGCTGCGGATGGCGCTCGCCAGAGCTTCGATTGGAGAGCCGGATGGCCGTCGCCAGAGTGAACGGAACCACGATCACCTACACTGACCAGGGCTCGGGCGAGCCGGTCATCCTCGTCATGGGCACCGGCAGCCCCGGCCACGTCTGGCAGCTGCACCAGGTGCCCGCCCTCCTCGCCGCCGGCTACCGCGTGATCACCTTCGACAACCGCGGCCTGGCGCCGGACGGCGGGCCCATGCCCGAGACCGACGACCTCGTCGGCGACCTGGCCGCGCTGATCGAGACGCTGTGCGGCGGGCGGTGCCGGGTCGTCGGGGTGTCCATGGGCGCCCACGTGGTCCAGGAGCTGCTGCTGGGCCGGCCCGCACTGGTCTCGCAGGCCGTGCTCATGGCCACCCGCGGGCGGCCCGACCACTTCCGCGCCCGGCTGTGCGCCGCCGAGGCCGAGCTGTACTCCAGCGCCGTGGAGCTGCCCGCCGCCTACGGCGCGGCGCTGCGGGCCGTGCTCAGCCTCTCCCCGCACACGCTCAACGACGAGCGGGAGGCGCGCAAGTGGCTCGACCTGTTCGAGGTCTTCCCCACCGCCAAGGCGGTGATGCGGGCGCAGAGCCGGCTCGAGAACATCTCGGACCGGCTCGACGCCTACCGGTCGATCAGCGGGCGGTGCCTCGTCATCGCCTTCGAGGACGATCTCATCACCCCGCCCCACCTGGGCCAGGAGGTGGCCACGGCCATCCCGGGCTGCCGGTACGCGCAGGTCGCCAAGTGCGGCCACTACGGGTACCTGGAGCAGCCCGACGAGGTCAACTCGCTGATCATGGACTTCTTCTCCGCCTCCTGACCCGGCCGTCAGGTGGTGGTCAGTACCGGCAGCCTCCGGCGGGAGCTGACCAGGGAGCGGCGCGGCCGGGGCAGCGGGTCGACCCCGGTCTCGACGAGGACGAGGCTCATCGCCCGCTCACCCTCGACGAAGATCAGCCCCCGCTCCCGCAGCGCGGCCACGTGCTCGGCGGCCTCGGGCGCGAGACGGTCGAGGCGCGTCGGGCGCTCCAGCGTGACGAGCACGTCGGCCACCGCGGGATCGAGCGGGTACCGCAGGGGCGAGCCGGACCGGGAGTCGTGGACGACCCACGCGCCGTCGTCGTCCCGCTCCATGCGCAGCTCCGGCGGCGTCCCCTCCCACGAACCGAGCCAGGCGCCCACGGCCGCGCTGAGCGGCCGGATCCAGCGGGCGACCCCGATCATGTACGGCGAGACCGCCCGGTCGGTGAAGTAGTAGGCGAGCCGCCGCAGCGACTCCTCGGGGAAGGGGTAGGTCAGCCGGTAGTGGTCCACCGGATGCAGGTCGAGCCCGAACTCGGCGGCGTTGTTGAAGTAGGGGCTGTAGCGGTCGAACCGCACAGGGAAGACGCCCTCGGGCGGCGGCAGGTGGGTCAGGAGCGGCAGGTCGTCCACGTACTTGGCGAAGGTCGACTCGGGCTCGCCGGGGAAGCCGATGAGCAGGTTCCAGGCGGGCGAGATGCCGTAGCGCACGCAGTTCTTGAGCAGCTGGATGTTCTGGAAGGAGGAGGAGCCCTTCTTCATCAGCTTGAGCGTGCCGGTGGACAGGGCCTCGATGCCGGGCTGGATGCGGTTGACGCCGGCCCTGGCCATCTCGGCCATGTCCTGCTGGTCGAGGCCCACCTTGACCTCGTAGAAGATCGAGGCCTGCGGCGGGGGCTGGATCTTGGGCAGGACCTCGGTGAGGTACTCCAGGGGCATGATGTTGTCGGTGCAGGAGTAGACGGTGCACCAGGGCGCGTAGGAGAACAGGCGCTCGAACTGGGCGACCGCCTTGTCCGGCGACATGGCCCGGTAGGCCATGCCCTGGCCGTTGAGACCGCAGAACGTGCAGTGCGAGCGCTCGCCCCACCAGCAGCCGCGGGAGGTCTCGAAGAAGAGGATGGGCTCCACCTTGTCCTCGACCGCGGCGGTGAGCTCGTCGAAGGACGTGGCGAAGGAGGCGTAGTCGGGCTCGACGCTGTCGTCGATGTCGGTGTCGGCCCCGATGGCGCGGCGGTAGCGCTCCTCGTGGCAGTTGTCGCGGGAGACGACGCCGAGGATCGTGTGCGCCGCCGGCAGCTCGCCGTCGAGCATCGCGCGCAGGAAGCGGGGGAAGGTGTTCAGCGCCGGGCCTGAGAAGACGAAGTCGAGCTGCGTGGCGTGCTCGACCAGGGCCGCGCCCATCGGGGCCTCGCAGTTGGCGCCGCCCATGACGGTGACGGTGTCCGGGGCGCGGTCCTTGACGATCCTGGCCATCGCCAGGCTGGGCACGGTCTGCATGAACATCGAGCTGAAACCGACCAGGTCGGCCTCGGCCAGGCGGTACTTGTCGGCCAGGAAGGCGCAGAACTCGCCCAGCCGGTCCCGGCGGCGCAGCAGCTCCGCGCGGAAGGGGGCGCGGTCGGGGCCGGCGAAGTAGCGGGCGAAGTACTGCTCGCCGTTGTCGGGCTCCTCGGGGAAGGCGACCTGGCGGAAGAGCCAGTCGCCGATGCCGGCCACGTGCTGCTCCATGCCTTCGGCGATGGCGTCGTAGAGCTCGGTGCCGAAGAAGCGCACGAAGTCGTGGTTGAGGTAGCACACGCGCACGTCGATCTCGGCGCCGAAGTCGCGGCGGACCAGCGCGCCGAGCTGACTGAGGGCGAAGGAGGGCCGTCGCCGATCCGCGAACGGCATGTTGACCAGGGCAACGTCAAGCACTGAGAGTCCTTTCGCCTTCCGTTCGCCAGACGGAGTACTGGCGGAAGCCGTAGAGGAGGGGAGTTTCGGGGGCGCTGTGGATCTCGGTCACCCGGCCGAGCACCAGAGCGTGGTCGGTGACCGTCCAGACCTGCTCGACCAGGCATTCGGCCCAGCCGTGCAGGTCCTCCTCGAGCCGGGGCAGGCCCAGCCGTCCGTAGGGTGACCACTGGACGGAGGAGAAACGGTCGGCGGTGAGGGAGGAGAACAGTTCGGCGACGGGGCGGGCCCGGGCGGGCAGGAGGTTCACGCCGAAGCCGCCGGAGCCGAGGGCGGCGGCCAGCGTCCGGCTGTGGATGTTCATGCTGACCAGGAACGTGGGTGGGCTGAGCGTGACGCTGATGAGCGACGAGCAGGTCAGGCCGCAGGGCTCGCCCTCCGGGCTGATGGCGGTGACCACCGCCACCCCCGTCGGGTAGGCGCTCATGAACATGCGGCAGGACTCCACCAGGGCGGTGGTCATCGCAGGCTCGTCAGGTATTCGTGCGCGGTTGGCAGGGCGGCCACCATGCGCTCGGCGGCGGCGCGGACCCCGGCGAACTCGGCCCGCGCCCGCGCCGGATCGATGTGGTGGAGCGCCGGACGCGGGCGGAGCGGTGCGTGCCCGAGCCCGAGCAGCATGGTGATCCACGAGTACAGCTCGAAGCCGTGGTAGTACGGGTAGACGGCGCTCTCGTCCGGCAGCCGTCCGGCAGCCAGCTCCAGCAGGTCCGACAGGCTCTCGGGGATCTTGCGGCGCTTGGTCTCCTGCCAGTACGGCGTGTCGGCGCGGGCGCCGGCCCGGTAGTGCAGGACCAGGAACTCCTTGACCCCGTCGATCACCCGGGCCACCTTGTCGTTGTAGCCCTTGCTCAGCAGCGGGTCCCAGCGCTCGTCGGGGAAGTGCTTGACCAGCTGCTCGATGCCGTGCTGGATGAAGAAGATCCCGGTGGACTCCAGGGGCTCGACGAAGCCGCTGGACAGGCCGATGGCCACGCAGTTGGCCACCCAGGAGCGGTGGTTGCGGCCGATCCGCATGCGGATGTGGTTGGCCTCCAGGTCGTCGCGGCCGGGCGCGGCGAAGGCGCGCAGCGTGCGCTCGGCCTCCTCGGGGGTGCAGAACTCGTCGGAGTAGACGTAGCCGGTGCCGTTGCGGCCGTAGAGCGGGATGGTCCAGATCCAGCCGGCGTCCATCGCGGTCGCCGTGGTGTAGGGGTTGATCAGCTCCTGCTCCTCGCGAGGCACCCGCAGGGCGACCGCGCGGTTGTTCGGCAGCACGTCCAGGAAGGGGCGGAACGGCTCGCCCAGCGTCTCGTTGATGAGCAGGCCGCGGAAGCCGGTGCAGTCGATGTACAGGTCACCGGTCAGCCGGCCGTGCTGCCTGGTGGCGACGTGGCTGATCCAGCCCCGCTCGTCCTGCCCGACGCCGGTGACGTCGTCGAGCACGTGGCGGACGCCCTGCCGTACCCCCAGGCCGGTCAGGAACCCGGCCAGCTGGGCGGCGTCGAAGTGGTAGGCGTAGGGGAACTGCGCGCGCTGCTCGTCGAGGGTGGAGCGGCCGAGCGTGCCGTCCAGACCGGAGGCGAACAGGCTGCCGTCGCGCATGCGGGGCGAGCGCCTGGCCTCGCAGAGCCACGGGGTGATGTAGCAGTGCCGGTCGAACGGCTCGGCGCCGTTGAGCCGCAGGTGCCAGTCGGCCAGGGTGAACCCGTCGCTCACGCGCAGCCGCTCGAACGGGTGGTAGAAGTGGGTGCCGTCACCGCGCCAGTTCTGGAACCTGATGGCCAGCTTGTAGGAGGCGGCGCACTGCGGCATCCAGTCCCGCTCGTCCAGCCCGAGGTAGTCGAAGAAGTGCCGGACGGTGCTGAAGGTGGCCTCGCCCACGCCGATCGTCGGGATCCGCGGCGACTCGACCAGGGTGACCGAGACCCGGTCCCCGAAGGCGGCCTTGAGGTAGGTGGCGGTCATCCATCCGGCCGTGCCGCCGCCCACGATCACCACGCTGTTGATCATCGCTACTGTCCTCTCAGGCTGAGCGGCCGCATGTCGGTCCAGATGGTGGCGACGTGGGCGAGGCACTGCTCCCGATCGCCCGCGAAACCCTCGTCCGTCCAGCCGGCGGGGTTGTCCCGGCCGGCGGGCCAGATCGAGTACTGCTCCTCGTGGTTGACGACGACTTTGAACATGGGCTCACGCCTCCCTGCAGTGTGCGGCGACGATCGGTCCGATATAGGCCATGGCGTCGGCCCTGGTCATCGCCTCGTGGTCGCAGTCGATCTCGTGGACGTCCAGGCGGCCGGCCACGTGCGGCCGCCAGATCCCGGCGGCGGACACCCCCGGAGCCCAGCTCCGCGTGGCGACGAAGAGCACCGCGTCGCCGCCGACGCGTCCGGGGCGGTGCGCGTCCAGCAGCCTGGAGTTGTGCAGGACGGTCTCGGTCATCGTGGCCACGAGCTCCTCGTCCAGCTCGGCCGCGTAGCCGACGGAGTCCATCAGCAGCTCGCGGGCCTCGGCCGGGTCCTCGATGCCCGGCCGTTCCGCGCCGGAGAAGGCCGGGTAGCTGTCGAGCAGCGCGAGCAGGGCCACCTGACCTTCCCGCTCGCTCTCCAGCCGCTCGGCCATGGCGTGGGCCACCAGGCCGCCGAAGGACCACCCGAGCAGGTGGTAGGGGCCCTCCGGCTGCACCTTGCGGACCAGCTCCAGGTACTGCTCGGCCATCTCGGCCACCGATCCGGCCCGGCCGGGCCCGGTGGACTGCAGCCCGTAGACCGGCCGGTCGGGCTCCAGGTGCGGCAGCAGGCTGCTGTAGCACCAGCTCACCCCGCCGACCGGGTGGACGCAGAACAGCGGCGGCAGGTCGCCGGCGGGCCGCAGCGGCAGCAGCATGTCGAAGGCGTCCGCGCCGCCGCTGCCGTCGAGCCGCTCGATGAGCTCGGCGACCGTGGGCGCGGCGAACAGGTCGCGGATGGTCAGCCTGACCCCGAGCGTGCCGCGGATGCGGCTGATCAGCCGGGTGGCCAGGATGGAGTGGCCGCCGTTGGCGAAGAAGTTGTCGTCGATGCCGAGCCCTGGGGCTTCGAGCACGTCGGAGAAGAGCTCCAGCAGCGTGTTCTCCCTCGGCGTGCGCGGCGAGCGGTGCCGCGCGCGAGGAGGTTCCGGCAGCGCGCGGCGGTCCAGCTTGCCGTTGGGGTTCAGCGGCAGCGCGCGCAGCGGCAGGTAGGCCGCGGGAAGCATGTGCGTCGGCAGGTGGGCCAGGGCGTGCTGGTGGACGGCCGCCGGGTCGGCGCTCTCCGGCGTGAGGTAGGCGACGAGCTGGTCGTCGCGGACGATGACCGCGGCCTGCGCGATCCCCGGGGCGCCGCCCAGGACGGTCTCGATCTCGGCGAGCTCGATGCGGTGGCCGCGCAGTTTGATCTGGTTGTCGGCGCGGCCGAGGAATTCGAGGGTGCCGTCGGGGTGGCGGCGGGCCAGGTCGCCGGTGCGGTAGAGGCGGCGGCCGCCGGTCCAGGCGATGAAGCGCTGGGCGGTGAGTGCGGGGCGGTCGAGGTAGCCTCGGCCGACGCCGGGTCCGCCGATGTACAGTTCGCCGCGCACGCCCGGCGGTACCGGCCGCAGGTTGCCGTCCAGCAGGTGGACCTCGGTGTTGACCAGCGGGCGGCCGATCAGCGGCACCTCGCCGTCACGCACCCGGTAGCCGGTGCTGTCGTTGGTGCACTCGGTCTGGCCGTAGTAGTTGTAGCTGTCGGTGTCGGTCGCCTGCCGCATCGCCCGCCACAATCCGGCCGAGACCGCCTCCCCGCCCACCATCAGCGCCTTCGGATGGTGCCGCCCCGGCGCGAACAGCCCGGCGGCGACCAGCTGCTCCATGAAGACCGGGGTGAGGTCCACGAAGCCGATCCGGTGCCGGTCGATGTAGTCGACCAGGTCCTCGGGCGTGCGCCGCGTCACGTCGTCGATGACGTGCAGCTCGTGCCCGTCGACCAGCCACAGGATCGAGTCCCACGAGGTGTCGAAGGTCAGCGGCACCACGAAGGCGATGCGCAGCCGCTCGCCCTTCGCCGCGGTGAACAGCCCGTGCCGGTGCGCGTGGAACAGGTGGGCCAGACCGCCGTGTTCGAGCACCACGCCCTTGGGCCGGCCGGTGGAGCCGGAGGTGTAGATGACGTAGGCGGCGTGCCGGGGCAGCGGCGGGGTGCCGGGGTCGTGGTCGGGCCCGTCCGGCACGTCCTCCATCGCCAGGGTCCGCTCGTACGGCAGCGCCGTGCCGCGGGTGGTGAGCAGGAGGAGCGGCCGGGCGTCCTGGAGGGTGTAGGCGAGCCGCTCCTCGGGGTGTTCCAGGTCGAGCGGCAGGTAGGCGGCGCCCGCCTTGTGCACGCCCAGGATGGCCGTGATCATGTGGACGGAGCGGGGGAGGGCCAGCGCGATGAGCGTCTCCGGTCCGGCTCCTTGTGCCCTGAGGTGGTGGGCCAGCCGGTTGGCCGTACGGTTCACCTCGTCGAAGGTCCAGCTGCGCCCCTCGGCCACCACCGCCACGGCGTCCGGGGTGCGGGCGGCCTGCTGTTCGAAGAAGGTCGGCAGGGTCTGCGGTGGCGCTTCGACGCGGGGGCCGTGGGAGTGGGCCACCGCCTGGCGGGTCTCCTCGGCGCTGAGCACGGGCAGCTCGCCGATCGGGGCGTCCGGGTCGGCCACGGCGGCCTCCAGCAGCCGCAGCAGCCGCTCGGCCAGCGCCTCGGCCGTGGCCCGGTCGAACAGGTCCACCGCGTACTCGAGGTAGGCGGCCATGCCCTCCGGCTGTCCGCAGGGGCCGTAGTTCTCGATCACGTCGAGGGTCAGGTCGTAGTCCGCGGTGCCGTGCCGTACCGGCTCGTGGGCGATGTCCAGGCCGGCGAAGGCGAGCTCGGCCGGGGCGTTGTTCTGGAAGACCAGGAGCACCTGGAAGAGCGGGAAGCGGGCCAGCGACCGGGTGGGGTTGACCGCCTCCACGACCCGCTCGAAGGGCACGTCCTGGTGCTCGTAGGCGGCCAGGTTGCCCTCCCTGACGCGCTCGAGCAGCTCGTGGAAGCTCGGGTCGCCCGAGGTGTCGGTCCGCAGCACGACGGTGTTGATGAAGCAGCCGACCAGGTCGTCCAGCGCCTCGTCGCCCCGGCCGGCCACCGCGGTGCCGATCGGGACGTCCTCGCCCGCGCCCAGCCGGGTCAGCAGGGCGGCCAGGGCCGCCTGCACCACCATGAACAGGCTGAGGTTGCCCGACTGGGCCACCTCCAGCATGCGCTCGTGCAGCTCGGGCGGGATCGTGAAGGGCACCGTGTCGCCGCGGTAGCTGGCGATCGCCGGGCGCGGCCGGTCGGTGGGCAGGTCGAGCTGGTCGGGCAGGCCGGCCAGGCCGGCACGCCAGAACTCCAGCTGCTCGTCGCCCGGCTCCTGCCACAGGGCGTAGTCGGCGTACTGGACGGGCAGCGGGCTCCACCCGGGCGACCCGCCGTCGAGCCGGGCGCGGTAGGCCTCGGCCAGGTCGCGCGAGAGCGGCGCCATGGACCAGCCGTCGCAGGCGATGTGGTGGACCACCAGCAGCAGGACGTGCTCGCGGGCGCCAAGCCTGAACAGCCGCATCCGCACCGGCGCCTCCCGCGTCAGGTCGAAACCTTGCGCGGTGGTCGCGGTGAGCAGCTCCGGCAGCTCCCGCTCGGTGGTGTCCACCGGCGTCAGGCGCACCGGAGCGGGCGGCAGCACGTGCTGGTAGGGGCCCGCCTCGTCCTCGGGGAAGACCGTGCGCAGCGGCTCGTGCCTGGCCACCACGTCGGACAGGGCGGCGGCCAGCGCGGGCACCGCCAGCGGGCCGCGCAGCCTGAGGCAGACCAGCGTGTTCTGGGCGTGGTCGCCGGCGTCCTCCAGCCGGTTGAGGAACCACAGGCGGCGCTGGGTGAACGACAGCGGCAGCCGTTCCGGCCTGGGCATCGGCCGCAGCGCCGGCCTGGCGTCGCCGCGCAGGACCTCCGCCAGGCCCGCCACGGTCGGGTGGTCGAACAGGTCGCGGATGGTGAGGGTGGCGTCCAGGGCGGTGCGGATGCGGCTGATCAGCCGGGTGGCCAGGATGGAGTGGCCGCCGTTGGCGAAGAAGTTGTCGTCGATGCCCAGGTGGGTGGCGTTGAGCGTGTCGTTGAACAGCCGCAGCAGCGTCTGCTCGCGCGGGGTGCGGGGCGGCCGGTGCCGGGTGGCCGGGGGCTCGGGCAGCGCGCGGCGGTCCAGCTTGCCGTTCGGGGTCAGCGGCAGCGCGGGCAGCGGCAGGTAGGCGGCCGGCAGCATGTGGGTGGGCAGGTGGGTGCGGGCGTGGCGCTGCACGGCCGCGGGGCTGGCGCCGGCCGGGGTGAAGTAGGCGATGAGCTGCTCGTCGCGCAGGATCACCGCCACCTGGCCGACGCCCGGCGCCTGGCTCAGCGTGTGCTCGATCTCGGCCGGCTCGATGCGGTGGCCGCGCAGTTTGATCTGGTTGTCGGCGCGGCCGAGGAATTCGAGGGTGCCGTCGGGGTGGCGGCGGGCCAGGTCGCCGGTGCGGTAGAGGCGGCGGCCGCCGGTCCAGGCGATGAAGCGCTGGGCGGTGAGTGCGGGGCGGTCGAGGTAGCCGCGGCCGACGCCGGGTCCGCCGATGTACAGCTCGCCGCGCACGCCCGGCGGTACCGGCCGCAGGTCGCCGTCCAGCAGGTGGACCTGGATGTCCGGCAAGGGCCTGCCGATCATGACCGGCCCCGGCTCGTGGGTCCACGCCGTCGCGTCCACCGTCACCTCGGACGGACCGTAGGCGTTGATCATCGTGCGCCCGGTCGCCCACCACGCCATCAGCTCGGGCGGGCAGCCCTCCCCGCCGACCACGAGCACCCGCAGGGCGGGCAGCGGCTGGCGGGGCACGGTGGCCAGCAGCGCGGGGGGCACGTGCGCCAGGCTCACCCGCTGCTCGCGCAGGAAGTCCCCCAGCGCCTCCCCGGTGAGCGTGGCCGGTGCGATCACCAGGCAGCCGCCACGGGCGAACGCCGTGGCGACCTCCGACACCATGACGTCGAAACCGGGCGAGACCAGCTGGAGCACCCGGTGCGCGGGCCCGCCCGCCCCGTCCAGCCGCTCACCCAGGTTGGCCGTCAGGTTGGCCAGCCCCCGGTGCTCCAGGACGACACCCTTGGGCGTGCCGGTGGAACCGGAGGTGTAGATGACGTAGGCCGCCCGGTCCGGCGCGAGCGGCAGGCCCGGGTCGTGCTCGGGCCCGGCGGGCACCTCCTCCATCATCACCGCCGTCTCGTACGGCAGCGCCGCCTCGCGCGTGGTGAGGAGCAGCACCGGCCGGGCGTCACGGAGCGTGGCGGCGAGCCTCTCGGCCGGATGCTCCAGGTCGAGCGGCAGGTAGGCGGCGCCCGCCTTGAGCACGCCCAGGATGCCGGTGATCAGGTCGGCCGAGCGGGGCAGGGCCAGCGCGACGAGGGTCTCCGGTCCGGCGCCGCGCTCCAGCAGGTGGTGGGCCAGCCGGTTGGCCATGCGGTTGACCTGGTCATAGGTCCAGGTACGGCCGTCGGCGACCACCGCGGGAGCATCCGGGGTCCGGGCGGCGTACGACTCGAAGACCCGGGGCAGCGGCTCCGGCCGCTCCTCGCGGCGCGGACCCTCGGCCTGCCCCTCCTCCTCGGCGCTGAGCACCGGCAGGCGGCCGATCCGGATGGCCGGGTCGGCGACGGCCGCCTCGACCAGCCTGGCCAGCCGCGCGGCCATCGACTCGGCGGTAGAGCGGTCGAACAGGTCGGCCGCGTAGTGCAGCGCGCCACTCAGCCCCTCCTCCGACTCGTGCACGGCGAAGGTCAGGTCGAACTGGGCGGCGGGAACGTCCGCGTCCTGCCGGGTGACCTCCAGCCCGCCGAGGCTCCACGCGTCGCGCGGCTCCTCCTTCGAGTACGTCACCAGCACGTCGAACAGGGGGTTGTGGCCGGGGCTGCGCACCGGGTTGAGCCGCTCGACGACGCGCTCGAAGGGGGTGTCCTGGTGGGCGAAGGCCTCCAGGACGGCGGCGCGGGTGCGCCGCAGCAGTTCGGCGAAGGCGGGGTCGCCGCCGGTGTCGGCGCGCAGCACGAGGGTGTTGGCGAAGAAACCGATCAGGGGCGCGGTGTCCGGGTGGTCGCGGCCGGTGGTGGGGGTGCCGACGGCGATGTCGTGCCGGCCGGTCAGGCGGGCGAGCAGGATCTGGACGGCGGTCAGCAGCACCATGTAGACGGTCGCGCCGTGCTCGCGGGCCAGCCGCCGGACGCCGTCGGCCGGCAGGCGCAGCGGCACGTGGTCGCCCCGCAGGGTGGGGGAGTGGGGCCGGGGCCGGTCGGTGGGCAGCTCGAGCGTCTCCAGGCCGGCCAGCCGGTCGGTCCAGTAGGCCAGGCCGTCCGCGGAGTCGTGGCGGCGCTGGTGGAAGGCGTGGTCGGCGTACTGGATCTCCAGGGCGGGAAGCGTCCGGCCCTGGTAGAGGGCGGCCAGCTCCGACCACAGGACGGGCAGGGACCAGCCGTCGCAGGCGATGTGGTGGAAGACCAGGAGCAGGACGTGGTCGTCGGCGGCCACGCGGTGCAGCCGCGCCCGCAGGACCGGCCCGCTCTCCAGGTCGAAGGGCTCCTCCCAGGCGCCCTCCAGCCCCTCCCCGAGCTCCACCGGGGCGGGCGGATCGACCACCTGCGCGGGGACGCCGTCGACCTCCACGTAACGGGTGCGCAGCACCTCGTGCCGGGCCACCACCCCGCTGAGCGCCCCGGCCAGCGCCTCGACGTCGAGCGGGCCGCGCAGCCGTACGGACACCGGCATGTTGTACGCGGGGCTGGCGGGAGCCAGCTTCCACAGGAACCACAGCCGCTCCTGGGCGAAGGACAGGGGCAGGGCCCCCTCGCGCGGCGCGCGCAGGACCGGCGGCGCGGCGGGCCGGGCGGTCTCGACACGGGCGGCCAGCGCCGCCACGGTCGGCGCCTCGAAGATCGCGGTGACCGGCAGGTCGACGCCGAGCTCCTCCTTGAGCGCGAAGAGCAGGCGGGTGGCCAGCATCGAGTGCCCGCCGAGGTCGAAGAAGTCGTCGTGCGCGCCCACCTCGTCCGGCACCTGGAGCACCCGCCGCCAGACGGCGGCGACGGTGCGCTCCAGCTCGGTGCGCGGCGGCTCGTGGCGGGCACGGGAGACGGCGGGACCGGGCTGCGGCAGCCGGGCCCGGTCGACCTTCCCGCTCAGGGTGCGGGGCAGCGCGTCCACCTCGACGATCCCCGACAGCCACATCGCGCGGGGCAGGCGCTGGTTGCAGAACTCCCGCAGCTCGCCGTGGCCGGTCTCCCCCGTCAGCACCACGTAGCCGACCAGCCGGTGGTTGCCAGGCCCGTCGGGCCAGGCCAGCACGTGGCAGTCGGCGACCGCCGGATGCTCGCGCAGGACGGCCTGCACCTCGCCCGGCTCGACGCGGTGTCCGCGGATCTTCACCTGGTCGTCGTCGCGGCCGAGGAACTCGATGGTGCCGTCGGGCAACCAGCGGCCCAGGTCGCCGGTGCGGTAGAGGCGGGCACCCGGCGCGGCGGCGAACGGGTCGGGCACGAAGCGGGCCGCGGTCTGCGCGGGCCGGCCGATGTAGCCGCGCGCCAGGCCCTCGCCACCGACGTGGAGCTCGCCCACGACGCCGATCGGCACCTGCCGGCCCTGCTCGTCCAGGACGTGGATACCGGTGTTGGCGGCCGGGGCGCCGACGGGCACGATGCCCGAGACCGTCCGCGCGCCCCTGCGCACCTCGTGGATGGTGCTGTCGATGGTCGTCTCGGTGGCGCCCCAGGCGTTGAGCACGCGCACCTCGGAGCCGAGGGCCGCCATGATCGCCTCGCAGTCGGCCACGGACAGGGCGTCGCCGCCCGAGACGAGCAGGCGCAGGTCAGGCAGCCGCCGTCCGCTGCCGGCCACGTGCTGGGCCAGCGCGTGCAGCACGGCCGGAATGCTGTCGAAGGCGTCGATCCGCTCGGCCACGAGCGCGTCGGCCAGCTCGCCGGGAGCCAGAGCCAGGGTGCGCGGCGCGATCACCAGGCTCCCGCCGAACGTCAGGCTGCGCACCACGTCGCCGAGGAAGACGTCGAAGGAGGGGCTGGCCACGGTCAGCCACCTGCGGGCGCGGTACCTGCGCGCGGCCCAGTCGGCGCGCAGGTTGGCCAAACCGCCCCTGGTGACCATGACGCCCTTGGGCGTGCCGGTGGAGCCGGAGGTGTGGATGACGTAGGCCAGGGCGGAGCCTGGGACGTCGCGTGCGGGCCGGTGGTCGGGCAGCGCGCCGAGGTCGCCGCCGATGTCGGCCACCCGCCAGGGGCCGTCGGGGATCTCCCCGGCGAAACCCGGGTCCGCCAGCACGACCGCCGGTGCCGTACCGGCCAGCATCGCGGCCAGCCGCGCCGGCGGCTGGTCGGCGTCGACGGGGAAGAACGCCGCCCCCGCCTTCAGGGCGGCCAGCGGGGCGATCACCGAGTCCGGGCCGCGCCCCACGCAGATCGCCACCACGTCCTCGGTTCCCGCGCCGAGCTCGCGGATCAGGTGGGCCAGCCGGTTGGCCCGCCGCTCCACCTGGCCGTAGGTGAGCCGCTCGGCCCCGCACACCAGCGCCAGGTCGCCGGGGGCCGCGTCGGCGCAGGCCTCGAACTGCTCCTCGACGCTGGACCTGGCGTTGCGGGCGAGCCGGGTCGCGTTCCAGCGCGCCAGCTGCCGCCGCTCGGCGTCGGTGACCAGGTCGTAGTCGGCGATCGGCCGGTCCGGGTCGGCCGCCGCCTGGCGCAGCAGCCCGTTCAGCTGGTCGGCCATGCGCTCGACGGTGCCCAGGTCGAACAGTCCGGCGTCGTACTCCAGGGCACCCGCGAAGCCGTCGTGCAGGCTGAAGGTCAGGTCGAACAGCGCCCCGCCGGCGTCGCAGGGGTACGGCTGCGCGGCGAGCCCGCCCAGCTCCAGCCTCGAGGTGGCCGCGTCGCTGTCGCCGGTGAACATGACGTTGAACAACGGGTTCCTGCCGGGACCGCGCACCGGGTTGAGCCGCTCGACGACGCGCTCGAAGGGGGTGTGCTGGTGGGCGAAGGCGTCCAGCACGGTGGCCCGGTTCCGGCGCAGCAGGTCGCGGAAGGTGGGGTTGTCGCCGGTGCCG
Source organism: Nonomuraea sp. NPDC003804 (assembly GCF_040610675.1). Classification (NCBI taxonomy): domain Bacteria; kingdom Bacillati; phylum Actinomycetota; class Actinomycetes; order Streptosporangiales; family Streptosporangiaceae; genus Nonomuraea; species Nonomuraea sp. NPDC003804. The sequence continues at coordinate 158,237 of NZ_JBEXMT010000013.1, forward strand.
GCGCGCAGCACGAGGGTGTTGACGAAGAAGCCGATGAGCGGGGCGGTGTCGGGGCGGTCGCGGCCGGCCGTGGGGGTGCCGACGGCGATGTCGTGCTGGCCGGTCAGGCGGGACAGCAGCGCCTGGACGGCGGTCAGCAGCACCATGAAGACGGTCGCGCCGCTGTCGCGGGCCAGCGCGCGCAGCGTGCGCGCCGTCTCCTCCGGCACGCGCAGCGGCACGTGGTGGCCCTGGTGCCCGGGCTCCTGCGGCCGGGGCCGGTCGGCGGGCAGTTCGAGCGTCTCCAGGCCGGCCAGCTGGGCGGTCCAGTAGCCCAGGCCGTCGTCAGTGTCACGGTCAGGGCCGGTGCCGGTGCCGCCGTCATCCTGGGCGGTGCCTGCCTGGGCGGTGCCTGCCTGGGTGGTGTCGGCGTGGGCGGCGGCGTGCCGCTGGCGGTGGGCGTGGTCGGCGTACTGGATCTCCAGGTCGGGAAGGGACTCGCCCTGGTAGAGGGCGGCCAGCTCCCGCCACAGGATGGGCAGGGACCAGCCGTCGCAGGCGATGTGGTGGATGACCAGCAGCAGGACATGGTCGTCGGCGGCCAGGCGGAACAGCCGGGCGCGCAGTACCGGGCCGTCCTCCAGGTCGAAGGGCAGCGCGCACTCACGGTCGACCAGTCCGCGCAGCTCGCCCTCCGCGGCGTGGATCACCGGCAGCTCGACGGGCGTGGGCGGGTCCACGACCTGGGCGGGCGCCCCGCCCTCCGCGGCGTAGCGGGTGCGCAGCACCTCGTGCCTGGCCACCACCCCGCTCAGCGCCCCGGCGAGCGCATCCACCTCCAGCGGGCCGCGGAGCCGTACCGCCGCCGGGGCGTTGTAGGCGGGGCTGTCCGGGGCCATCCGCCACAGGAACCACAGCCGCTCCTGGGCGAACGACAGCGGCAGCGGCGTGCCGTCACGCGGCGCGCGCAGCGGCTCGGACCCGCGCGCCAGCCGTTCGAGGAGGAGCCTGCGGCGCTCGGGGGACAGCTGCGCGATCCGCGTGGCGAAGGTCTCGGACATGCGTGCGGGTCCTCTCATGACTCGGACGGCAGCAGCCGCTCGAGCTCGTCGTCGGTGAGCGCCTCGACCATCCGCTCCAGCTCCTCGGCGACCCGCTTGGCCAGGGCGGAGATGCGGGGCTCCGCGAGGATCTGCTTGATGCCCAGGTCGACGCCGAAGGTGGTGCGGATGCGGAAGGCGATCTGCACGGCGTGCAGGGAGTGCCCGCCCAGGGCGAAGAAGTCGTCCTCGGCCCCGGCCCGTTCGACCTCCAGCACCTCGCGCCAGATCGCGGACAGCGCCTCCTCCACCGGGTCGCGGGGCGCGACGTACTCCGCCTCGGGGACGGCCTGGCCGGAGCCGGGCAGCGGGAGCGCGGCCCGGTCGATCTTGCCGTTGGGGTTGAGCGGCAGCTCATCCATGATCATCAAGCTGGCCGGCACCATGTGCTCGGGCAGCTGCCCCGCCAGGTGCTCCAGCAGCTCGCCGGCGCTGACCGCGGCGGCGGGCTGCACGTAGGCGGCCAGCCTGCCGCCGGGCGCGGTCACCACGCAGGCGGCCACCGACGGGTGCCCGGCCAGCGTCTCCTCGATCTCGCCCAGCTCCACCCGGAAGCCCCGGATCTTGACCTGGTGATCGCGGCGGCCGAGGAAGTCCAGGGTGCCGTCGGGCCGCCAGCAGGCCAGGTCGCCGGTGCGGTACAGGCGCGAGCCCGGCACCCCGGAGAAGGGATCGGCGACGAAACGGTCGGCGGTCAGTCCGGGCCGCCGCCAGTAGCCGACGGCCACGCCGGGGCCGCCCAGCCACAGCTCGCCGGGAACCCCGACCGGAGCGGGACGCAGCGCCTGGTCCACGACCCAGGCCTGCGTGTTGGCGATGGGCGGCCCGATCTGCCCGTTGGTGAGCGGCAGTTCCGCCAGCGGTCTGCAGGTGGAGATGCTGGTCACCTCGGTCGGGCCGTAGATGTTGTGCAGGCCGGAGTGGCGGGCCTCGCGGACGCTGCTCAGGTTGATGCGCTCGCCGCCGATGTAGACCTGGTCCACGGTGGCGAAGGCGTCTGGCACCTCGCCGACCGTCGAGTTGAACAGGGCGGTCACCAGGGCGAGCGTGGTCACGCCCTCGGCCCGCAGCAGCGCCGTCAGCCTGGCGGGTGACAGCACCGTCTCGTTGTCGGCGATCACCAGCCGCCCGCCGTTCAGCAGCGCGCCCCAGACCTCGAAGATGAGCGGGTCGAAGGACGAGTTCGACAGCTGGGCCACCACGCTGTCGGGGCCGAGCCGGACGTAGTCGGTGCCGCGCACCAGGCGCACGACGCCGCGGTGCGGCACCGCCACCCCCTTGGGCCGCCCGGTGGAGCCGGAGGTGTAGACGACGGTCGCGACACGGTCCCCGCCGCCGTGGTCGCCGTCGCGGAAGTCGCGGGTGCCGAGATCCTCCACGGCCATCGCCTGGCCTTCGGCGAGCGGCAACCCGGCCAGCAGGTGGCGGTGCCCGAGCACGATGCCGGCGCCGGTGTCCTCCAGCATGAACGCCAGCCGCTCGGCCGGATACCCGGGGTCGAGCGGCACGTAGGCCGCCCCCGCCCGCAGGATGCCGACGATCGCGCAGACCAGGTCGGCCGAGCGGGCGCAGCACAGCCCGACCAGGTCGCCCGCGCGCACGCCCGCCTCCCGCAGGGCCGCGGCGACGGAACCGGCCCGCCGCCACAGCTCGGCGTAGCTCAGCCGCACGTCGCCGTCGACCACGGCCACGCGCTCGGGCCGCAGCAGGACGTGCTCGGCCACCAGCGACTCCATCGAGCCGGCCAGCGGCGCCGGCCGGTCGGTCCGGTTCCACCGGCCGACGAGCGCGCGCTCGGCCGGCGAGGACAGCGGCGCGGCGGCCACGGGCGCGTCCGGATCGGCGGCCACCTGGTGCAGCGCGGTCAGGTACTGGTCGCGGACGCGCCGGACCTGCTCGGGCGAGAACTCGCCCCGGTGGAAGTCCAGCCCCATGAGCAGCCCGTTGCCGGAGCGCGGGTTGCGCAGGAAGCCGCAGACGAACGGGTAGTTGGTCGGCTCGACCCGCACCGTGGTGAAGGCGTCCAGCTTGGGGTCGACGAAGGCGACCTCGCCCGCGTCGAGCACGTCCTTCAGCACGTGGAAGTGGTTGTAGACGAAGTGCGTCTCGTACAGCGGGCCGCCGCCGGCCATGCGTTGGATCTCCGACATGGGGAAGCGGCGGTGCGGCAGCAGGCCGTTCTCCTCCTCGAAGACGCGCCGGATCAGCTCCGCCCACGTCCCGCCGACCCGCGCCCTGATCGGCAGCGAGTTGAGGAACAGGCCGCGGGACTCGGTGCCGTCGGCCTCCTCCAGCCTGCCGTTGAAGGCCATCCCGGTGACCACCTCGTCGGTCCCGGCCAGATAGGCCAGCACCCGCACGTGTACGGCCAGCAGCACGCTCTTCAGCGGCACGCCCAGCCGTTCGGCCACCTTCTCCAGGCCCCTGCAGAGGTCGCCGGGGATCTTGGTCTCCCGCCAGCCGTAGAAGTCGCTGCTCTCCTGGGGCAGGGTCCAGTCCTGGACGTCGTAGGCGGGGCCCGCGTCGTCGACCGCGCAGTCGCGCGGCCAGCGGGGCAGCACCAGCCGGTCGAGGCCGGCCAGCCGCTCGCTCCACCAGGCGCGCTCGTCGGCCGACCGCAGGGCCTGGCGCTCGGCCTCGATGAAGTCGCGGTAGGTGGAGGCCGGTCGCGCCGCGGCCGCGGCGGCCGGGTCCTGGAGCAGGGCCACGTAGCGTTCCAGGATCTCGGCGATCGTGGAGTGCAGGCTCCAGCCGTCGAGGATCGCGTGGTGCTCCACCAGCGTCCACTGGAAGGTGTCGTCGGTGCGCCGGTGGACGAAGAAGCGCCACAGCGGCGGCCTGGACAGGTCGAAGGGCCGCTCGCGCTCGCGGTCGACCAGCTCGCCGATGACACGCGCCTGCTCCTCGGCCGGCAGCTCGCGCAGGTCGGTGACGACGATCGGCAGGTCGGCCTCACGGTGGACGAGCTGCAGCATCTCGCTGTACTCGCTCAGGTGGAAGGAGGTGCGCAGGATGTCGTGGCGCCGCACCACCTGGGCGGTCGCGGCGCGGAACAGTTCCTCGTCCCACGGCGCCCGCAGGTGGAAGCTGTCGACGTTCTGGTAGAGCATGCGCTCGTCGGACTCCATGTGGAAGACCATGCCGACCTGGAGCGCGGCCATCGGGTAGGCGTCGACCACGTCCTCGGGCAGCCGGGCCCGGTCGGCGGCGGAGACCAGCTCGTACGGCTCCCGCTCCCGCTCCACCGGCGCCGCCGGCACGATGTCGGCGGCCAGCTGGGCCACCGTCGGCAGCTGGAAGAGCCGCTGCAGCTCGAAGTCGAGCCCGCGCTCGCGGGCCAGCGCCAGCACCTGCACGCTGCGGATGGAGTCCCCGCCCAGGTGGAAGAAGTTGTCGGTGACGCCGACCCGCTCCAGCTCCAGCACCTCGGCCCAGACGGCCGCCAGCTCCCGTTCCGTCTCGGTCCTGGGGGCGACGTAGTCCCGGCCCAGCGCCGGCCGGTCCTCGCCGGGCGGCGGCAGCGCGGCCCTGTCGACCTTGCCGTTGCCGCTGAGCGGCAGCTCGTCCAGGATGATCACCACGGAGGGGATCAGGTGCGCGGGCAGCCGCGGCTCCAGGAACTCGTGGACCGCCTCGACGGTCAGCTCGCCCCTGGGCACGACGTAGGCGACCAGCCGCCGCTCCGGCGCGCCGTGCGCGACGATGACGCACTTGGCCACGTGGGGATGCTCGACGACGGCCGCCTCGACCTCGCCCGGCTCGATGCGGAAGCCGCGGATCTTCAGCTGGTGGTCGATACGGCCGTGGAACTCCAGCGTGCCGTCGGGCTTCCAGCTGGCCAGGTCGCCGCTGCGGTAGAGCCGGGCGCCCGGCCGTCCCGAGAAGGGGTCGGGCACGAAACGCTGGGCGGTCAGGTCCGGCCGGTTCCAGTAGCCGCGCGTCACGCCGTCGCCGCTGACGTACAGCTCGCCGATCACGCCGGCCGCCACCGGCTGCCCGTCCGGGTCCAGGATGTGGATGCCGAGGTCGGGCAGCGGGACGCCGATCGGGCTCGGCCGCTCGGCCAGCAGCTCGCGGGTCAGCGGGGCGTAGGTGCTGTGCACGGTGGTCTCGGTGATCCCGTACATGTTGACCAGCTGCGGCGAGTCCTCGCCGTGCCGCTCCCACCAGCGCAGCACCGAGTCGCGGTCGAGCGCGTCCCCGGCGAAGATCACCAGGCGCAGGGCCAGGTCGGCGCCCCGCCGCTCGTCCACGGCGACGAACTGGCGGAAGACGGCCGGGGTGGCGTTCAGCACGGTCACCCGCTCGCGGGCGACCAGGTCGTAGTAGGCCTCCGGCTCGCGGCTCTCCCAGTGACTGACCACGACCAGGCGGCCGCCGGTGGTCAGGGCGTTCCAGACCTCCCAGACGGAGACGTCGAAGGAGCTGGAGTGCAGCAGCGTCCACACGTCGTCGGGGCGGAAGCCGTACCAGCGCCGGGTGCCCGACAGCAGCCGGATCACGTTGTGGTGGGTGGCCATCACGGCCTTGGGCGTGCCGGTGGAACCCGAGGTGTAGATCAGATAGGCCAGGTCGTCCGGGCCGGTCCCCGCGTCGGTGAAGGGCCCAGCGGCAGGCTCAGCGGCAGGCAGGGTGGCGGGGGAGTCCACCAGGACCTTCCGGTAGCCGCCTGACGGCAGCTCCACCCCGCGCTGGGTGACGACCACCCGCAGCCCGGCGTCCTCCAGCATGAAGGCCAGGCGGGAGGCGGGATAGGCCGGGTCGAGCGGCACGTAGGCGGCCCCGGTGCGGAGGATGGCGAGCATGCCGACGACCAGGTCGGCGCTGCGGCGGCAGGCCAGCCCGACCAGCTCGCCCGGCTCGGTGCCGAGGCGGCCGGCCAGCGCGCCGGAGCGTTCCCACAGCTCGGCGTAGGTGAGGCTGGTGGCGCCGTCGGTGAGGGCGACGGCGTCCGGACGGGCGCGCACCTGCTCGGCCACCAGGCGGGGCAACGAGGTGGTGGGGGCGATGCGCTCGCCCGGCCCCGACCAGCTCGCCAGCAGCCGCCGCTCGTGCTCGGGGAGCGAACTGACCTGGGAGACGGGCCGGTCGGGCGCGGCCAGCAGGCCGTCCAGCAGCGTCTGCCACTGCTCGGCCAGCCGGTCGGCGGTGGCGGCGTCGAACAGGCTGGTGGCGTACTCCAGTTCCACGCGCAGCTCGCCCTCGCAGTCCACCACGGTGACGGTGAGGTCGAACTTGGCCGTCCCGGTGTCGGCGGGCAGCAGCTCCGCCTCCGCCTCGCCCAGCCGCCAGCGCCGCCGCTCCTGCCGGTGGAGGCCGAACAGCACCTGCACCAGCGGCGGGTGCGACAGGTCACGCTCGGGCTGGAGCGCGTCGACCAGCGCGGCGAACGGGGTCTCCTGGTGTGACTGGGCCGGCGCCGACGACTCCCGCACCCGGGCCAGCAGCTCGGTGAAGGTCGGGTCTCCCGCCAGGTCGGCCCGGACGATGAGGGTGTTGGCGAAGAAGCCGACGAGCTCCTCCAGCTCCGGCGCCGGGCGACCGGCCACGGGCGTGCCGAGCACCAGGTCCGTACGGCCGCTCCACCGGCCCAGGAGCAGGGCGAAGGCGGCGAAGAGCACCTCGAAGACGGTGGCGCCCCTGGCGTGGGCCAGCTCGCGCACCTGCTCGGCCATCGGCAGGGTGAAGTACTTGGTGGCGCCGTCGAACTCCTGGACGGCCGGCCGCCGCCGGTCGATGGGCAGCTCGAGCAGCGGCGGCAGGTCCGCGAGGTACTCGCGCCACCAGGCCAGCCCCTCGTCCAGGGGCAGGCCGCGCTGCCAGGCCGCGTAGTCGGCGTAGTCGATGACCGGCGGCGCGGGCTCGTCGCCTGCCAGCTCCTCCAGCAGCAGCCCGAGCGACCAGCCGTCCACGGCGATGTGGTGGAAGGAGATCCACAGCAGGTGGTGCTCGGCGGTGTGGGTGATCAGCCCGGCGCGCACGAGGGGAGCGGCGGACAGGTCGAAGGGCTCCCGGAGCCGGCGGTCGGCCAGCCGCCGCGCCTCCTCCCAGGTGGCGGCGCGCTCCTGGCTCCAGGGCACGGCGGCCTCGTGCAGGTGGGTGCGCGGCCTGCCGTCGGTGGCGGTGAAGGCGGTGCGCAGGGCCGGGTGCCGGTCGGCCAGGCCCTGTACGGCTCGCCGCAGCCCGGCGGCGTCGGCCGGACCGGTGAGTTCCAGCAGCACGGGGACGTTGTAGAGCGGGATGCCCGGCCGCCACTGGTCCAGGAACCACAGCCGCTCCTGGCCGTGCGACAGCGGGTCGGATCCGGGCTCGCGGCGCGGGATCGCGACCGGTCTGGGCAGGTCGTCGAGGCCCGCCTCGGCCAGCAGCCTGCTGATGAGCAGCTCTTCTGCGCGGTCAATGTGCATCTGCGTTCTCTTTCTCCGCAACCACGCGGGCTTGCCGGACCTGGAGGACGATGGCCGCCACGCGGTCCAGCCGGTCGCCGTCCGCGCTGCGCAGCGCGGCGGCCAGGCGCCGGACCGTCTTGTGCCGGAACAGGTCGCGGACCGAGAGCGTCGTGCGCAGGGCGCGCTCGATCCGTGTGGTGACCTTGACGGCGTGCAGGGAGTGGCCGCCCAGATCGAAGAAGTCGTCGGTGGCGCCGAGCCGTTCCACGCCGAGCACCTCGGCCCAGATCGCGGCCAGCAGCTCCTCCACCGGCCCGTCCGGTGCCACCGCGGCCGCCTCGGCCCGTTGCCGCTCGGGCGCGGGCAGGGCGGACAGGTCGACCTTCCCGTTGGGGGTGAGGGGCAGCCGGTCCACGAGGATCAGGTGGGCGGGGATCAGGTGCTCGGGCAGCTCCCGCGCCAGTCCCTCGCGCAGCCCTGCCAGGGTGACCCCCGGGCCGGGCTGGACGTAGCCGGCCAGCTCCACCGGCCCGGACTCCGGCTCCAGCGCGACGACGGCGCAGCCGCGCACGCCGGGCAGCGCCGACATGGCCAGCTCGACCTCGCCGGGCTCGACCCGGAAACCGCGGATCTTCAGCTGCCGGTCGACGCGGCCGAGGAACTCCAGGGTGCCGTCCCCGTTCCAGCGGGCCAGGTCCCCGGTGCGGTAGAGGCGCGCGCCCGCCGTACCGGAGAAGGGGTCGGCCACGAACGAGGACGCGGTCCGCCCCGGCCGGTCCCAGTAGCCCCAGGCCACGCCGGGGCCGCCGAGCCACAGCTCGCCCGGCACGCCGGCGGCGGCCAGGTCGCCCGTGTCGAGGTCGACGACCCAGGCGGTGGTGTTGGCGATGGGCCTGCCGATGGGCCCGCGGACGGTGGGCGGCTCGGTGAGCCGCCGGCAGGTGGAGAAGGTGGTCACCTCGGTCGGCCCGTAGGCGTTGTGCAGGCTCTTCGGCCCGAGCCCGCCGCGCAGCACCTCCCCGATCCTGGCCACGTCCAGCGCCTCGCCGCCGACGTAGAGCTGCTCGACCGTGGCGAAGGCGTCGGGGACCTCGCTGGTGGTGGCGTTGAACAGGGACGTGGTGAGGAAGGCGGTGGTGACCCGCTCGGCGCGCAGCAGCGCGGCGAGCGCGACCGGGGACAGCACGGTCTCCGGTGGCGTCACCGCCACGCGGCCGCCGTTGGTCAGCGCGCCCCAGACCTCGAAGGTGATGGCGTCGAAGGAGGCGTTGGAGACCTGGGCGATGACCGTCGTGCCGTCGAGGGCGACGTAGTCGGTCTCCCGGACCAGGCGGATGATGCCCCGGTGCGGGATCACCACGCCCTTCGGCCGTCCGGTCGAGCCCGAGGTGTAGATCACGTAGGCGGCGTCCTCGGGGCCGACCTCCACCTGAGGAGCGGCCCCGATCTCGGCGCCCGGCCCGTCCACGGCCAGGCCGGCGCGTCCGGCCAGCGGCAGCCCGGCGAGCAGGTCGCGATGCCCCACCACCAGCCGCGCGCCGCTGTCCTCCAGCATGAACGACAGCCGGGCGGCCGGGTAGGCGGGGTCGAGCGGCACGTAGGCGGCCCCGGCCCGCAGGATGGCCAGCATGGCGACGACCAGGTCGGCGCCGCGACGGCAGGCCAGCCCCACCGGCTCGCCCCTGCGCGGCCCGAGCCGCGCGGCCAGCGCGCCGGACCGCGCCCACAGCTCGGCGTAGGTGAGCCGGACGGCCCCGTCGCTCACCGCGACCGCGTCCGGGCGGCCGGCCACCTGCCGGGCGACCAGCTCAGGGACGGACACCGGCTCCGGGCCGGCCACAGAGCCGGACCCGCCGGACCCGGCGGACCAGCCGGCCAGCCGCCTCCGCTGGCGTTCGGGCAGCGCGCTGACGCGGGAGACCGGCCGTCCCGGCGCCGCCAGCAGGCGCCGCAGCAGGGTCTGCCACTGCTCGGCCAGCCGGTCGGCGGTGTCCGCCTCGAACAGGTCGGTCGCGTACTCCACCTCCACGGCCATCTCGCCCGGCGCGTCGTGCACGGTGAAGGTGAGGTCGAACTTGGCGGTCCCGGTGTCCGCCAGCCGCATCGTGGCCGTCAGCCCGTCGGTCAGGGCCCAGGAATGGCGCGAGGGCCGGTAGTGCGCGAAGGCGACCTGCACCAGCGGCGCGTGGGTGAGCGCCCGCTCCGGCTGGAGCGCCTCCACCAGCAGCGCGAAGGGCACGTCCTGGTGGCTGAGCGCGCCCGCGACGCCGCGCCGTACCCGGTCGACCAGCTCGCCGAAGCTCGGCTCGCCGGACACGTCGGCCCGCACCACCAGGGTGTTGACGAAGAAGCCGACGAGCGGTTCCAGCTCGGGCAGCGGCCGGGCGGCCACCGGTGTGGCGATCGGCAGGTCGCTGCGGCCCGTCCATCGGCGCAGGACCAGCGCGAAGACCGTCAGCGCCACGTCGAAGACGGTGGCCGAGCGCGCCCGGGCGAAATCGGTCAGGGCGCGGGCCAGCTCCGGCGGCACGACGTGGCGCCGGGTGCCGCCGCCGAAGCTCTGCACGGCCGGGCGGCGGTGGTCCGAGGGGAGCTCCAGCAGCGGCGGCAGGCCGTCCAGGTGCTCACGCCACCAGGCCAGCCCCTCGTCCACGGGCCTGCTGCGCTGCCAGGCGGCGTAGTCGGCGTAGCCGAGCTCGTCGGGCGGCGGCAGGGCGCGGCCACGGCAGGCGGTGGTGAGGTCGTCGAGCAGGTGGTCCAGCGACCAGCCGTCGACGGCCAGGTGGTGCACGCAGATCCACAGCAGGTGCCGGTCGTGGGCATGGCTCACCAGCCCGGCCCGGACCAGGGGCGGCACGCCCAGGTCGAAGGGCTCCCTGAGGTGGCCGCGGACGGCCTCCCACGCCGCCGCCCCGTCCGCGGCACGCTCGTGCCGCCAGGGGACGGCCGCCGCCCGGGTCACCGGCCGCGGCTGGCCGTCGACGGTGACGAAGGCGGTGCGCAGGGCCGGATGGCGGTCGACGACCCGCTGGAGCGCCTGCCGCAGCTCACCGGCGTCGGCCGGGCCGGTCAGCTCCAGCACCAGCGGCACGTTGTGGAGCGCCGTGCCCGGCCGCCACTGCTCCAGGAACCACAGCCGCTCCTGCTCCAGCGAGACCACGGCGTGCCCGTCGGGCGCCTTGACCAGCGGGCGCACCGGGCCGCGCACCGGGCCGCGCACGGCGGCCGCGTCGACCACCTCGGCGCACCTGGCCAGGGTCGGGGCCGCGAACAGCTCGTCGAAGTGCACCTCGACGTCGAAGGCGGCGCGGATCCTGGTCAGCGCCCGGGCGGCGAGGATGGAGTGGCCGCCCATCGCGAAGAAGTCGTCCTCCGCGCCGACCCTGGGCACCTCCAGGACCTCGGCCCAGATGGCGGCCAGCGCCTCCTCGGTGGGGGTACGCGGGGCGACGTAGGCGTCCTCGTGCCAGTCGGCCGCGATCGGCAGGGCGTCCGGGGCGATCACGACCTCGGCCAGCGGGGTGCCGGGATCGTCGTCCAGCGACTCCAGGATCGACTCCAGCCGGTCCAGGTGCCAGGCCATGGTGGCCGCGGTGTACCGGTCGGCGTCGTAGTCGCACTCCAGCCGCCGGTCGCCGGCATCGCCGGCCAGCAGGAAGAGGCAGTCGCAGTCGCGCAGGCCCAGCGCCAGCCGGTCCACCTCGGCCCGGTCGGCGTCGGCCGCCACCAGCACCCGGGCCTGCGGGTCGGCCGGGTCCCGCTCGGGCGCCAGCAGCTCGGCCAGCGTGGTGCGCTCCCCGACGGCCGCGCGCAGCGTCACCAGCCCGCTCCCGTCCACCGCCGCCACCGTCACCTGCTCGGTTCCGGCCTCGGCGATCAACGCCAGGACGGCGGCGGCCAGCACGGCGCCGCCGTACGGACGGGAGAGCGGGCGGGTCAGCGACCCGCGCGCGTAGGTGGGCCGGACGGTCGCCGCCAGGTCGGCGGGCAGCGTGGTCGAGAGACTCACGACGCGCCTCCCGGCAGCACCACGTGGTCGCCGATGACCAGGCGGTCCAGGCCGCCGCGCAGGAAGGTGTCGACCGCCTCGCGCGGGGTGCGGACGATCGGCTGGCCGCGCAGGTTGAAGGAGGTGTTGAGCAGCACCGGCAGGCCGGTGCGCGCGGCGAAGACGTTCAGCAGCGACCACAGGCGCGGGTTGCCGTCCCTGCTGACCGCCTGGACCCGGGCGGTGCCGTCGATGTGCGTGACCGCGCCCAGGCGCTCGCGGTGCTCGGGGCGGGTGCGGGTGGTGAACAGCATGTGCGCGTACTGGCGCTCGCGGCCCCGCCTGATCTCGAACAGGTCGGCCGCCGCCTCCTCGGCGACGACGGGGGCGAAGGGCCGGAAGTCCTCACGCTTCTTGATCAGGTTGTTGATGTGGTCGCGCATCCGGGCTTCGCGGGGGTCGGCCAGGATGCTGCGGCAGCCCAGGGCGCGGGGGCCGAACTCCATGCCGTCCTGGAACCAGGCGATCACCTCGCCCCGGTCCAGCGCGGCGGCGGTCTCGGCGAGCAGCTCCTCCTCGTCGGTGACGCGGCGGTGGCGGCAGTCGGTCCTGGTGGCCAGGTGCTCGGCGATCCGGTCGGCGTCGAAGGAGCTGCCCCAGTACGGCATGAGCAGCGGCGTGATCGGGGTCTCCGGCTTGTGGTCGGCGTGCAGGTGGAGCGCGGCGCCCACGGCGGTGCCGTCGTCGCCGGCGCCGGGCGGCACGAAGACCCTGTCGAACAGCCGGCTGCGCAGGATGAGGCCGTTGGCGGTGCAGTTGAGCGCGACCCCGCCCGCGTAGCACAGGTCGCGCAGTCCCGTCTGGTGACGGTAGTGCCGCAACACGTGCAGCAGGCACCGCTCCAGCGCCGCCTGGACGGCCGCGGCGATGTCCATGTGCCGCTGCTCGATCGGGCCGCCCGGCTGCCGCGCCGGTCCGAAGATCTCCTCCAGCACGGCCAGGACGCCCCGGTGCGTCTCCCGCTGGAGCAGGTCGCCGTCGCGGGCCAGCAGCGGGACGCTGAACTCCGGCGCGGGCCGCAGGTGCACCAGCTGCCGCAGCTCACGCTCGTAGCGGGTGCGGTCGCCGTAGGAGGCCAGGCCCATCATCTTGTACTCGTCCAGGGCCATCTCGAAGCCCAGGTAGAGGGTGAAGACCCCGTAGAGCGTGCCGAGGGAGTGCATCGCGGGCACGGAGTGCAGCACGTCGAGCTTGCCGCCGGTGCCGGCGAGCACGGTCAGGCTCTCGGTCTCGCCCCGGCCGTCGGCCACCAGCACCAGGCAGTCGTCGAAGCCGCTGGCGTAGTAGGCGCTGGCCGCGTGCGCCAGATGGTGCGGAACGGGGACGAAGCGCGAGCGGACCTCCTGGCCGGGGAAGTGCTCGGCGAACCAGTCCAGCTGCCGCTCGGGGTCGTAGACCTCCCGGTAGCGCCGGGCCAGGTAGTCCTCCCCGGCCTCCAGCTCGGAGGGCTCGTGGGCGAAGCCGTGGCCGATCAGGTCGAGGTCTGCCAGGCCGAGCCCGGCCCGGTCCAGGCAGTCGCGGATGGCGTTGGCGGGGAAGCGGCCGGTGCCCTTCTCGCCGGTGAAACGCTCCTCGGCCGAGGCCGCCACGACCCGGCCGTCCACCACCAGGGCGGCGGCCGAGTCGCGGCCCTGGCTGATCCGGTACTCGCGTTCGGACAGGCCGGGAAGCTCGCGCCGCTTGAATTCCTCGGAATGGTGCAGGCCGCTGATACCCAGGACTTTCATCACGTCTCCACGAGGGTCTCGGCGTGCGACTGGAGCGCATGCCTGTCGATCTTCTGGCTGCCGGTCAGGGGAAGGCTGGGCACGATCGCGATGCGCTGCGGCATGAGCGCCCGTGGCAGCCACTGCGCCAGGTGGTCGCGCAGCTCGGCCGTCCCCAGCCGCGCCGCCTGCGCGTACAGGGTCAGGCGCTGGTCGTTGGCGCCGTGGTCGACCACCAGCGCGGCGGCCCTGGCCACCCGCGGATGGCGCTCGGCGACCGCCTCGATCTCCTCCAGCTCGATCCGCTGTCCGCGCAGCTTCACCTGGTGGTCGATGCGGCCGTGATAGGCCAGGGTCCCGTCGGGACGCCAGGCGCACAGGTCGCCGGTCCGGTAGATCCGGCCCAGCTCCGGGTGCTCCTGGAAGACGGCCGCCGTGCGCTCCGGGTCGCCGACGTAGCCGAGCGCCAGCTGCGGGCCGCTCAGCACGAGCTCCCCGATCAGGCCGACGGGCGCCGTCCGGTCCCACTGGTCGAGCACCGCGGCCCGGGTGCCCGGCAGGGGGCGGCCGATCGGCACGGGGTCGTGCGGCGGATCAGGCACCAGGTGCGTGACGGTGTAGATGGTGGTCTCGGTCGGGCCGTAGCCGTTCCACACCCGCGCGCCCGTCGTCCGCAGACCGGCCACGAGATCGGCGCTGAGCGCCTCCCCGCCGCAGATCACGTCGACGCCGTCCAGGCTGCCGGCGGTCAGGTGCGGCACGGTCATCCGCCAGGTCGTCGGGGTGGCCTGGACCAGGTCGAGCCGCCGGCCGTGCAGCCAGGCGGCCAGCCGTTCCGGATCCCGCTGCAGGTCCTCGTGGACCAGCAGCAGCCGTCCGCCGGTGGCCAGCGGCAGGAAGATCTCCATCGTGGACATGTCGAAGGTCAGCGTGGCCATGCAGGTGACGTGCGGGCGCTCGGCTCCGATCATGGCGGCGATGGCGCCGACGCTGTGCCGCAGGGCCGCATGGGGGATGGCGACCGCCTTGGGCGTGCCCGTCGAGCCGGAGGTGGACAGGGCGTAGGCCACCCCGTCGAGGGCGACGGGGAAGTCGGGGACGGCGCCCGCGGCCGGCTCGGCCGTCGCGCGCAGGGCGGTGCAGCCGGGCAGCTCCACCCCCTCGGGGAGCACCGCGTGCCCCGCTCCGGCGGCGGCCAGCTGCTGGCTCAGCCGGAGCGGCGGGTGCTTGAGGTCGAGCGGCAGGAAGCCGGCGCCCAGCGACCAGGTGGCCAGCAGGGCGGCGACGGTCTCGATCCGCCGGGGCAGGCCGATGCCGACCAGATCGCCCGGTCCCACGCCGGCCTGCCCGAAGCTGGTGGCGAGCGCGGCGGTCAGCTCGCCGAGCCGCCGGTAGGTGACGGCCGTGGTGCCGTCGTCGACGGCCACGGCGTCGGGGTCGTCGACCATGTGGTCCCTGATCATCGACGCCACGGTCCGTACGGTGTCCCAGTCGCGCTCGGCGTGCGCGCCCGCGACAATCCGGGCGTCCTCATCGCTCCAGAGCCAGGCCCGGCCGGCGGGCCGGTCCGGATCGGCGGCCAGCGCCGCCGCCAGCCGGGCGCGCAGCAGCGGCTCGGCGACGACCTCCCGGTCGCCGAGGTCGAACACGATGCTCCGGCCGCCCACGGCGACGCTGGTGGCCTCGGGCAGGGCGGCGACCGCTGCGACGATCTCGCTCAGCCTCGCCCGCCAGGGCAGCCGCACCTCGTGCCCGCAGACCTCACCGTGCACCTGCTCCGCGCCCGCGTGCGCGGCCAGCACCACCAGCGCGCCCGCCGCGAGCACCGCGCCGGGCGGCATACCGAATTTACCCGCGAGTCGCTCGGCGGCCTCGAATATCGGATTATCCATGTGGATCCCGTCAATTAAGAGAAGGGCTTTTCCACGAAACTCCGCGTGCTGATCCGGAAGTTAGCCCGGCGCCGCCGCGGCGGAGGGAAACGGGCGGCAAGGTGGCAAGTTCGCGCCACGTTCGGCAGCGTCCGGCGGGGGCGGTGCTAGCTTGACCCCGTATCCGCCGTCGCGCAGGAAGTGAGCTGGAAATGGCGCAACTGCTCCGGATTCCCCAGATGCGCTTCTACATTCTCGGAGACGTGCTCTCGAATTTCGGCGACTTCGCGCTGTTCCTCGCGATGGCCATCTGGGTGAAAACGCTCACCGGCAGCACCGCCGCCGCCGGACTGGTGATGTTCTCCTTCGCCGGCGGCAGCCTGGTGCTGCCCCTGTCCGGCTTACTCGTCGACCGCTTCCGTCGCCGGCCCCTGCTGGCCGCCTCCTACCTGTCCTCGGCGGCCGTCGTGCTCCTGCTGCTGCTGGTACGCGACAGCGGCGACGTCTGGCTGGTCTACGTGATCATGTTCCTCTACGGCGCGCTCGGCAGCGTCACCGGCCCGGCCCAGAACGCCTTCCTGCCCACGGTCGTCCCCCAGGAGCAGCTGGGCGACGCCAACGGCGTGGTCCAGGCGATGCGCGGACTGCTCAGAATCTTCGCCCCGATCATCGGCGCCGGCCTGTTCGCCTGGCACGGCGCCTCCGTCGTCGTGGTGATCGACGCCGCCGTCTTCACCCTGGCCGCGCTGGCCGTCCTGCTCATCCGGGTCGCCGAGCCCGCGCCCGTCCGCTCCGGGGAGCGCTGGCTCGCCGAGACCGGCGCCGGCCTGGGCTTCCTGCGCGACAACGCCGGGCTGCGCCGCCTCATCGTGGCCTGCGCGCTCACCATGCTCGTCATCGGGTTCTTCGAGTCCATCGGCTTCGCCGTCGTCACCGAGGGGCTGTCCCATGAGCCCACCTTCCTGGCCGTCCTGGGCGCCGTGCAGGCGGTGGGCACCATCGTCGGTGGCTCGCTGGCCGGCGAGGTGATCAGGCGCACCAGCGAGCGGGCCCTCGTGATCATCGCGCTGGTCATGGTGGGCGCGAGCAGCCTCATGATGACCGCGCCGCTCGACGCCGTGGTCCTGGCCGGCATGCTGGTGCTCGGCGTCGCCGCGCCCTGGATCGTCATCGGCGCGACCACCTCGCTGCAACGCCGCACCCCCGAGGACCTGCGCGGCCGGGTCTTCGCCGCCTTCGAGTTCGGGGTCACCGTGCCCCAGGTCGCCTCCATCGCCGTCGGCGCCGGACTGATCGCGGCCGTCGACTACCGGGTGCTCCTGCTCGTGGTCTGCCTCGTGGTCCTCGCCTCCGCCGCCCTCCTCGGCCTGGGCCGTACGGCCGGCCAGACCCCCGAACCCAGCCAGGCGCCCTCGGTCGAGGAGGAGGCCGGGCAGCCGGGTCGGTGAGCGCGGCCCCCGGGGCGGGTGCCCTGGGGGCGTCGTGGCTGTGGGCCCGGAACCGCTGCCTCCCGCATTCCGCTGTCCGCGCATCCCGCTGTCCGCTCGGCCCGGTGGCCGACGTGTGCCGCGCCGTCCGCGCGACCGGCATCCAGTGCGCGCCGCGCCGGCCGCCGTGGTGACACGCTGCTCGGCGTCGACGCCGTCCTCGGTGAGTGGATCGTGACGGTCGCCCGTCAGCCCGCGACCAGGTCCATCCGGAGGAACTCGGTGATGCGGAGCAGCCTGGGCGGGCGTGCCACCTCATCGGGGAGGGCCTGGAACGCCTCGTCTTCCCCGACCAGGCGGGGAGCGGTGAGTTCCACCTCCCTCCCGTCGACCCGGAGCCGCGCGCCGTCGGCTGCCAGGACGTTCCGCACCCAGTCCGAACGCGATCCGTACACCAGGACGAACAGGTAGCCGCCGTCGACAGGGTGCGCATCGAGCGGCGTGCGGTATGTCGCGCCGGAAACGCGGCCGACGTGAACCAGCACCGGCCACCTCCCGCCCGCGATCGCGCGAGGATTGAACACCCTCTTGTTCACGTGCCCCCACCACTGCGGCATCGGCATCGGGACCTCCTTCTCTCGCCCGGGCGCGTCGCGGCGCAGACGTTCGCCGCGTCCCCCGGCTGATGCGGCCCGCGTGGACTTACATCAGTAAGGTCACTTACGCATGTAAGGTTGGCTTACGCTCGTAAGGCTGTCAATCGCCCACACTCCGGAGCCGTCGTGCCACCGCCACAACCGCTCAGCAGAGCCCTCGTGCTGGAAGCCGCGATCAGGGTCGCGGACCGCGGCGGCGTGGAGGCGATCACGATGCGACGGGTGGCGCAGGAACTGGGCGTGGAGGCGATGTCGCTCTACCACCACGTACCGAACAAGGACGCGATCCTCGACGGCGTGGTTGACATGGTGTTCGCGGCGATCGAGCTACCCGGCGTCGAGTGCGACGACTGGCGCGACGCGATCCGTGCGCGCGCTTCCTCCGCACGTGCGGTCCTGTCGCAGCACAGCTGGGCTCTCGGCCTCATGGACTCCCGTCGCGACCCGGGGCCGGCGACGCTACGCCACCTCGACGCGGTCCTCGGTGTCCTGCGGGAGGCGGGGTTCACGCTGCCGATGGCCGCGCACGCCGTCTCGCTCATCGACAGCTACGTCGGCGGGTTCGTCCTTCAGGAGGCGAACCTGCCGGTGACGACGCCGAACGATGTCGAGGACGTGGCGGGCGGCATCCTCGAGCAGCTGCCGGCGGGCACGTTCCCGTACCTCACAGAGATGATCGTCGAGCACGCCCTGCGGCCGGGCTACGACCACTCGAGCGAGTTCGGCTACGGCCTGGACCTGATCCTGGACGCGCTCGAGGCTCGCCGGAGATAGCGCCCCCGGCACCGCCACATGACGCACCTTGTCCGAGAAGCGCCCGCACCGGGACCGGCGGCGATGTGTCTGCGCTGTTCACACACGGCTAGTGCGTTACCGGCGGCGGCATGCGGCCCGATTCGACATGGGGGCCGCTCGATTCGATCAGCACTCGCTCGCTCCGGTGAGACTGTGAGCGGTGGGCGGGTCCTGTCCAGGCGAACAGGACCCGCCCACCGGACATCAGCCCTTCGCCGGCGCCTCGACGCTCCACAGGCGCCCGTCGGGGTCGCGCAGCGTCAGCCGCCTGGTCCCGTAGTGGGTCTCCTCGAACGGCGAGACCACGTCGAGGGACGGGTCGGCCGGGAACGCCTCGGCGTCCGTGACCCGCAGCACGACCTGGGTGTCGGGCCGCTTGTCCTCGGGGACTTCGGCGAGGAGGAGATAGGGACCATCGCCGCGCCGGAACATGCCCGAACCGTGGTCGGTCGCGAACTCCACGTCGAAGCCCAGCGCCTGCAGGAACTTGGCGGCCTTCCCCCAGTTGTGGGTCTCCAGGTACACGCCTTCAATGCCTTCGGTGGCCATGTCATGTCTCCTTTCCTGAGGGTGGCCCGTCCTCGTGGGCCGCCAAATAGGTGCGCAACGCCTCGGCTACGAGGGCCGAGAGCGACATCTCGGCCTCGATGGCGTGGTGCTTCACCTGTCTGATGAGAGTCAGCGGCAGATAGACGTTGAACTGCTTTACCTCCTCGGTGGCCATGGCAAGAATGCTAGCATCCTAGAGTCCTAGGATCTGTTCCCTTCATTCCCAGCGCGATGAGCCGCGCAGCAAGGAGGATCTGGACCATGGCCCGCAAGTGGTTCACGCTGGTAGTGGCGTGCGCTGCGACGTTCATGCTGTTGCTCGACATCACGATCGTCACGGTCGCGCTTCCGGACATGCAGCACGCGTTAGGCGCGAGCTTCAGCGACCTGCAGTGGGTGACCGACGCATACGCGCTGACCCTCGCGGCGCTCCTGCTCACCTCGGGATCCCTCGCCGACCGGTTCGGCAGGCGGCGGCTGTTCCTCATCGGCCTGGGGATCTTCACGGCCGGCTCGCTGCTGTGCGGCGTCGCGCAGGACCCGCTGATGCTGATCGCCTCCCGGGCGGTCCAGGGGACCGGTGGCGCCGTCATGTTCGCGACGTCGCTGGCGCTGATCGCCGCCACGTTCCAGGGCCGCGAACGCGGCATCGCCTTCGGCGTGTGGGGCGCCGTCGCCGGCGTGGCCACCGCCCTCGGCCCGATCCTCGGGGGCGCGATCACCACCGGGATCAGCTGGCGCGGCATCTTCCTGGTCAACCTGCCGATAGGCGTCGCCGCGATCGCCATCGCCGCACGCCGGGTGGACGAGTCGCGCTCGCCGCATGCCTCCCGGGTCGACTGGCCGGGAGCCGGCACGCTGACGGCCGGGCTCTTCAACCTCGTGTACGCGCTGATCAGGGCGAGCGACACGGCGTGGAGCGACCGCGGGGTCGTGATCTGCTTCGTCCTGGCGGCGGTGTTCCTGGCCGCGTTCCTCGTGGTCGAGGCGAAGGTGTCCGAGCCGATGTTCGACCTGTCGCTGCTGCGGACCCCGACGTTCCTGGGCGGCTCGATCGCCGCGTTCGCCATGAACGCCTCGCTGTTCGCGATGTTCCTCTACCTCGTGCTCTACCTCCAGAACCAGCTCGGCTACAGCGCCCTGGGCGCCGGCGCCCGGCTGCTCGTCGTCTCGGCCTGCTCGACCGTCGCCGCGACGGTGGCGGGCCGGCTGTCGAGCCAGGTCCCGGTCAGATGGCTCATCGGTCCGGGCCTCGTCCTGGTCGGCGCCGGCCTGCTGCTGATGATGGGACTGGACGCCGGATCGGACTGGACACACCTCGTCCCAGGATTCGTCGTCGCGGGCATCGGCAGCGGCATGGTCAACCCGCCGCTGGCTTCCACCGCGGTGGGCGTCGTGCCGGTCCACCGCTCCGGCATGGCCTCCGGCGTGAACCAGACCTTCCGGCAGGTCGGCATCGCCGTCGGCATCGCCCTGTACGGCTCGATGTTCTCGTCGTCGCTGCACTCCGGCCTGAAGGACCGGCTCGGCTCCGCCCCTGACCTGCGCGGCTACACCGACCGGCTCGCGGACGCGCTGCACCGCGGCGATCCCGGCCAGGTGATCGGCTCCGCTGCACCGCAGGTCCGCGGCCGGCTCTGGGACGCGGTGGGGGCAGGCTTCGCGTCGTCCCTCAACGGCCTGCTGCTCGCCAGCGGCATGGTGGCCGTCATCGGCGGCATCCTGGCCTTCGCGCTCATCCGCAGCAAGGACTTCGTGCCGCTCCCCGCCCCCGGAGGCCCGCCGGCCGCCCCCGGAGGTCAGCTCCCCGGCCCCGGAGGGCCGTCCGGAGGCGGCCAGAGGCAACCGCAGGACGCCAACACCCCATCGGCGTCCCCCTCCTGACCTGCCTGCACGTGTGTGACACGGTGAGCACCGTGGTGAGCTGCCCTGCGTGCCCTACAGCTCGATCGCCGTCAGGGAGCCGTTGGACAGGCCGCCGATGCCGTACTCCGAGTCGAAGCAGTTCGCGCCGAGGGTGGTCAGGTTGGCGGCGATCTTCTGCGCGGCCGTTTCCGGGGAGCGGACGTCGAGCGTTGCGTGCGGTCCGATCTCGTACGGAAAGGCGTCTTCGGCCGGTACGGCGAAGCCTCACGTCCCGCTGACGCGGCGGATGGCCTCCCGGAATTCGGGGCAGAACTGCTCGCGGGCCTCCTCGTGGCGGCGATGTGCCGGGGGAGCGGACGCGGGCGGCTGGTGCCTGTGCGGGGAGAAGGCTGTACGGCGGCACTGTCGCAGCCATCGGAGCAGCCCGACCGGGTGGAGCCGCAGCGCGGTCAGGAGCCCCGGCCGAGAGTGCGAGAACGTTCTTTACGCGCTGTGGACACGTTCGATGCGTCGGCTTGAACAGATGCGGGTAGCGCGAACTCCACCCCAAAGTCTCATCAATACTCAACACGTCTAATGATGTGCTGGGGTTTGCGGATTAATGTCTGATTTGGCCGCATGTAGGCGCTCCCGCTAGGGGAGCTGCTCATGAGGGGGAATCATGGTACGTGTCGGCTTCCATGCCCGGAATGGCTGGAACAACAACTGGGGCGGCTGGGGCTGGGGCCGCAGACGCTGGTGGGGCCGACGTCGCTGGTGGGGCGGCGGCTGCGGCGGCGGCTGCGGTGGCGGCTGCGGCGGCGGGTGGTGGTGGTAATCACCCCCGAGGGGAGTCGACGGCCGGTCCGTCGGCTCTCCTTCTCTGTCAGAGCCGGATGAACATCTGTGCCGTCGGGTAGCCCCCGATACGCGAATGTCTGGCGAGAGTGCTCTTCGGTACGAACAAGTGATGTGCCGCCCGAATGGACCGCATGCAATTGAGGGCATGTTGACTCGAATGTATCTACAGCAGGCCGCTGATCAAGGTCAACCAGGCGGCGGCGAACGTCAACCGGGCTCAGTTCGAAGGCCTGCAGGTCATCACGGACAAGGATACTTCTATTCAGCGACGTTGGCCGGACATCGATAACCCGAAGGTGTGGGATCTCTTCTCGGTGAACTACTGCAAGTACTACTTCGAGGAGACGTACCAACCCCCGGACAAGGTGGTCGGCGGGGTTCCGAACAAAAAGGACGTGGCATGCGATGAGTATCCGTTCGCATCGACCAAGCAGGGGGCCGGCATGCAGGATGGGAACTACTCCATCAAGGCAGTCAGTTACGCCCACAACGACGCGCACGGGGAAGCTCTCGCCATGTTCTATGCCGATTACCGTGTCGTGCCCGACAGCCAGTTCTGGGTCAAGATCGTGAGCTAGTCCAGAGCCCGGAACGGCTCGGCCGGCCGGCGACCGGTGCCGGCCTGGAGGGCCGCGACGGCCTGGTTAGGGCGCCTATGGGGTGGAGGTGATTGCAGGATCGCCTCCACTCCGGCTTTGAACAACGTCGAAGGAGTGAGCTGGTGGACATGTCACGGGCTGTGCCGGTGGAAAGTCAGTGGGATCTCCTGGGGGAGCACAACTTGAACGGCCGGTTCGATGCGGCCTGGATCGACACGGAGGACATGGACGAGACCGCGCGGCGTTTCCGGGCGGATCGGGATTCCGGGATCCTTTGCGATCTCGATACGGCGTTCAACGAGGCCGATAGTGACGCGCAGGACACTCTGGTATGGATCGGGGCGCATTCTCCGGGCTGGTCCGTCGCGGTTGCCATCAGCGGGAGACTTTCGATCGGGGAGGAAGCGAGCGCGGGAAGAAGGCGCACGTCGGCATGAGGAAGACCCCGGTAAGACAGTCATCAGCGATCGGCACGTGGCCGCACATGGCAGGTGCCGGGTGCGGGCCGAAAGCCCGGCGTCGGGCGAACATGGCGCCGACGACGCCCTGGCGTTCCGTCGCGAGGACAGGCGCCCGATGGACCGTTGTGGCTTCCCAAGAATGAAAAAGGGCGCCTTCCTTTCGGAAGACACCCTTATCGACCAGCGAATATCTGGTCGGGACGACAGGATTTGAACCTGCGACCCCTTGACCCCCAGTCAAGTGCGCTACCAAGCTGCGCTACGTCCCGCCAAGCCCCTCGGACTCTTCGTTTCGGAGGTGTCCGCGGCGGCCTTGCGTGGAAAACACTATCACGGTCCACACCGAGCTCGGGCCGGAGCGGCGGGTGGTCCCGCGCCGCTCCGGCCGTCCCTCGCCGGTCCCCGTCGTCGTGTGGGGCGGGAAACGAGCCGCGCCTCCCCCAGGCGCCCCGTGACCTTCGCCGGCCCGTGCTCCCGCCCGGTCTTCATGATTCCCGCACCCGGTTGTGAGGACCTTGTCGCCGTTCGCAAGCGGTGTGAAAGCAGATTGGCATGGGATCCTTCCGAAGCGAGGCGAGGCGGGGAGGTAGTGAGGTGGGGACTCTCACGATCGTGCTGCGTGGCGGCGCTGTCAGGCCCGACGCCCGGCTGGCTGTCCGAAGCGCGCTGGACGGCTGGCGGGCGGACGTACCGTGCCGGTATGTCCACGGCGCCGACGAGTGGCAGGTGGAGCTGGCGGGCGACGGCCCGGTTGAGTTCAAGTTCCGCTGCGACGGCGGCTGGGAGCGGGGCCCGAACAGGGTGGTGAACGGCGAGCACGTGGCGACGATGACCGGCCGCGTCGCCGACCTCTTCGAGCCGCCTGACGACATCCCGATCGCGGACTCGCTGGCGGCGCGGGTGCATTTCCCGGCGGCGCCGGCCGACGGGGTCTTCGACTTCATCGTGGTGGGCAGCGGCACCGGCGGCGGCACGCTGGCGCACCGGCTGATGGCCGACAGCGGGGGCGAGGCGCGGGTGCTGGTCCTGGAGGCGGGCGGCTACCTGTTCCCGACGCACGTCGGCAACCTGCCGAGGCGGCACGGCCCCTTCGTCAACCGCAGCGTGTGGGAGCTGTGGAACCAGTTCAAGGTCCGGCGCTACGACACCGACCAGCCGATGGAGCTGGCGCAGGCGTTCTGCCTGGGGGGCCGGTCGCTGTTCTGGGGTGCGCTGGTGCCGAGGATGACGCCGGCGGAGTTCGCCGGCTGGCCCGAGCCGATCAGGCGGGAGCTGGAGAGCGGCTGGTACGCCAGGGCGGAGGATCTGCTGAACGGCTCGGCCATGCCGCGCGACACGCTGTGCGGGACCGTGCAGTCGCTGCTGCGGGGCAGCATGCCCGGGCTGGCCGACGACGACGCGATGCTGGCGGCCGAGCACGCCTCGGTGAACGGCCTCGGCATCCCGTCCGGCATCTTCTCCACGGCGGCGCTGCTGATGGAGGACATGCTGCGGGCCTCGTGGGCGGACCGGCTGCACGTCAACCTGCACCATCAGGTGTGCGGGTTCGTGTCCGACGGCGACGCGGTGACGGCGGTCGAGGCGTTCGACCTGCCGGCGGGGGTGCTGCGGACGTTCCGGCTCGCCGAGGGCGGCAGCGTCATCCTGGCGGGCGGCACGGTCGGCACGCCGGTCCTGGCGCACCACGCGGGTCTCGACCATCCGCTGGTCGGGCGGGGCATCACCGACCATCCGACCTACTACTGGAAGTTCACCGTGAAGGACGGCGCGCCCGGCTACAGCCCGGGTGACGCCGCCAAGCTGCTGCTCAGGGGTATGGCGGGCGCGACGCCGTACAACGCGGTGGTCGAGATGGGGGTGAACCTGAACCAGTACCACGTCGACGAGGACCTCGACCTGGACGAGGCGGACATGCCGTGCGAGGTGGTGTTCTTCACCGCGGTCCCGCTGGAGGAGCGCAACGGCGTCGAGGTGCGCGGGCAGGGCAGGGACGCCCGCCCGCGGGTGGTCATGCACCACGTGGAGGTGCCGGGGCTGGAGGAGGTCATGACGGAGGTGGGCACCGCCGTGATGGCGGCGGTGGGTGGCACGCCGCTGCAACCGCGTCCGACGCGTTCGGCGCTGGGCGCGGTGGGACACGAGGTGGGCACGATGCGCATGGGCGCCTCCGCCGACACCGGGGTGGTCGATCCCGATCTGCGGGTGTACGGCAGGCGCAACCTCTACGTGTGCGACCTGTCGGTGTTCCCGACCTCGCCGGCCGCCAACCCGTCGCTGACGCTGGCCGCGCTGGCGATGCGCCTGGCGGACCACCTCGTCACCGCCCGAGGCTAGACCGTCTCGGCCGGACCAGGCGACCGCCGGCCGGTGGGCGGAACCGGCGGCGCTGACCGGCGGCGGGGCCGTCCGGATCCTCCATCGTCGGCGCGATCCTGCTGCGCGATCCTGCCGGCCGACGGCGGCCGGAGCGCGCATCGAGGGGGACACGGCGTCATGGGACGGGCCCGCCGGGACCTGGTGTCACCGGGAGGGCCCGTCATCCGGCGGCCCCGCCGGGACCTGGTGTCATCGGGCGGCCCCGCCGGGACCTGGTGTCATCGGGCGAGCGCGCTGCCCTTCTTCCATTCGGTCCAGTTGAGCTGCCAGTAGCTCCAGCCGTTGGTCCAGTCGAGCTTCCGCTTGGTGCCGGTGATCTTGACGACGTCACCGCGCTGGGTGATGCCGAAGAACCACTTGGCCCCGTCGGGGGTGGCGCGGACGCAGCCGTGGCTCTGGTTGCTGCGGCCGAGGAAGTGGTAGAAGCCGGCGCTCTGGTGGACGTACTCGCCGGAGTCGGAGATGCGGACGGCCCACGGGATCTGCTCGTTGTAGTAACGCGGGTCCTTGGGGTCGGTGACACCGAGCCAGGACGAGGTCATGGTCTCGACGGGCTTCTTCGACATGGTCAGGTGGGTGCCGCTGGTGGTGAGGTAGACGTCGACGCCGTTCTTGACCAGTCCGCCGCGGCCCGCGCTGATCGGGATCTTCTTGGCGAGTTTCCCGTCGCGGGTGACCTTCATGACGTGCTTGCGCGTGTCGACGACCGAGATGTTGGCCGTGCCGACCTGGAACCGGCGGGTGACGTCCTTGGCCCTGTTGCCCGGCAGCGCGCTGAGGCGGGCGGTGAAGGTGACCTTCTGGTGGGCCTTCCAGTAGAACTTGGTCCGGTAGACCACCTTGCGCGGCGACACCCAGCGCCACGCGCCATCCACCGGACGTTCGGCCTGGACCTGCAGCAACGCTTCCACGGCCGCCTTGTCGGTGACGTCGCGGTCGAAGGTCACGATGATCGGGAAGCCGACCCCTACCTTCTCCTTGTCGTCTCCCATCGGGGTGATGTCCGCGATGGCCAGGGGCATCGAGCCGGGGGCCGACGGCGCGGGGGTGGGGGTCGGCGGCACCGCGCCGAGCATGCTCGCCACCAGCGCGGTCAGCGCTATCAGTTTCACGGGGGCACTCCGTCACATAAGGGGTGAATCACATTCCATATGTGAGAGACCGGAAGGCGGCTTCTGGTTGACCCGCTTTGATAACGATCACGACGACCGCTCGGGAGGCGCTCCTGCGGGGGTGGCGCGGCGCCGGGTCGTGGGAGGGCCGCGGCCGCGGACGCCGGGGGAATGGCGGCTCCACCATCGCGTGCGCGGGCCGGCTCGTCTCGGGACGCTCGCCGACGGCGGCGCGGCGGCGATCGCCGTCGAGGGAGGGATCGGCTCGGCGCGGCCAGGGAGCGGCGCTGCCCATGTTCTGCGAGCGGCCGGAGGAGCCGCCGCTCGGCGCGGTCGTCGGGGTGCGCGACGCCGCCGGAGCACGCTTTCGAGCACGCGCTGAACGAGCTGGTCGCGAGCCTGCAGCGGGCCGGGCGCGGACGAGGGTGTACTGATGGTGTGCACCATTAGTACACTTCGGGCATGCGAGTCGTCGCCAAAGTCACCGGCACCGTCCTGGTCACGATCCTGCTGACCTGTCCGCTGTGGGCGCCGCACTGGGGAAGCGGCATCCTCGGCGAGGTCGGCGCGCAGGGCATGCCCGGCGGGCTGATCGCCGTCGCCGTCTTCTTCGGCATCGTCGCGCTGTACTGCCGCGCGCTCCATCGCACCTTGGCCGCCATCCGGCCGGAGGCAAGGACCGCCGCGCCCGCCTCGGTCTGGTGGATGTTCGCCATCCCCTACAACTTCGTCGAGGACTTCTTCATCGTGCGGGCCGTCGCCACCTCGCTCGCCGCCGACGCGCGCCCGACGAGCCGCTTCGTCCGCTGGTGGGCCCGGCTCGGCTACGGTTGGTGCGCGTTCCAGATCCTGTCGCTCTTCCCCGGCGCCGCCGGGTACGCCGGTGGGGCGGTCGCCATCCTCCTCTGGGCGGCACACTGGATCATGACGGCCCGGATCCTGCGTACGCTGTCCGCCCGGCAGCCGGCCGTCCGGCCCGTACCCGGCCATCGTTAGGAGACCGGCCATCCCGCCGGCACACGAGCACGAGGAAACTGATGCCACTTCCCCGCTTCGACCGGCTGCCCGCCGACACGCGAGCCGCCATCCTCGCCGTCGCCCGCGCGCACTTCGCCCGCGACGGCAAGGACGCCGCGTCGTTCAACCAGATCATCGCCGAAGCGGGCATCTCCAAGACCTCCGCCTACCACTACTTCGACGGCAAGGACGACCTGTTCGGCGCCGTCCTCGCCGACGCGGCCGTCCGCACGCTGACCGCGCTCGGCCCGTGGACCGAGGTGGCGACGGCCGACGAGCTGTGGGAGCAGCTGGTGGCCGGCACGACCCGGATGGCCGCGCACCTGCGCGAGCATCCGGACGACCGGGCGGTCCTGGCCGGGCAGCCGCTGTCCGACGACGGTTCGTGGGTGCGTGACCTGGTCTCCAACGGGCTGGCGATCGGCCTGATCGCCCCGGCCCCCGGCGCCGAGCTGGTCACGGTCGCCACCATGGGGGTCATCGGCGCGCTCGACTCCTGGGCGCTCGACCATCCGCACGCCTCCGACCACGCCCTCGCCGACACGCTCGTGCTGTTCCTGGCCCGGCTCTGGGCCGCGAACCCCGCCCCAACCGCGAACCCCGCCCCAACCGCGAACCCCGCCCCAACCGGGAAGCCTGGCGCCGCTGCGAAGCCTGGCGCTGCCATCAACCCTGGCCCTGCCGCGAACCCCGGCTCCTGACCGGAAGCCACCCGCCACGGCTCGGCGACCGGCTCGGAAGGAAGGCGCACATGGAGATCATCAACACCCCGCCGCCGCCGTCAGGGCTGCGCAGGCTGCTGTTCCGGCTGCCCGTCCAGCTGTACCGGATGCGCCTGGGGTGGTTGCTGGGCGGGCGGTTCATGCTCGTCGTCCACATCGGCCGCGTCTCCGGCAAGCCCCGGCGGGCCGTCATAGAGGTGGTCGCGCACGACCGCGTCGGCGGCTACGTCGGCCCCTCCGGGTACGGCAGGCGCTCCGACTGGTTCCGCAACATCCTGGCCACGCCCGAGGTGACCGTCCAGGTGGGCAACCGCGTGATGGCGATGACGGCGCGGCCCCTCACCCCAGAGGAGGGCGCCGAGCTGATGGCCGCCTACGCCCGGCGTGCTCCCCGGACGGCGCGGCGGCTGGCCCGGTTCCTGGGGTTCCTGGTCGACGGGTCGGCGGCCGACTTCAGGGAGGTCGGCCGCCACATCGCCTTCGTTCGCTTCATCCCCCGCTGACAGCCGCCGCCCCGAGCAGCCGGTGCCGCCGCCTCCCGTACCGCCACGGGCTTCGGGCCGGGTGGTCAGCGGTTGACCGCCACCAGCACCGACAGCGGCGGCAGGTCGTGGATCTCCACGTAGCGGGCCCCGTCGGGCGAGGGCAGCACCGGCACCGTCGACCCGACCGGATGCTTGGTGCCGCCCACCACCTCCGCCGTGTTCGCCACGACGGTGAACGCCGAGACCCCCGCGTTGATGCTCGCGTCCACGTGCAGCCGCGCCGTACGGGCGGAGGGCCCGGGGTTGACCACGCACAGCGCCTCGTCGTCGGCGAGGATCCGCGACCAGCCGACCACCTCGCCCGGCTCGGGCGGGGTGAAGGACCCGTCGGCCCTGCCGAGCCTGCGCAGGTACTGCCGTCCGGCCGACAGCGCGGGGTGCGCCTTGCGGGCCCGCAGCAGCATCCTGATCCGCTGGTAGACGTCGTTGTCCTGATCGAAGACGTGGTGCCCGGAGGTGCCGAAGGGGCCGAATCCGGGGGTGTCGGGGTCGGGTTCGTGGCCGCCGAGCACGCGCGGGTGCGCGGGCCCGAACATGGCCTCGCGCAGGTAGATGTCGCCGGCCAGGTCCCTGACTCCCCAGCCGGGCAGCCACTTGCGCTCCTCCGGCTCGGGTCCGGTCAGCCCCTGCTCGATGCCGTAGTACAGGCAGGGGATGCCGAGCAGGAACAGCAGCAGGCCGGCGCCCACGACGACCCGTGACGGCGAGGACTCGAGGGAGCCGAACCGCAGCTGCGGGAAGATCGCCAGGTCGTCGTGGTCGTCGAGCATGGAGACGTACCTGCCGCCGAGCGCCCTGTGGGTGATGTCGAGCGGCGGCGTGAAGCGGCCGAACAGGTCCTCGGCCCTGGCGGTGCCCTCGGCCACCGCGCGCAGCGTCGCCCGCGTCTCGCCCGTCTCCAGGACCGCCGTCAGGTTCTGCCCGACCAGCCGCAGGTACTTCTCCTGGATGGAGTCGCCGCCGCCGACCTCGCCGACGATGAGGAAGTTCGACTTGCCGAGCTGCTCGGCGTACTCCCTGATCGCGCCGCAGAAGGCGCGGGCGTGCTCGAGCGGCACGTGCTTGAGGGTGTCGATCCGCAACCCGTCCAGGTCGGCGAGCGCGATCCAGTACTTGTAGATCTGGATCATCGTCTGCAGGGCGCGCGGCATGTCGATGTCGCGGCTGAACCAGTCGGCCCTGCGGTAGGGGGCGTTCGGGTCCTCGTCACCGCCGGGGCCGAAACTGCCGCCGTCGCCGCCGGCGCGGGTGTAGGCGTCGGGGTGCTGCAGCTCCTCGGGCCAGACCCCGTGATCGGGCAGCGTGGGCGCCGCCCCGTGCGGCAGCCTGCCGCCCTTCCCGTCGCGCCAGGTCCCGAAGGCGTAGGGCGGGCCCTCCCGGTACGGCGGGCGCGGCACGTAGCGCGGCGACCCCTCCTCGCCGAGGTCGTAGTCCCAGGTCTCGCCCGAGTGGTTGAGCAGCACGTCGAGGATGATCCGGATGCCGCGCTCGTGCGCCTGCCGTACCAGGTCGACCAGGTCGGCGCGGGTGCCGAGGCGCGGGTCGACCTCGAGGAAGTCCTGTACCGCGTAGCCGTGGTAGTCGTCGGGCTCGACGGGACCGCCTTCGACGCCGGCGGCCGGGCGCTGCTTCCACACCGGCCCGATCCACAGCGCCGTCACGCCCAGTTCGTCCAGATAGTCAAGCCGGGAAGCGACCCCCGCCAGCGTGCCGCCCTGGTAGCGTTCCCGTCCTGATCTGGCCCACCGGTCCCAGCGCCACCCCTGCGGCCTGGCGGCCCACAGGTCGGTCCTGTCCAGGAGGGGGCGTCCGGCTTCCCCGCCGTCGCTGAACCTGTCGGGGAGCAGGAAGTAGATGACCTCGCCGCGCCAGTCGACGGGTGACGGGTGGTAACCCTGCCGCTCAGGCCACGGGGCCTCGCCGATCCTGCGTGGCGCGGGTCGGCTGACGATCTCCTCGACGGTCGCCATCGGTGGCGCACCTCCAGATTCGTTTGGTTTCAGCCCGAATGAGTGACGCGTTACAGTCGCTTGCAAGCATGTACTTGCAAGCATTCAGAAGGGAAGCGCAGCATGGAAGCCCGCGTGGAGATCGGGATTCTCGGCACGCTCGAGGTCCTGGTCGACGGCGTCCCTGCTGCCCTCGGCGGCCACCAGCGCGCGGCCATCCTCGCGGTGCTGCTGCTGCACCGCGGTGACGTGCTCAGCGCCGACCAGCTCATCGACCAGGTGTGGGCCGGCCGCCCGCCGCGCAGCGCCACCAACACCCTGCACGCCCACGTCTCCAGGCTGCGCAGGACGCTGGGCGGCACCGCGCTGCTGCAGTCGCACGGGCCCGGCTACCGGCTGGTCATCGACCAGGAGCGGGTCGACGCCCACCGCTTCGAGCACCTGGTCACGCGCGGCCGGGACGAGCTGGCCAAACAGGACTGGAGCGAGGCTGTCACCGTGCTCGACAGCGCGCTGGCCTTATGGCGCGGCCCCGCGCTGGCCGACTTCGCCGCCGACCCGTGGGCGCAGTTCGACGCGATCAGGCTGGAGGAGCTGCGCTACGCGGCCGAGGAGGGCCGCACCGACGCCGAGCTCGCTCTCGGCCGCCACGCCGAGGTGCTGCCGCGCCTGGAGCAGCGCGTGGCCCGCCACCCGTTACGGGAGCGCTCCGCCGCCCAGCTGATGACCGCGCTCTACCGGTGCGGCCGGCAGGGCGACGCCCTGAACGTCTACGAGCGCGTGCGCAGGGTCCTGGCCGAGGAACTCGGCGTCGACCCCGCCCCCACGCTGCAGGCCCTGCACCAGGCCGTGCTCACCCACGACTCGTCGCTGACGGCGCCCGCCCTCGCCCAGGGGGCCGCCACCGCGCCGCCCGCCAGGCCGGCCACCCCGCGCCGCGTCTCCAACCTGCCCTCCCGCAACCGCGTCTTCTCCGGCCGCGAGGACCTGCTGTCCGAGCTGGCTCGCGGGCTCACCGCCAGCGGCGCCGTCGCCCTGTACGGCCTGGCGGGCGTCGGCAAGACCCAGGCGGCCCTGGAGTACGCCCACCGGCACGCCGCCGACTACGACGTCATGTGGTACGCCTCGGCCGCCGAGCCGCTCGCGCTGGCCGGCGCCATGGAGGACCTCGGCCTGCGCCTGGGCGTCAGGGAGCGGGCCGACAGGGGCGAGCTGGTCACCGCGCTGCGCGACCGGCTGGCCGGCATGGGCAGGTGGCTGCTGGTGCTCGACGACGTCGAGGACGCCGCGCTGCTCGAACGGCTGCTGCCGGACGGCGGCGACGGCCATGTGGTCATCACCTCGCGCAATCCCGCGTGGGGGCTGCACGCCGTACCGCTGCGGATCGACCCGTTCTCGCGCGAGGAGTCCGTCGCCTTCCTCGAGCGTCGCCTCGGCCTGCCCGGGCGCTCGGCGGGCGCCGCCGAGCTGGCCGACCAGCTCGGCGACCTGCCGTTCGCGCTGGAGCAGGCCGCCGCCTACAGCGAGCAGACCGGCATGACCTTCGAGGAGTACGCCGACCTGTTCCGGCGCAGGGCCGACAAGCTGCTGACCAGGGCGGGGGAGCGCGACCAGACCTTCGCCACGGCGTGGCAGCTGGCCTTCGAGCGTGTGCGGGCCGCCTCCGCCTCGGCCGCCGAGCTGCTGCACCTGTGCGCCTGCCTGGGCGGCGACGGGCTGTCGCTGCGCCTGCTGCGCGGCCTCGGCGGGGTGCTGCCGCCCGCGCTGGAGGCGGCCGTCGCCGACGAGGTCGGCCTGCAGGACGCCATCGCCCACCTGATGCGCCACTCCCTCGTCGACCGTGACAGGGGACGGCTGCGCATGCACAAGATGGTCGGCGCCGCGGCCATGGCCACGCTGTCGAGGGCCGAGCGGCAGGAGTGGCTGCTGCGCGGCATCCGCCTGGTCGAGGCGACCGCGCCCGCCGACCCGGACAACCCGACCAACTGGCCGCACTGGGACGGTGTGCTGCCGGGCCTGATCCACCTGGCGGGGCAGGCGGGCAACCTCGACACCGTGCCGCTGGCGCTGCCGCAGCTGCTGTGCGGGGCGGGCCGCTACCTGACCACCCGGGCGGCCTTCGACCGGGCCGCCTGGCTGTTCGAGACGTCGCTGGAACTGCTGCGCCGCGCGGGCGGCAGCGACGCCGACCTGGCGGCGGTGCTGACCGAGCAGGGCAAGCTGCTGGAGGTGGTGGGCGACCTGGAGGGCGCGAGGGCGGCGCAGGAGCAGGCGCTCGCCCTGGCCGAGGACGCCTTCGGGCCCGAGCATCCCGGCGTCGCCTACGTGCTGAAGCGCCTCGGCGACGTGCTGGTCTGCCAGCGGCGGCTGCCCGAGGCCAGGCAGGTGCTGGAGCGCGGCCACGGCATCCTGGCCGCCCGCGACGACGCCGACGGCAGGGAGCTGGCCAGGATCGGGCGCGACCTGGGCTTCGCCGCCTGGCTGGCCGGCGACCTGGCCGCCGCCCAGCAGTGGCTGACCAGGTCGCTGACCGCCTCGCGCAGCCTGCTGGACCCCGGACACCCCGATGTCGCCCACTCGCTGTCGGGCCTCGGCCTGGTGCTGCAGGACGCCGGCCGCGCCGAGGAGGCCATCAAGCTGCAGGAGCAGGCGCTGTCGCTGCTGGCCGGCGTCTACGGCGACGAGCATCCCGAGGTCGCCCACACCCTCGACAAGCTCGGCTACGCGCTGCGCCTGGTAGGCCGCTACGACGAGGCGAGGATGAGCCACGAGCGCGCCCTGGCCATCCTCGAGGCCTGCTACGGCCCCGGACACGGCGAGGTCGGCATGCCGCTGACCAACCTGGGCCTGGTCTACCAGGACATCGGCGAGCACGAGCTGGCCCAGGCCCACCAGGAGCGGGCCATGGGCGTCTTCTCGGCCGTCTTCGGCCCTGACCACCCGCACGCCCAGCTGGGCGCGCGCAGGCTCGGCGTGGCCAAGCTGCTCGGCGGCCGCGTGAGCGAGGCCAGGGAGCTGCTGGAGCGGGCCGTCGCCGGCACCGAGCGGGCGCTCGGCCCCGGCCATCCCGACGTGGGGCGCGCCCTGCTCGACCTGGCCGCCGTCCACGAGCGCCTCGACGACCTGGTCGCGGCCACGGAGTGCCGGACGCGCGCCGAGCGGATCCTGGCCGCCGCCTACGGCCCCGACGCCCTGCACGGCGGCGGCACGTCACCGTCGCTGCCCGCCGGATCGTCCTGACCCGAGCGGGCGGCGTGCCCCGCGGGAGCCGGGGTAGGGGCCCGGCATGGAGACGCTCGTGGGGACCTCCGGCTGGCAGTACAAGGACTGGCGGGGCGTGCTGTATCCGGACAAGGCGCCGCAGCGGCTGTGGCTGGAGATCTACACCGAGCACTTCCGCACGGTCGAGAGCAACAACGCCTTCTACCGCCTGCCGTCCACGGAGACGTTCGCCGGATGGGCCGAGCGCACCCCCGACGACTTCGTGATGGCGGTCAAGGCCAGCAGGTACCTCACCCACATCAAGCGGCTGGCCGACCCCGAGGAGCCGGTCGAGCGGCTGATGGCCGCCGTGGCAGGGCTGAAGGGCAAGCTCGGCCCGATCCTGCTGCAGCTGCCGCCGACGCTGAAGGCGGATCCCGGCAAGCTCGACCGCTGCCTGGCCTGCTTCCCGCGCGCGACCAGGGTGGCGGTGGAGTTCCGGCACCCTTCCTGGTGGACCGACGAGGTCAGGGGCGTGCTGGAGGCCAGGGAGGCGGCGCTGTGCTGGGCCGACAGGGAGAGCAGGGTCCTGAACCCGCTGTGGCGCACCGCGTCGTGGGGCTACGTCAGGCTGCACGAGGGCAAAGCCACCCCCCGGCCCTCGTACGGCGAGGCCGCGCTGAGATCGTGGGCGCGCCGCGTCCACGACGCGGGATGGCGGCAGGCCGTGGTCTACTTCAACAACGATCCGGGAGGGGCGGCGGCACGCAACGCCGCACGATTCGCCGAGCTCGTCTAGTGTTGTCGGTCATGGTACGAACCCGCTTGTACCGCGAGGGGGTCCTCGTGGCCGAGGGCTTCCCCATCGCCGAGGTCTCCGACCACGTCGCCGACCCCGGCAACGTGGTCTGGTTCGACCTGTGCGCCCCCACCGCCGACGATCTGGGATGCATCGCCGAGGAGCTGGGCCTGCACACCCTCGCGGTGGAGGACGTCTTCCACGAGCGCCAGCGGCCCAAGGTCGACGTCTACGACGGCCATCTGTTCGTCGCCGCCTACTGGCTGTACCAGGAGGGGCACCGGCTCCACACCGTCGAGATCGACATGTTCCTCACGGCCAACGCCCTGGTGACCGTGCGCGAGAACGAGCACTTCGACATCGACCAGGTGACCGCCCGCTGGGACGCGTCGGGCAGCCTGGCCAAGAACGGGGTCGCCTTCCTGCTGTACGGCCTGCTCGACTACGTGGTCGACGGCCACTACGAGCTGGTCGAGCGTCTCGACGAGGAGGTCGAGGCGCTGGAGGAGCAGCTGTTCGAGGAACGGCCGATGAGCCGGCTGGACGCCAGGCAGATGTTCACCCTGCGCAAGAACATGGTCGGCCTGCGCAAGGTCGCCGGGCCGATGCGCGAGGTGGTCAACACGCTGTTCCGGCGTGACCTGCACGTGGTCACGCCGGAGATGACGCCGTACTACCAGGACCTCTACGACCACGTCCTGCGCGTGGCGGAGTGGATCGACAACCTGCGCGACCTCGTGGCCAACCTGCGCGAGGCCCAGCTGTCACAGCAGGGCTTCCGGCTGAACGAGATCATGAAGAAGCTCACCGGCTGGGCCGCGGTCATCGCGGTGCCCACCATGATCACCGGCTTCTACGGCCAGAACGTGCCCTATCCGGGCTTCGGCACCAGCGCGGGCTTCTGGTGGTCGTCGATCATCATCGTGGCCGCCTCGGGGCTGCTGTACCTGGCGTTCAAAAAGCGGGACTGGCTCTAGCGGCCATCCACGCCAGCACCTGCGCGATCGGCCTGGCCTCCTGCCGGGTGCCGTCACGCAGCCGCAGCGCGGCCTCGCCGAGACGCGCCTCGGCCGGACCGACCACGAGCTGGAAGGGCACCAGCCGGTGCGACCTGACCCGCGCCCCGAGGGAGCCGTCGCCGGGCTCGGCCATCGACGCGCGCAGTCCCGCGGCGACGCACCGCCGTACCAGCTCCCGGGCGGCGGGGACCTCGGCGTCGGTGACAGGCAGCACCACCGCCTGCACGGGGGCGAACCAGGCGGGGAAGGCGCCGCCGTGGACCTCGATCAGGTGCCCCATCAGGCGTTCGAGGCTGCCGACCAGACTTCTGTGCACCATCACCGGCCGGTGGAGCGCCTGGTCGGGCCCGACGTAGGACAGGTCGAAGCGGCCCGGCTGGAACAGGTCGACCTGGACGGTCGAGATGGAGTTCTCCCGTCCCTGGGGGTCGACGATCTGGATGTCGATCTTCGGGCCGTAGAAGGAGCCCTCGCCGCGCTCCTCCTCGAAGTCGCGGCCCCTGGCCCGCAGCGCCTCCCGCAGGACGGCCTCCGCGCGGTCCCACATGTCCGGGTCGTCGACGTACTTGGCGCCGTCGCCCCTGAGCGAGAGCCGGTAGCGGACCGGCACGATGCCGAGCTGCCCGTGGGCGGCCTCGATCAGGTCGAGCGCGGCCGACACCTCGGCGGCGGCCGCGCCGGCCGGGCAGAAGACGTGCCCGTCGTTGAGCTGGATGGCCCGCACCCTGCTCAGGCCGCCCACAACGCCCGACAGCTCACCCCGGTACATGCCGCCGAGCTCGGCCAGCCGCAGCGGCAGGTCGCGGTGGCTGCGCGGCCTGCTGCCGAACATCAGCGCGTGGTGCGGGCACAGGCTGGGCCGCAGCACGAACTGCTCCCCTCCGAGCTCCATCGGAGGGAACATGTCGTCGCTGTAGTGCGCCCAGTGCCCCGATCTCTCGTACATCGCCCGCTTGCCGAGCACGGGCGAGTTGACGTGCAGATAACCGTTGCGGCGTTCGAGCTCGTGGACGAAGTCCTCGACGGCCTTGCGCACGGCCGCGCCCGCGGGCAGCAGGAACGGCAGCCCCGAGCCGATCATCGGGTGGGTGTCGAACAGGTCGAGCTCGCGGCCGAGCCTGCGGTGGTCGTTCAGGTGGTCGTTCATCGGAAACCCCTCGGAAAGACGAGGGCGAACGACCAGCGATCCCCGGGCGTTCGCCCGGGGAGCATGAGTTCAGCGCGCCGGGTACGGGTCCGGCGTCGTCGTGACGAAGACGTGAGCGCGCTGCATGCAGCTCATCCTAGCCCGGCGTTGACGATCCTGGTCGTCGAACGCCCCGGAATCATCTCCAGCTCCCAGCACTGGGCGCCGAGCAGCGCCGCCGCCGCGCACCTGCCGCCCGCGTGCGGGTCGCCCGCCGTGTGCGCGAGCGCGCCTGGCCGCATCGGGGCGAGCAGGTCGATGTAGTCCTCGGGACCGTGCGCCTCGGGCGGGCCGCTCACGATGAACACCCCCGACACCGCGCGCAGCGCCCCCAGCACCTCGGCCCGCTCGGCGGCCGGGTTCAGCGGCCTGCTCGGGCCCTTCCACGCGCGCACGCGCGGATCGTCCTCGACGCCGACGACCAGCGGCAGGCCGCGCTCGGCCACCGACCGCAGGTAGCGCACGTGCCCCACGTGCAGGATGTCGAAGACGCCCGTCACGACCGCCGCGCCGGGCTGTTCGTACGGCTGCACCCAGACGGCCTCCAGGCTGCTCACGCGCAGATTCCCCTTCCAGTCGCCTCATCCGATCGCAGCGTACTCGGTCGCCGCCCCGGGTTTACGACCCGCCTGCCGGTGCAGGGGAGACATCATGATTCTCACCAAGCTGGGCTATGCCGCCAGGGGCGTGCTGTACGCCCTGATCGGCCTGGTGGCGTTACAGATCGCCTTCGGCGGGGACGGCGAGGCCGACAAGAGCGGCGCGATCGGCATCGTGGCCGCACAGCCCTTCGGCGCCGTGGTGCTGTGGCTCATGACGGTGGGCCTGGCCGCGCTGGCCGTGTGGCAGGCGCGGGAGGCGCTGTCCCGTCGCGGCAGGGCGCGCGACAGGGCGGAGTCGGCCGTCCGGGCGGTCTTCTACGTGCTGCTCGTCGTCTCGCTGCTGGGCCTGCTGCTGCGCGGCAAGCAGGCGGCCTCCACCGACTCGCAGTCCCGGGACGTCACCAGGACGCTGCTCGACCTGCCCGCGGGACAGCTGCTCGTCGGCGTCGCCGCACTGGGCGTGATCGCGCTCGGCCTCCACTGGATCCACGAGGGCTGGACCGAGAAGTTCATGAAGGACATGACCGGCGGCGGGCAGGCGGTCCGTCGGCTCGGCCAGGCGGGCTACATCGCCCGGGGCGTCGTCGCCGTCGCCGCGGGCGTCCTCGTCGGCCGGGCCGCGATCGCCTACGACCCCGGCAGGGCGGTCGGCATCGATGGCGCGCTCAAGGCGCTCGCCGACGCCCCCGCCGGCCCGTGGCTGCTGGCCGCGGTGGCCGTGGGACTGGTGTTGTTCGCGGTGTACTGCCTGGCAGAGGCGCGATGGCACCGGACCTGACCCGGTTCCACCGGCAAGAGCATTCCTACCTTTTCGTGACCCCTCCGCCCCGCCGGGCGCCGCGTCCTTAAGAGGTCGCCGAAGTCGGGGAGGTCGCCGTGGAACCGCCGGAGTACGACAGTTGGACCCTGCCAGGAGCTCCCGACCAGGTCGCCGCGGCACGCCGCCTGGTGACCGCCGCGCTCGGCGCCGGACATCCGCTGCACGACGACAGCGTGCTGCTGACCAGCGAGCTGGTCACCAACGCGGTCGTGCACTCCGCCTCACGTGACGGCGGCACCTTCACGCTGACCGTGCTGTCCACCGGATCCAGGGTGCGCGTCTGCGTCAAGGACGGCGGCTCGGACGGCCCGCCGTGCGCCTGCCGCGCCTCCCTGACCGCGCAGAACGGGCGCGGCCTGCCCCTGCTGGACGCGCTCAGCAACCGCTGGGGCTACGCCAGGCAGAACGGTGTGAACACCGTCTGGTTCGAGCTGGTGCTCGTCACGATCCCCACGGAGTGGGCGGCCGCGGGTGTCTAGAGGTCGATCACGCACAGCCCCTCGGCCAGGGCCTTGGTGGTGACCCTGGTACGGCTGTCGCAGCCCAGCTTGGCGAAGATGTGCTCCAGGTGGGTGGTGACCGTGCGGACGCTCAGCACGAGCGCGGCGGCGATCTGCGGATTGGAGTCGCCCGCCGCCACCCTGGTCAGCACCTGCGCCTCCCGCGCGGTCAGTTCGTACGGCAGGCAGCAGGGCCGCTCGGCCACCACCGCCCCCTGCAGCGCGCCGTGCGAGCCGACGCCCGCGCGCAGCACCCGCACCTCCCGCCACCGGCCGCCCCGGTCCTGCCAGAGGCCCCGCCTGCTCAGCTCCCGCGAGTCGAGGAAGGCCCTGGCGTAGCCGGCCATGGCGGGATCGGCGGCCACCACCTCCGACCTGGGCACGCCCGCCACGTCACGTACCACGCCGCCGCGGTCGAAGGCGACCGCCGAGAACCCGCTGGGCAGCCCGACGGGGTCGATGACGCACCTGGTCAGGTCGGTGACGTGGGCCAGCGTGGGGGACAGCGCCGCCATGACGGTGAGCGCGTGCGCGGGGAAGCGGGGCGCCGACAGGTTCAGCAGCCCGGTGTAGCGGCCGTCGGCCAGCAGCAGCGGCGTGGTCAGCCCCTGCCGCCAGCCGTAGGCGGCCAGCCGCGCGCCGTCCATCGGGTACGGCCCGCCGCCCCCGGCGGCGGGTGTCCCGGCAGAGGGGAGCGGGCCGGGGGGACGGCGCAGGCCGTCGGAGACCAGGCTGCGGTGGCGCCCGGTGGCCGGGTCGAAGGCGACGAACTCGTAGGCGTCCAGCGGGATCACGCGGCGTAAGGCCCGCATCGCGCCGTGCGCCCCCGTGCTTCCCGCCACCTGGAAGCCCACCTCGGCGCAGGCGCTCAGCGTGATCTGGTCCATCGCGCCATCATGGCGCATCACCGCGTCACGCGCTCGGGTGCCGCGGCTGCCCTGATTGCCTCCGCCGTTCGCTCGTGGCAGGTTTGACGACCATGATCCAAGACGGGAGGACACGCTGGTGATGACCAGGATGGCCGGCTGGGTGACCGAGGTGTTCGCCCCCCAGGTGCTGGTGATCGCCATGCCGCCCGTCGTCGGCCTGCTCGCCCAGGGCTGGACCGGTGCCGTCTGGGGCCTGCTCGCCTCGGCCCTGTGCGGCGGCGTGCCCGCCACCGTCATCGCCGTCGGCGTCCGCAGGGGCCGCCTCGACTCCCGCCACCTGGTCGACCGGGCGCGCCGGACGGGGCCGCTGCTCACCGCGGTGGGCGCCGTGCTGGTGGCGTTGGTGCTGCTGGTCCTGCTGGGCGCCCCCACCCTGCTGGTGGCCACGGTGACCGCGATGCTGGCCGCCCTGGTGGTGACCGTGCCCGTGACGCTGCGCTGGAAGATCTCCTTCCACGCGGCGGTGTCGGCGGGAACCGTGGTCGTCCTGGCGCACGTGCTGCCGCCGATGCCGACCGCGCTGGTGGGCGGGGCGCTGGTCGGGCTGGTGTGCTGGGCCAGGGTCCGGCTCGCCCACCACACGCCCGCCCAGGTGGTCGTGGGCGCGCTGGTGGGTGTCGCGACGACCTGGGGCACCCTGGCCGCCTTCGGCGTCTGACCCCGTGGAGCCCGCCGCCGCGATGACGGCGGCCGTCGGCCGCCGGACGGCGCCTGGAGGCCCGGCGGGCGGTCCCGGTCACGCGGGTGCCGTCCGGCCGCGCGGGGCGTCCAGGTCGTCCAGGTCGTCCGCCTCGCCGGCGCCCCTGAGCTCCGTACCGGTCCGCCCGGTGCCGGTTTCCCCTGTGCCGGTCGCCCCCGTGCCGGTCATCCCCGTGCCGGTCGCCCCCGTGCCGGTCATCCCCGTGCCGGTCATCCCCGTGCCGCTCATCCCTGCGCCGGTCACACCCGTGCCGGTGACACCCGTGCCGGCCACGCCCGTGCCGGCCAGCACCTCGCCGTCGTCGACCGGCAGCCCGAAGACCGTCGCGTCCGCCACGGCCCGACGGCCGGGCAGGACGTGCTGGACCGGGCGGGCCTGGACGCCGTCGGGCCGCCGGCTCCTGGCGCGGTCGACCAGGAACAGGTAGCCGTCGGCGTTCAGGTGCCCGAGGTCGCCGGTGCGCAGCCAGCCGTCCCGCAGGGCCGCGGCGGTGCGGACGGGATCGTCCAGGTACCCGCTCATGACCTGGGCGGAGCGCACCCACACCTCGCCGGTCGCGCCGACCGGCAGCGCGCGGCCCTCCGGGTCGCGCACGCGCAGCTCCACGCCCTCGACCGGCCGCCCCACCGAGGCCAGCCGGTCGGGGCGCAGGTGGTCGAGCGGCGACAGGGCGGTGACGAAGCCACCCTCGGTGAGCCCGTACCACTGCAGGGCCACGGGGCCGAGCCCCATGACCACGTCCCTGCTGCGGTTCGGCACGGCCGCCGCGCCGCCGTACGTCACCAGCCGCACGCTGCCGGGATCGGCGCCGAGAGCCACCGGGCCCAGCCGGCCGGCCAGGCCGTACAGCTCGCCCGGCCGGCCGGCCGCGATCTGCGTGACGTGTTCCCTGGCGATGACCTCCGGCTCCCTGTCCCGCTCGGCGTCGGCCAGCAGGATCGCCGTGCCGCCCGTCGCCAGCGTCCACAGCGCGATCTGGTCGGCCACATGGTGTCCCGGCGGCAGCAGGAAGCGCCAGGGCTCGGGCGCGAACATCGCGCGCGCCGCCGCCAGCTGCGCGGCCTCGGCCCGCCGGCTGTGGGCGACCGGCTTGCGTTCGCCCGTCGTGCCGTTGGTGAACGTCACCGCCGACAGCGCGCCGGGCGGCGTCTCCGGCGGGTCGGGCGGCGCCCCGTGCGGGGTGGAGAACAGGTCCGCGTCGAGCCGGTAGCAGATCGGCACCGGCCGCGCGTCGAGCAGCAGCTCGGCGTCGTCCTGCCGGCACGGCTCGTGGAGCAGCACCGAGGTGCCGAGCGCGCGCATCGTGCCGGCCGTGATCCGCGCCGGCAGGCCCGGCGGCAGGTGGACCACGGGGCAGCCGAGCGCGAGCGCCACGAGCCTGGCCACCGTGGACTCCGGCTGGCGGCCGGACATGCAGGCGATCGTGTCGCCCGCGCGCACCCCGCGGGCGCGCAGTACGGCCGCCGCGCCCGCCACCATCGCCAGCACGTCGTCCCCGGTCAGGCGGCGCCGCCCGCACACCAGCACGTCACGCGGGCCCGCCGCGCGCACGCCGGCGAAGACGCTCCGGCCCAGGCTCATCGCACCCTCCTTCCCAGGTGCACGGGCAGGTACCTGGTGCTGTTGCCGAGCACCGTGCCGAGCGGCCGCCACCCGCTGTCCTGGTCGGCCGGCCTCATGTCGGGAAACGCCTCGAACAGCGCGGCGAGCGCGACCTCGCCCTCCAGCCGGGCCAGCGGCGCACCCAGGCAGTAGTGCGTGCCGTGCCCGAACGACAGGTGGGCGGGAGAGGCCGCGCGCAGGTCGAAGCACGCCGCCCCCGCGCCGTACTGGTCGGGGTCGCGGCCGGCGGCGGCGAAGCAGCCGATGACCGCCTCGCCCTTGCGCACCGGCACCCCGTCGATCTCGACGTCCCGTACGGCGTAGCGCATCGGGAAGTGCGCGATCGGCGAGTCCCACCGCATGGTCTCCTCGACCACCTCGCTCCACGACCGCTCCCCGGAGCGGACCATGGCCAGCTGGTCGGGACACGTCAGCATGACGCGCACGGCGTTGGTGATGAGGTTGACCGTCGTCACGTGACCCGCGATGAACAGCAGCTCCACCGTGTCGCCCACCTCCGCGCGCGTGAGCCGGTCGGGCCCGTCGTGTTCGGAGGCGGCGATCAGGTCCGTGATCAGGTCCTCGCCCGGGGTGTCGCGCCGCAGCTCGATGATCTCGTCGAGCAGCTTGTACAGCTTCTTGCGGGCATCGGTGACGTCGTCGGGAGTGTCGCCGACCCTGGCCGCCACGTCGGTGAGCTCGTGCAGCTCGTCCCGAAGCGCGTCCGGGACCCCCATCAGCTCGGAGATGACATCCCGCGGGATCGGATAGGCGTACTCCAGGCGCAGGTCCACCGGCCCCGGCGGCATGGCCGCCAGGCGGTCGAGGTGCGCGGCGGCGAACTCGGCGACCCTCGGGCGCAGCCGCTGGACCCTGCGCGCCGTGAACGACTTGGACACCGGCGACCGCAGGCGGTGGTGGGCCCCGCCCTCCGCGTTCAGCATGGAGGTGTCGGCGGCGAGCCTGGTGACCGCGGTGTTGGGCGGGGCGGCGGCCTTGGCCGCCGGATCCCAGTACTTCACCTCCCTGGACAGGTCGGGATGGGTCAGCACGGCCACCAGCGTGGAGTAGCGGGTGGCCGCCCACGCGCGCACCCCCTCGACCTCGACGGGGACCAACGGGCCCAGCTCCCGCAGCTGCGCGCAGTCGGCGTGCACGTCGTGGCTGGCGGGGTCGAGGACGAACTCGGCCGGTCGGATGTCCATGCCGCTCACCCCACCCGCTCCGGCCGTGCGGACAGCGTGGTCGTGTCGAGCCCGGGGTCGCGTCCGAGGTAGAGGTCACGGACCAGTTCCCCGGCCGCGGGCGCGTTGCACAGCCCGTGGCCGGAGAAGCCCGTCGCGTACAGGAAGGCGGGAGGGCCGGGCAGGTGGCCGATGAAGGCGGTGCGGTCCGGGCTGGCGTCACGGACGCCGGTGACCGCGGTGTGCAGGCCCGCCCCCGCCAGGCACGGATAGACGGCGGCGAGCTGGGCGGCCACGCGCCGCCGCCAGGCGTCCCTGTCGGGCCCCGGGTAGCCCATGCCGATCAGCAGCCGGTCGCCGCGCAGCCGTACCAGCAGGCCGCTGGAGGCGTGCAGGGTGACCGGGATGTCGGGCATGGCGGGCAACGGGTCGGTGGTGAGCAGTTCCTGGATGATCGGTTCGGTGAGCGGCAGGTCCACGCCCGCCGTGCGGGCCAGGGCGGCCGACCACGCGCCCGCGGCGCACACGACCGCGTCGGCCATGATCGCGCCGTCGGCGGTCTCCACGCGGCCCTTGACCGCGTCGATCGCCGTGACGGGGCAGTCGGTGCGCAGCTGCGCGCCCGCCCGCCTGGCCGCCTCCGCGTAGCCGCCGACGATCGCGGCGGTGTCGGAGACGTACGCCTCGGCCGACCAGGCGGCCGCCGTCAGCGGCAGTTCGCCGCTGATGAGCGGGTTGCGCCGCCTGGCCTCGTCCGCGCCGATCAGCTCGACGTCCACCCCGGCCGCCCGCTGGGCGGGCAGGTCGGCCTCGAAGGCCGCCACCTGCTCGTCGCCGGTGAACAGCACCAGGTAGCCGACCCGGCGCAGCGGCAGGCCGATGCCCGGCCGCAGCGGGAAGTCGTGGTAGGCCGCCAGGCTCCGGACGGCCAGCGCCGAGCTCACCGGGTTGCCGGCGAAGTAGGCGCGGACCACGTCCGCGGTGGCCCGCGACGCGCCCGATCCGAGCGCGTCGCGTTCCAGCAGGACGGTGCCGACCCCGGCCTCGGCCAGGTGGAAGGCGATCGACAGGCCGATCACCCCGCCGCCGACGACCACGACCTGCGTGTCGGCGCTCATGTGAACGCGCCCTCCCGCCGCAGATGGTCGCCGAGCTGCCACGGGAACAGGTGCAGGTTCCAGCCGCCGAGGCAGTTGACGTAGAGCGTCATCTGCGCCACGAGAGCGGCGAAGTCGTCGCGGTCGTCGAGCTCGTCGATCCGCTCGAGGGCGCGCTTGGTGAAGTCCCAGACCTTGTCCAGGCCGCAGTATCCGAGGAACTCCGCGGGCGTCGGGATCAGCAGGTGCGCCATGTGGCGCAGCGAATCCAGCGGCATTCCCTCGGAGACGGCCCGCACCAGGCCGCCGTAGCTGGCGTAGCCCAGCGGGCGGGTCTCGCCGTTGACGAACAGCAGCGTCGTCAGGACCGTGTCGAAGCTGCCCGCCTTGGAGGCGATGCGGCCCTCGTGCAGGTCGACGAGTTCCTGCGGCGGCTCCAGCCAGATCCGCTCGGTCTCGGCGTGCAGGTCGCCGATGAGTGTGTCGGTCTCGGGGTCGCTCGCCGTGAGGCGGGGCAGGCTGTGGCCGCTGGGCTCGCCGGCGCGGCGTACCTCGGCGATGACCGGCTTCTTGGTCGTGTACACCGCCTCCCAGACCGCGTGGCCCGCCTCGACCAGCGAGTCGAGGTCCTCGTCGAGGATCCTGCCGATCGGGGTGGCGGGCATGGGTTCGGTCAGCTCGCCGTACTTGATGCCGAGGTGCTGAAGTCGTGAGGCGAAGATTGTGCCGTCCGGTTCGGTGCGCCGGTCCTCGACCTTGTAGGCGGCGGCCTGGTGCAGCAGGTCGTGGACCGGGGCGACGTGGTAGAGGTGCTGGCCGGCCACCAGGGCGTGGCCCTGCAGGCTGCGGTACGGCAGTGCGTCCCACAGGCTCTGTGCCAGGGCGGCGTTGCGCTCGTCCAGTTCGGCGGTCACCGTGATGCCTAGTCCGGGCCACCCGATTTCTACGCGTTTCGGATTAGTCACAATATGTGATGTTAGCAGCACGTTAAGTAGCGATGTAGGGCTAATGTCCGATTTGACGGTGGGCTGACCGAGCGTGGGCGCCGCCCATCCCGCCCCGTTGCGGGCGCCGCCGGCCGCCACGGTCCGCCCGCGGACGCCATGCGCGGCGGCGGCGCGGGGAGAGCGCTCCACCGGGATGCCCGGCCGGGCCAAGCCCACCTTGGCGATGTCATGACGCGCGCGGGGTTGCCGTCATTCTCCTCGGCACCCGCCGACCGGCGGCCGGAAGGCGCGGGCCGCGCCGCCGACGGGCCCGCGCGCCGTCGTCCC
Source organism: Nonomuraea sp. NPDC003804 (assembly GCF_040610675.1). Lineage (NCBI taxonomy): Bacteria > Bacillati > Actinomycetota > Actinomycetes > Streptosporangiales > Streptosporangiaceae > Nonomuraea > Nonomuraea sp. NPDC003804. The sequence continues at coordinate 203,157 of NZ_JBEXMT010000013.1, forward strand.
GGTGGCCCGCGCGCCGTCGTCCCGGTGGCCGGCGCGCCGGCCGCTCAGGCGCCCGTCAGCAGGCGGTTCAGGACGCGGGTGCCGAACTCCAGGCCCTCAACCGGCACGCGCTCGTCCTTGCCGTGGAACATGCCGAAGTAGTCGAGATCGGGCCTGAGCATCAGCGGGGCGAAGCCGTACCCCTTGATGCCGATCCTGGCGAACGACTTGGCGTCCGTGCCCCCGCTCATCACGTACGGCACCGGCCGCGCCGCCGGGTCCTCGGCCACCAGCGCGGTCGCCATCTCGTCGAAGAAGGCCGAAGGGTACGGCGCGGACGGCGCGTCCTCCAGGTTGACGAACTCCCGCGTGATCCTCGGCCCGAGCAGCTCGTCGATCGTGGCCAGGAACTCCTCCTGCAGCCCCGGCAGGTACCGGCCGTCGACGTGCGCCTCGGCCGTGGAGGGGACGACGTTGACCTTGTAGCCCGCGGTGAGCATCGTCGGGTTGGCCGAGTTGCGGATCTGGCCCTTGAACAGGCTGCCGAGCGGCCCCAGCCGGGCCGCCTCGGCGTCCAGGCGGTCGAGGTCGACGGGCCGGCCGGTGATCTCCGACAGGCTCCGCAGGAGCGCGGCGACCGACGGCGTCAGCCGTACCGGCCACTGGTAGGCGGCGATGCGCGACAGCGCGTGCACCAGGGTGGCGACCGGGTTGTCGACGGCGGGCCGCGAGCCGTGACCGGCGACGCCGTGGGCGGTCAGCTTCATCCACGACGTGCCGCGCTCGCCCACGGCGATCGGGTAGACCCGCGCGTCGCCCGCGGTCACGCTGAACCCGCCGGACTCGCTGATGGCCTCGGTGACGCCGTCGAACAGCTCCCGGTGCGCGGTGACGGCGTGGCGGGAGCCGTAGTCGCCGGTCGCCTCCTCGTCGGCCAGGAACGCCAGCACCAGGTCGCGCTTGGGCCGCACCCCGCCGGCCTGCATGCCGAGCACCGTGGCGAGCGTCATCGCGCACGAGCCCTTCATGTCGACCGCGCCCCTGCCGTACACGCAGTCGTCGACGATCTCGCCGGAGAAGGGGTGCAGCTCCCACTCGGCCGGGTCGGCGGGGACCACGTCGAGATGACCGTGGATGAGCAGCGCGTCGGGCGAGTCGCCGGCCACGCGCGCCACGACGGTGGTACGGCGCGGCGCCGACTCGAAGACGGTGGGTTCCAGGCCCGCGTCGGCCAGCAGTGTGGCGACGTACTCGGCGGCCGGGCGCTCGCCCGAGCCGGGATTGGTCGTGTCGAACCTGATCAGGTCGGAGCAGATCTCGGCAACGCTCTTCACATCATCCCCAGAAATGTCGGTCTCACAGAGGGCGACGACAGTGTCCTGTCTGTCCCGCCCGTCGCGCGGCTGCCACGCCGGCTGCCCGCCGCAGTCCACTCCAACCCCATCCGCCCCGCTGACCCGCGCCGATCACCAATTGCCGTCGGATGGGGGAAGGGGGAGCTCCGGCGGATGCAGGACGTAGACGATCCCCGCGCTGCCGGAGCCGCGCAGCCAGACGTTCTCGAAGGCCGCCCGCGGGTAGACGCGCCTGACCCCCTCGGCGGCCGGATCGTTGGCGATCACGTCACCGGTCGCGGTGAAGCCGACGACGACCATGATGTGCCCGGTCGTGGCGTAGCCCGCGCCCGGCAGCTCGTGCTCCTTGAACGACTGGGAGGTGATCACCGGGATGCCGGCGGCCACCAGACGCTCCAGCTCCGCCAGCGACCGCAGCCGCGTGACGAACCCGGCCAGGCCGTACCGTCCGGCGTAGGCGACGCCGAACGGCCAGTTGCCGCAGCCCTGGTAGCTGTGGTCGTACATGTCGCGGGCCGCGTGGTCGACGGCCGGGCACGGATCGGCGGGGTCGACCCAGGCGAGCTCGTCGGCGGAGGGGCCCCTGCCCCAGTAGCCGAGCACCATCGTCACCGACGCGGGACCGCACCAGGAGCCGCCGCCGCCGTCCCATTCCGGGTAGTGGCCCGCGTGCACCCGCTGCGAGAGCGCGGGCACGGCCAGCTCGATCCCGCTCGCCTCGCCCGGCGGCGTCACGCGCACCGGGCCCGGCGCGCCCGAGGCCATCACGCTGACCGAGCCGACGGCGGCGCCCGTGCCGTACAGGGTGACGCGCACCTGGCAGGCGACCAGCGGACGCCTGGCGACCAGCGTGTCGACGGCCACGTCGCCGTCCTCGTCGCCCTGCCCGGGAAGCGAGGTGCGGCGGATGTCGGCGGCGGTCTCGGCCCACCTGCCCATCACGTACCAGCGGGTGTGACGGCCCTCCGCGGTCCTGCCCCGCAGCTCGACCTCCAGCCAACTGCCCGCCGGCGTGCGCGCCGTCCACGACGGCACCAGCTGGGCCGCGGGAAAGCCGATCTCGGCCTCGGGGCTGGTCCACGCGGCGTAGTCCCAGACGGCCGCCTCGCCGCCGAACGGATCGTGATAGCCGCGGGAGCCGCGCTCGACCGGCACGCACGGGGGGAAGGCGACACGGGATATCACCTGGCCGATTCTGGAGGAAGGCCAGGTGAGGCGCATCGGAAGGTTTACGTACTCCCGGCGGGCCGGGCGCCGCCGTACGCGCGCGTGCTCGACCGTGCGGCACCGCCGGACCGGCGGGACGCCGCCGCGACCCCGGGCGCGGCACCGGCGCCCGGGACCGGGGGAGCGGTCGCGGTCAGAGGTAGAGGCCGGGCTCGGCGGTGGTGGCGGGGGCCGAGGCGCGTCCCGCACGGGCCGCGAACAGCTCCGCCAGCGTCGCGCCCGCGGCGCCCACCTGCAGCGCGAAGTCCTGCGCGCCGCCCTCCTGTTTCGCGAGGTCCTGGTCGCCGCCCTCGGCCAGCCACCGCAGCGACTCCTCGCGCGACAGCCGTCCCACCTCGATCTGCGCCAGGCACCGTCCCGGCCTGATCGTCGCGGGGTGCAGCCGCGCCAGATCCTCGTTCGTGGTGATCGCCACCAGCACGTCGCGACCCTGGCCGAGCAGGCCGTCGGTGAGGTTCAGCAGCCTGGACAGCCCCTGTCCCGTCGCCTCCTTCGCGCCCGCCCTGATCAGCTCGTCGCAGTCCTCCAGCACCAGCAGCCGCCACCGGTCGCCGCGCTCGTCGCAGTCGCCGACGGCCACCTCCATCAGGTACCCGGGGTCGTTGAACAGCCGCTCGGGATCGAGCACGCAGTCGACCTGGCACCACTCGCGCCACTCCTTGGCCAGCGTGCGCAGCAGCGACGTCTTGCCGGTGCCCGGCGGCCCGTGCAGCAGGAGCAGCCTGCCGTTCACGTCCTCCGGCCTGACCGCCATGACCCGCCCGACGGCCTCGCGCACGCTCGCCGCGTAGTTGCCGCTGATCTGCTCCCAGGACGGCGAGGTGATGGGCTTGTCCGAACGGCGGGCGCCGTGCTGGCCGAACCACCAGAAGCCCATCTCGACGTGGTCGGTCGGCGGTGGCGGCTCGACGGCGCCGTCGGTGGTCGTGGACAGCACCGACCGGGCCAGGTCCTCGCTGACGGCGGTGACGCTGACGGTGGCGCAGCGGTTGCGATACCGCACCACGCGCAGTGTCCAGCCGTCGCCGCAGAACAGGCGGGCCTCGGAGCCGTCCTCCTCGTGGGCGGTCCGCACCAGGCGGCCGCCGGGCGGGATGAGCGCGGCGTCGGCCCGCACCCGCTCCAGGTTGGCCAGCCGGGCCCACGGCTGGGCGCCGGTCGCGAACGGCGACAGGGCGAGCGCGTCGACGATGTCGGCGGCCGAGTCGGAGTCGTCGACCCAGATGTTCATCGGCAGCTCGGCGGCGGCGGGGAAACGGACCTCCTTCAGCACGGACATGCGATCAATGATCCGCACTCCGCACACCGGCGTCGACTGCTTTTATCCGTGTTCTGTCCGTGGCCGCCGCTTCACCGGGTCCGGCGCCGGGAGTGGGTGGCCTGGACGGGGTCGATGTCCTCCACCGCCCAGCCGCGCGCCACGGCCAGCGACTCCGCCCGCCCGCCGGCCACGTGGCGCAGCGCGCAGGCGGCCGCCTCTTCCTGGTCGCCCGCCGCGATCGCCGCGTAGAGCTCGGCGTGCTCCTGGCTCTGCCGTCCGGGGTCGCGGTCGGAGGTGAGGCGGAACAACCGGTGCAGGCGGGCGTCCAGCGGCCGCATCAGATCGGCCAGCAGCGCGTTGCCCGAGATGGCCACCACCTCGTGGTGGAAGTCGGCGTTGGCGGCCGCGATGGCCGCCCTGTCCTCACCGGCGATCGCCTCGCGGGCGCGGTCCATGCACGCGCGCAACCTGGCCAGGCCGTCGGCGTCGGCCCGCTCGGCGGCCAGCCGCGCGGCCAGCGCCTCCAGGCTCTCCCGCACGTCGAACAGGTCGCGCACGTCGTCAGGGGTGAACGGGCTGACCAGCGCGCCCCTTCCGGGCACCAGCACCACCAGGCCCTCGGCGGCCAGGCGGCGCAGCGCCTCGCGCAGCGGGATCCGCGACACCCGCAGCTCGGCCGCCAGGTCGCGCTCGATCAGCCGCTCGCCGGGGCGCAGCTCGACCTCGACGATGCGGCGTTTCAGCGTCTCGTAGGCCAGGTGCGCGGTGGTCACGGCACCAGCGTACGGGCGCTCACGCGGATGATTTTTCGTCGCATGAAAGCCGCTGTACCTTTTGCCGTTGGTCAAGGTTCATTCACGGGGAGGTAAACGGTGTCTGTGCGGGAGCGCGTGCGTTACTGGTTCGACAACACCATGTCCAAGGGGACCGCCTCGCTCATCGGCTGGCTCGCCGTGGTGTCCGTCGCGATCGTGCTGGTCGTGGCCGGATTAACCGTCTGGGTCACCGACGAACCCGAGGGAGCGAGCCCGGGTGAGGTGCTGTGGCTGGCGCTCATGCACGCCATGACACCCAGCAAGGTCGCCAGTGACAAGGGCAGCACCGCCTTCCTCGCCGTGATGTTCGCCGGGTCGCTGGCCGGCATCTTCATCGTCAGCATCCTGGTCGGCCTGCTCTCCAACGGGCTCAAGCAGAAGATCGACCGGCTGCGCAGGGGCCGCTCCATGGTCGCCGAGAGCGGTCACACCGTCGTCCTCGGCTGGTCCGACCAGATCTTCACCATCATCGGCGAGCTGGTCAAGGCGCACGCCAGCCAGCGCGGCTCGGTCATCGCCGTCATGGCCGACCACGACAAGCTCGACATGGAGGAGGAGATCAGGGAGCGTATCGGCGACACCGGCCGGACCAGGCTCGTCTGCCGCACGGGACGGCCCACCGAGCCGGGCGACCTGCGCCTGATGAACCTCGACAGGGCTCGCTCCATCGTCGTCCTGTCACCCGACGGCGAGGACTCCGACGCCCACGTCATCAAGATCCTCCTGGCGCTGGCCAAGCGCGCCGGCGACCACCCTCCCGTCGTCGCCTCGCTCACCTCCAGCCGCAACATGGCCGCCGCCCGCCTGGCCGGGGGCGACCAGGTCCACCTCGTCGACGCCGACGACACCGCCTCCCGGCTGATCGTGCAGTCCTCCCGGCAGTCGGGCATGTCCGTGGTCTGCATGGACCTGCTGAACTTCGACGGCGGCGAGATCTACCTGCGCGCCGACGCCGCTCTGGCCGGCCGGACGTACGGCGAGGCGCTGCACGCCTACGAGACGGCCACGGTCATCGGCCTGCGCCGCCCCTCCGGCGTCGTGCTCAACCCGCCCATGGACACCGTCATCGCCGCCGACGACCAGGTCGTCGTCATCGCCCACGACGACTCGCTCATCCGCGTGGCCACCGCTCCTGCCGCCTACTCCGAGAAGGACATGGCCGGCGCCCCGGCCGCGCCGCCGGAGGCCGAACGGACGCTGATCCTCAACTGGAACGCCCGCGCCGAGCACATCATCCGCTACCTGGACGGCTACGTCGCCCCCGGTTCGGTCCTCGACGTCGCGGCCGACCACCCGAAGGCGGGCACCGAGCTGACCGGCCTGCGCAACCTCACCGTGAACGTCAAGGAGTGCGACACCACCGACAGGTACGCCCTGGAGGCGCTCGGCGTCGGCCTCTACCAGCACGTGATCGTGCTGTCGGACGACAGGTTCAAGCCGCAGCACGCCGACACCCGCACGCTGATGACGCTGCTGCAGCTGCGCGACATGCAGGCGGCCACCGGCGAGCGGTACTCGATCGTCAGCGAGATGCACGACGAGAACAACCGCTCGCTGGCCGAGGTGACCGAGGCCGACGACATCGTCATCAGCGACACGGTCATCGGCCTGCTGCTGGCCCAGCTGGCCGAGAACCGGCACCTGGCCGACGTCTTCGGCTACCTGTTCGACTCGCGCGGGTCGGAGATCTACCCCAGGCCCGCCGCCTCGTACGTGACCCCGGGCGCGCAGGTGTCGTTCTCCACCGTCATCGAGTCGGCCAGGCGGCGGGGCGAGACGGCGATCGGCTACCGGCTCGCGTCCGGCATCAACCAGGCGCCGCACTACGGGGTGGTGCTCAACCCGGACAGGAGTCAGCCGCTGACGTTCGGCGCGGGCGACTCCGTGATCGTCCTGTCCGAGCGCTAGGCGGGGGGCCGCCGCGACGGCCCCACCTCCACTGATGTGCCTGATCCTTCCCTCTCTACCTGCGGCAACGTAGGATTGTGTGCCTGCCGGCCCCGTCCGCACCCGCCCCCACGGCGCAGTCGCCATGAGCGAACCGTAGGAGGGATCATGACGAGGCCGAGTGAGCCGCGAGGGATCAAGCCCCCGGTCGTCAAGGTCCTGCTCGCGCCCGCGAACGTGTGGCGGGTCGCTCTCGTGGTGGCGGCCGTGGTCGCCCTGATGTTCTTCCTGCGTTTCCTGCTGACCGACGCCGGATGGCTGCTCGTCCTGCTGGTCATGGCCTGGTTCACCTCTCTGGCGATGGAGCCGGCCGTGCGCCCGCTGTCCAGGCGGATGTCGCGTCGCAGGGCCACGCTGCTGGTCATGGTGACCTTCACCGTGGTGGCGGTCATCTTCCTCATCCTGTTCGGGAACCTGTTCGTGCAGCAGGTCGGGCAGTTGCTGCTGGCGCTGCCCGACGTCGCCGCCGCCGTCCTCAAGTGGATCAACGCCCGGCTCGGGACGCAGTACAAGCTGGCCGACCTCCTCAAGTCCCTGAACGTGACACCCCAGCAGGCCGCCGCGTACGCGCAGGACGTGGTCGGCGGCGTCCTGGGCCTGGTCGGGACGGTGGCGGGCATGGTCTTCAAGCTGTTCATGCTCGTGCTGCTGACCTATTACTTCTCGGCCGACGGCCCCCGCCTGCGCCAGTGGGTGGCGCAGCTGCTGCCCAGCCGGTACCAGCTGGTCTTCATCAGGGTGTGGGAGCTGTCGACGGAGAAGACCGGTGGCTACGTCTCGGCCAGGCTCATCCTGGCCACGATCAACGGCGGGACGTCGGCCCTGGTGTTCCTGGCGATCGGCATGCCGTCCTGGTTCGCCCTCGGGGTGTGGACGGGCGCGGTCGCCCAGTTCGTCCCCACGATCGGCACCTACATCTCCATCGCCCTGCCGACGGTCGTCGGGCTGGCCTCGCCCCGGCCCTGGGTCGGGGTGGCGGCGCTGGCCTGGGCCGTGGTGTACCAGCAGGTGGAGAACCTGACACTGGAGCCGAGGATCAGCGCGCGGTCGGTCGACATCCATCCGGGGGTCTCGTTCACGGGCGTCACCCTGGGCGCGGCGCTGTTCGGCGCGGTGGGCGCCCTGCTGGCCATTCCCGTCGCGGCGATGCTGGTCTCGCTCGTCGACACCTACGCCACCCGCTACGAGCTGGTGGCCGCCGACGACGGGACGACCCCGCCGGTCGCCGCACCGGCGGCGCCGCGGACGGTCGAGCCGCCTCCCCCATGAGAGACAGGCGCGCCGCCCGCCGATGCCGACGGGATGTATGACGGTTCGGCCTGATTGTGTACGGTGCGCCTGTGAGGACGATCGACTGGGTCGACGGGGCCATCGAGCTCATCGATCAGACGCTGCTGCCGGACGAGCTGGTCATGCTGCGCATCACCACCGTGGACGAGCTCGTCGACGCCATCCGCCGCCTGGCCGTCAGGGGCGCTCCGGCCCTCGGCGTGGCAGGGGCGCTCGGCGTCGCGCTGGCCGGCGGCGACAGGCAGGCCGTCGCGCGCCTCAGGGCGGCCCGGCCGACGGCCGTCAACCTGGCGTGGGGCGTCGACCAGGCCGCCGCGCGCCTCGACGACGGACCCGAGGCGGTCCTCGCCACGGCCCTGCGGATCAGGGACGACGACATCGCCGCCTGCGTGGCCATGGGCGAGCGCGGCGCCGACCTGCTCGAAGGCGACAAGCTGCGCGTCATGACCATCTGCAACACCGGAGGTCTGGCCACCGTCGAGCGCGGCACCGCGCTGGGCGTCGTCCAGACCCTCCACGAGAGGGGACGGCTGGCCGAGGTGCTCGCGCTGGAGACCAGGCCGCTGCTGCAGGGGGCCCGGCTCACCGCCTGGGAGCTGGAGCGGATGGGCGCGCCCTACCGTCTGGTCACCGACTCCGCCGGGCCGTACCTGCTGGCCAGGGGAGGGGTGGACGCGGTGCTGATCGGCGCCGACCGGATCGCCGCCAACGGCGACACCGCCAACAAGATCGGCTCCTACGCGCTCGCGCTGGGCGCCGAGCGCGCCGGGGTGCCGTTCGTCGTGGTCGCCCCCGAGAGCACCATCGACGCGGCCACCCCCTCGGGCGAGCACATCGAGATCGAGGACCGGGGCGACGAGGAGGTGGTGTGCGTGCGCGGCATGCGCATCGCCCCCGAGGGGACCCGCGCGCTGAACCCGGCCTTCGACGTCACGCCCCATGACCTGATCTCCGCGATCGTTACGGACCGGCGCGTCTTCCGGCCGTAGGGAGACCAATAATCGACATTCCTGGGATCTGTCCGTACACCTCGCGTTACGCTCGGTTGTCAGCGTCCTCACCCGGGAGATCGCCGTGGCCATCGATCTTGTCCTGCGTCGTGACTGGCGTGCCCGTTCCCCGCGTGGCAGCTACACCCAGCTCGAGTCCACCAGAGGGGTCAAGGTCCACTACACGGGTGGCAGGGTCGATCCCGGCATCGTGCGCGACCACGCCAAGTGCGTGGCCCTGGTGCAGTCCATCCAGAACTTCCACATGGACTCCAACGGCTGGATCGACATCGGCTACAGCTTCGTGGCCTGCCCGCACCGCAAGGTGTTCGAGGGGCGGGGGGCGCACCATCTGCCGGCGGCCAACGGGGCCGGGCTCAACTCGGGCCATTACGCGGTGCTCGGCCTGGTCGGCAACGCCGGCCTGGTCCAGCCGCCCGACGGTGTGCTGCACGCCATCCTCGACGCGATCCTGCACCTGCGCGAGGAGGGCGCGGCCGGGCGCGAGATCAAGGGGCACCGCGACGGGTTCAACACCGACTGCCCGGGCGACCCGCTCTACGGCTGGGTCAGGCGCGGCGCCCCCCGGCCTGGCGGGCAGGAGCCGCCGACGCCCCCGCAGGCCCCGCCCTTCCCCGGGCGGCTGCTGAAGTTCCCCCCGGTCATGCGCGGCGACGACGTGCGCACCTGGCAGCGCCAGATGAGCAGGCGCGGCTGGACCGTCGACGTCGACGGCGCCTACGGGGCCGGCTCCCGCGAGGTGTGCCGGCGCTTCCAGCGCGAGCAGGAGATCCCCGACGACGGCGTCGTCGGACCCGTCACGTGGAAGCTGGCCTGGGAGGCGGCGCGCGCCTGACCGCGGACGCTGCCCCCGGATGCCCCCGGATTATTGTTCTGGTACGGCTGCGCCTACCATCCAAGGCATGAGACTCGCCGCGGACTTCCCGTCCACGACCCGCGACGATTGGCGGACCCTCGCGCTCGGTGTGTTGCGCAAGTCCGGCGTGGAGCCGGAATCACCCGAAGCCGCGCTGGCCACCGACACCTATGACGGTGTGCGGGTCGCACCCCTCTACGACGCCGGCGACCTGCCCGAGCTGCGCGCCCCGCGGCCCACGCACCGGGGCTGGGACGTCCGGCAGCGGCATGCCGTGCCGGACAACGAGGCGGTGCTCGCCGACCTGGAGAACGGCGTCACCTCGCTGTGGCTGGCGGTCCCGGTGGAGGAACTGGCGCGCACGCTCGACGGCGTCTACCTCGACCTGGTGCCCGTGGTGCTGGAGGCGGGCGAGCGCACCGCCGAGGCGGCCGAGGTCCTGCTCGGGCTCGGCACGGGGGTGACCGGCAATCTCGGCGCGGGCCTCGGCCCCGACGCCGTCGCGCTGGCGCGGCGCTGCGCGGCGGAGCATCCGGGGCTGCGCGCCATCGTCGTCGACGGCCTGCCGTACCACGACGCGGGCGGGAGCGACGCGCAGGAGCTGGGCTGCTCGCTGGCGACCGGTGTGGCGCACCTGCGGGCGCTGACCGCGGCCGGGCTGACCGTCGAGGCGGCCCTCGGCCAGCTGGAGTTCCGTTACGCGGCCACCGCCGACCAGTTCGCCACGATCGCGAAGCTGCGCGCGGCCCGCCTGCTGTGGGCGCGGGTGGCCGAGGTGTGCGGCGGGCCTGGCACGCAGCTGCAGCACGCGGTGACGAGCTTCGCGATGATGACCGCGCGCGACCCGTACGTGAACATGCTGCGCACCACGCTGGCGTGCTTCGCCGCGGGCGTGGGCGGCGCCGACGCGGTGACGGTGCGGCCCTTCGACGCCGCCATGGGCGCGCCCGACGCCTTCGCCCGGCGGATCGCCAGGAACACCCAGGCGCTGCTGCTGGAGGAGTCGGGCGTGGGGCGCGTCGCCGACCCCGCGGGCGGCTCCTGGTACGTCGAACGGCGCACGGCCGAGCTGGCCGAGCGGGCCTGGGCGTGGTTCCAGGAGATCGAGGCGGCGGGCGGCGTCCAGGCCGCCGGTGACCTGGTGAGCGAGCGGATCGCGCGGACCAGGGCGCGCAGGGACGACGACATCGCGCACCGGCGCCACCCGATCACCGGCGTGAGCGAGTTCCCCGATCCGCGCGAGCGCCCGCTGCGGCCGCCCGCCCCCCAGGGGGAGGCGATGCGTTACGCGCGGCCGTACGAGGAGCTGCGCGAGCTGGCCGACGCCCAGCCCGAGCGGCCGAAGGTCTTCCTCGCCACGATCGGGCCGGTCGCCGTCCACACCGCCAGGGCCTCCTTCGCCGCCAACCTCTTCCACGCCGGCGGCCTGGAGACCGTCCTGTCGGGCCCGAGCACCGACCCGGAGGAGATCGCGCGGGCCTTCGCCGCCAGCGGCGCCGCCGTCGCGTGCCTGTGCTCCAGCGACCGGCTGTACGGCGAGCACGCCGCCCCGGTGGCCCTGGCGCTGCGCCGGGCGGGGGCGCGCACGGTATGGCTGGCGGGGAAGGGGGATCACGAGGGGGTGGACGCGCACCTGTACGCCGGATGCGACGCGCTGGACGTCCTCCGCACGACCTTCGACGACCTGGGAGTGGCGCGATGATCCCCGACTTCACCACCGTTCCGCTGGCGCCCGTGCGCCCCACCGGCGCGGCCGGCGGTGAGCCGTGGGAGACCCCGGAGGGCATCCCGGTCAAGCCGGTCTACACGGCCGCCGACCTCGACGGGCTCGACTTCCTGCGGACCTATCCGGGGGCGGTGCCGTACCTGCGCGGGCCGTACCCGACGATGTACGTCAACCAACCGTGGACCATCCGGCAGTACGCGGGCTTCTCCACCGCCGAGGAGTCGAACGCCTTCTACCGCCGCAACCTGGCCGCGGGGCAGAAGGGCCTGTCGGTGGCCTTCGACCTGGCCACGCACCGCGGCTACGACTCCGACCATCCGCGTGTGGCGGGCGACGTGGGCATGGCGGGCGTCGCCATCGACTCCATCTACGACATGCGGCAGCTGTTCGAGGGCATCCCGCTGGACCGGATGTCGGTGTCGATGACGATGAACGGCGCGGTGCTGCCGATCCTGGCGCTCTACATCGTGGCCGCCGAGGAGCAGGGTGTCGCCCACGAGCAGCTGACGGGGACCATCCAGAACGACATCCTCAAGGAGTTCATGGTCCGCAACACCTACATCTACCCGCCCGGGCCGTCGATGCGGATCATCTCCGACATCTTCGCCTACACCAGCCGGCACATGCCGAAGTTCAACTCCATCTCGATCTCCGGCTACCACATCCAGGAGGCGGGGGCCACCTGCGACCTGGAGCTGGCCTACACCCTGGCCGACGGTGTGGAGTACTTGCGGGCGGGTGTGGCGGCGGGGCTCGACATCGACGCCTTCGCCCCCCGGCTGTCGTTCTTCTGGTGCATCGGCATGAACTTCTTCATGGAGGTGGCCAAGCTCCGGGCGGCCCGCCTGCTGTGGTCCAGGCTGGTGTCGGAGGCGGGGGCGAAGAATCCCAAGTCGCTGTCGCTGCGGACCCACTCCCAGACCTCGGGCTGGTCCCTGACCGCCCAGGACGTCTTCAACAACGTGGTGCGCACCTGCGTGGAGGCCATGGCCGCCACCCAGGGCCACACCCAGTCGCTGCACACCAACGCCCTCGACGAGGCGCTCGCGCTGCCCACCGACTTCTCGGCCCGCATCGCCCGCAACACCCAGCTGCTGCTGCAGCAGGAGTCGGGCACGACCCGCGTCATCGACCCGTGGGGCGGCTCCTACTACGTCGAGCGCCTCACCCACGACCTGGCGGAGAAGGCGTGGCAGCACATCCAGGAGGTCGAGGCGGCCGGCGGCATGGCCCGCGCGATCGACGCCGGCCTGCCCAAGCTGCGCATCGAGGAGGCCGCGGCGCGCGCCCAGGCGCGCATCGACTCGGGCAGGCAGCCGGTCATCGGGGTCAACAAGTACCGCCCGCAGGCCGACGAGCCGATCGAGGTGCTCAGGGTCGACAACAGCGCGGTGCGGGCGCAGCAGCTCGACAAGCTGCGCCGCCTGCGCGCCGACAGGGACGCCGAGGCCGTACGGCAGGCGCTGGAAAATCTCACCAAGGGCGCCGCGGGCGGCGACAACCTCCTGGCGCTCGCGGTGGAGGCGGCCAGGGCCAAGGCCACGGTCGGCGAGATCTCCGACGCCCTGGAGAAGGTGTTCGGACGGCACGCGGGGCAGATCCGTACCATCTCCGGGGTGTATCGCGACGAGGCGGGTCCGGTGAAGGGCATCGAGCTGGTACGGCAGGCGTGCGCCGACTTCGCCGTCGCCGAGGGGCGGCGGCCGCGCATCCTGGTGGCCAAGATGGGGCAGGACGGGCATGACCGCGGCCAGAAGGTGATCGCCACCGCGTTCGCCGACCTCGGCTTCGACGTCGACGTCGGCCCGCTGTTCCAGACGCCCGAGGAGGTGGCGCGGCAGGCCGTGGAGGCCGACGTGCACGTCGTCGGCGTCTCCTCCCTGGCCGCGGGTCACCTCACGCTGGTGCCGGCGCTGCGCGCCGCGCTCGCCGACCTGGGCGCGGACGACGTCATGATCGTGGTGGGCGGCGTGATCCCGCCCGGCGACTTCGACCAGCTGCGCGCCGCGGGCGCCTCGGCGATCTTCCCGCCCGGCACGGTGATCGCCGACGCGGCGCTCGACCTGGTGCGCGAGCTGTCCTCGCGCCTGGGCCACTGATGCGCCACCGGCCGGCGGAGGGCCGGTGCGGATGAGGGCGCTCGACGACTACGTCCACGGGGTGAAGTCGGGATCGCGCGCCTGGATCGCCCGCGCGATCACGCTGGTCGAGTCGACCAGGGCCGACCACGCCGAGCTGGCCCAGCGGTTGCTCGTCGAGCTCACGCCGCTGGCCGGGCAGGCCCGCAGGGTCGGCATCTCGGGCGTGCCGGGGGTCGGCAAGTCGACGCTGATCGACGCGCTCGGCACCCGCCTGACCGAGCGCGGCCACCGGGTGGCGGTGCTGGCCGTCGACCCGTCGTCGACGCGGACCGGCGGCAGCATCCTCGGTGACAAGACGCGCATGTCCCGCCTGTCGGTCGACCCGCAGGCCTTCATCCGCCCCTCGCCGACCTCGGGCACGCTCGGCGGGGTCGCCAAGGCCACCAGGGAGGCGATGGTCGTCGTCGAGGCCGCGGGATACGACGTCGTGCTCGTCGAGACGGTCGGCGTCGGCCAGTCGGAGACCGCGGTGGCCGACATGGTCGACACCTTCCTGCTGCTCAGCCTGGCCCGCACCGGCGACCAGCTGCAGGGCATCAAGAAGGGTGTGCTGGAGCTGGCCGACGTGATCGCGGTCAACAAGGCGGACGGGGACTTCGAACCGGCGGCCAGGAAGGCGGCCCGCGAGCTGGCGGGTGCGCTGCGGATGCTGCGCTCGGAGGCGGCGCCGCCGCCGGTGCTGACCTGCAGCGGCCTGACCGGTGGCGGGCTCGACGAGGTGTGGGAGCAGGTCGTCGCCCACCAGGACCGGATCGACGTGGCGGCCAAGCGGCGCCGTCAGCAGGTGCAGTGGACCTGGACGCTGGTGCGTGACCGGCTGCTGGCCGAGCTGCGCGGCAACCCCGCGGTGGCGGCGATCACGGCGGAGGTGGAGCGGGAGGTCCTGGCGGGCACCCTGACCCCGTCGCTGGCCGCCGAGCGGTTGCTGGCCGCCTTCAAGCGCCGCTGACCCCGCCGCGCGCCACGGGTGACCAGGCTTCCTCCCACAGGCCCGACCGCGCCGCCGACCTCGGGCCAGCGCCGGCCCAGCCGCCATCCCGTACGGCTCGCCCGCGGCAGATGCACCGCGCTGTGCAGGCGGAAGTCGGTGAGGCTGACCACGACGGGCTCCTCGCCCCTCGGTTCGGAGCCGGGGATCCAGCGGCTCCTGATCACGCGGCGAGCACCTTGGCCGCGTCGCGGATCTCCGCGCTGAACGGGGTGGGGCGCAGCGTCGCCGGGTCGAGGTTGACGTTGACCCTGCGGCCCTCGGCGTGCACGGTGCCGCCGTCCGGCGACAGGACGCGGAAGCCGTACACGCCGCTGGTGGTGCCCATCCGCTCGATCCAGAAGTGCACCAGCGGCTCGCCGACGCCCATGATCGGCACGTGGAAGGTGATGGAGAACTCGCGCACGGCCAGGAAGACGTCCTTGAAGCGGGAGTGGGCGGGGTCGAAGTTCCAGCCGAGCTCGGTCCAGAAGGCGGTGATGGCCCGCTCGACGAGCACCGAGTAGCGGGCGTTGTGCAGCAGGCCCATGGCGTCGAGGTCGTCGAAGTGCACCTGGACGGGACGGGTGTGGGACACGGTCAGTCCTCCGGGAGGAGCGTGGGGTCGGGGGAGAGGGCGCGCAGGCGGTCGAGGACGGCCCTGCGGGCGTGGGCGAAGGCCCGTGGCCGGTCGCGCAGGCGGGAGTGGATGACGACGGCCTCGCCGAGCGCCTCGATCTCGTAGGCGAGCTGGGCCGGGTCGGCGCGCAGCTCGCCCCGGTCGACGGCGTCCTGGATGGCCCGCTCCAGGAAGCCGAGCCAGTCGTTCATCGCCTCGGCCACCCGGTCCTTGACCGGGCCCGGACGGTCGTCGAACTCGACCTGCGCGGCGAAGAAGAAGCAGCCGCCCGGCAGGCGGCCCTCCTCGTAGAAGGCGAGCCGCGCCTCGTGCAGGGCCAGCACCCTGCGCAGGCCCTGGGGCACGGCCAGGGCGGGGGTGACCACGTGCTCGATCCACTGCCGCCGCGCCCACTCGACCGCGTCGAGCTGCAGCTGCTCCTTGTCGCGCCAGTGGGCGAACAGGCCGGACTTGCTGACGCCCGCCACGCCGGCCAGGCGGCCCAGCGTCAGGCCGTCGAGCCCGTCGACCGAGGCCAGGGCCACGGCGCTGCCGAGGATGGCCTCCCTGCTGCGCTGTCCGCGCACCTTCCTGCCGTCTGCCATGCGGCTCACGCTAGCAGATAAAAAGACCGATCGGTCGTTCGGATTTATGTCTTGGCCGCCTGTGCTAGATTTTGGCCATGCGGTCAGAAAACGAGGCATCCGGCCAGAAGCCGCGGTCGTTCATCGAGAAGGCCAGGCGGGCCCAGATCATGGCCAGCGCCATCGAGGTCATCGCCGAGGTGGGCTTCGCCAAGGCGTCGCTCGCCGCCATCGCCAAGCACGCGGGCATCAGCAAGGGCGTCATCTCCTACCACTTCGCCGGCAAGGACGACCTGATGGAGGAGGTCGTCGACCACGTCTACACCGGCATCGCCGACTTCGTGCTGGCCCGGATGGAGGGCAGGACCACCGCCACCGAGCTGCTGCGCACCCAGATCCTCAGCGTCGCCGAGCACATGCGCGACCACCGCACCCAGCTCAAGGCCCTGGGGGAGATCTTCATCAACCTCCGCCTCCCGGACGGCTCCCCCCGGTACGGCATCGGCGCCAACGAGGAGCTGTACCAGTCGCTGGAGAACATCTACCGTCTCGGCCACGCCACGGGCGAGTTCCGGCCGTTCGACCCGCGCGTCATGGCGATCACCCACTCGGCCGCGGTCAACGACATGTTCGCCTACTGGGCGGTCCACCCCGGCCACGACCTCGACGCCCACGCCAGGGAACTGGCCGAGATCTTCGTGCGCGCCACGAAGGGACCGCAATGAGAAGGCTCGCCTACGTCGACAACCTGCGCGTGGTCCTCACCGTCCTCGTGATCCTCCACCACGTGGCCCTGACGTACGGCAACATCCCCGCCTGGTACCACTTCGAGCAGGCCCACGACCCCTCCGGGTGGGCGCTCGACATCCTGGTCATGTTCGACCAGGCGTTCTTCATGGGTTTCTTCTTCCTCATCTCCGGCTTCTTCACCCCCGGCTCCTACGACCGCAAGGGCGGCGGCGCCTTCATGCGCGACCGGCTGCTCCGGCTGGGCATCCCGCTGATCGTCTTCCTCCTGCTGCTGCGCCCCCTGGCCATGGTCGGCGTCTACCAGGACTTCGACATGCCGTACTGGATGTTCTACATCGGGTCGTGGGACCCGGGCCCGATGTGGTTCGTGGAGGTCCTGCTGGTCTTCGCCGCGGTCTACGCCGCCGTCCGGCGCTACGGCCGGATCCCCCGGTCGGGCCCGGAGCAGGCGCCGGGAGCGGCTGCGATCGTCGCCTGCACGGTCGCGCTGGCCGTCGTCACCTTCGCCTGGCGTCTCGTCGTGCCCGTCGGCCTCTACGTGCCGGTGCTCGGCCTGCCCACGCCGTCCCACCTGCCGCAGTACGCCGGCATGTTCACGCTCGGCGTGCTCGCCCACCGGCGTGGCTGGTTCGCCACGCTGTCGCGGCGGGCGGGCAGGCTCGGCTTCGCCGCCGCGGGACTGGGGACGACGGTGCTGCTCCCCTTGCGCTTCATGTCCGGCGGAGCGGTCGCCGACCTCGCGCAGGCCGCGTGGGAGGCGGTGTTCGCGGCCGGTGTCGTCATCGGCCTGCTGGTGCTGTTCCGCGAGCGCTTCAACGCGCAGCGGGCGCGCGGCAGGTTCCTGTCCGAGCAGGCCTACACCGTCTACATCATCCATCCCGTCGTGCTGGTCGGCCTCGCCTACGCCTTCTCCTGGCTGCAGGCCGCCGCGATCGTCAAGTTCGCCGTCGTCTCCGTCCTCGCGCTGCCGCTGTGCTGGGCGCTGGCCTTCCTGGTGCGCGCGCTGCCGGGCGCCCGGCGGATCCTGTGAGCTGAAAACCGGCGAACCTGGGCACTAGATACAGCATGCGACTCCGATCCCGGCTGCACCGCCTCGACAAGCACCTGTACGCGGCCGTCGCACGGACCCGGCTGCCGGGCCTCGAAGCCGTCCTGCCGCGGCTGTCCAGAACGGCCGACAACGCGCTGCTGTGGGCGGGCGTCGCGGGCACGTTCGCGCTGAGCGGCAGGCGTCGCCTGCGCAGGGCGGCCACCAGGGGCATGCTCGCGATCAGCCTCGCCAGCCCCCTGGTGAACCTGGCGGGCAAGCAGGCCTTCGGCAGGAAGCGCCCCGTGGCCGACGTGCTGCCGCTCAACCGGCTGCTCAAGATGCCGCTGTCGGCCTCCTTCCCGTCGGGACACTCCGCCTCGGCCGCCGCTTTCGCCACCGCCGTGGCCCTCGAAGCGCCCCTCGCCGTCGCCGTCCCCGTGGCCGCGGTGGCGGCAGCGGTCTGCTTCTCCCGCGTCTACACCGGCGTCCACTACCCGGGAGACGTGCTCGCCGGCGCGGCCATCGGCGTGGCCACCGGGCTGGTCACCCGCCGCATCTGGCCGGAGGCGGCCGAGGCGGGACGGGCCCGGGCCTCGGCCACCGCGCCCGCCGTCGACGGCGACCCCTCGGGCGAGGGCCTGGTCGTCGCCGCCGACCCCGCGGGGGCGGCCGCGCGGAAGCTCCGCGAAGCCTTCCCCCGGGCCGAGTTCGTGCCGCCAGGGGCCCTCGACAGGACCGACGGCAAGGTGCTCGCCGTCGCAGGGGACGACACGAGCGTCGGACCCGCCGCCCGGATCGCGCTGGAGCGGGGCAGGCCGTTGCTGGTCGTCCCGTCGGGCACGCGCGACCTGTTCGCCGCCGAGCTCGGCGTCGCCGACGCGGACGAGGCCGTCGCCGCCTACCGGGCGGGCGAGCTGGCCGCCGTCGACGTCGTGGAGACCGCGGGCAGGGTCTTCGTCAACAGCGCCGGCCTCGGCGTCTATCCCGCCCTCGCCGAGCGCAGGGAGGCCAGGCACCGGCGGATCGGCACCTGGCCGGCGCTGCTGTGGGGCCTGGCCGAGGTACTGCGCCGCGACGCGGCGCCCGTCGACCTGGTCGTGGACGGCGTGCCGTACCGGGCCTGGCTGATGTTCGTGGGCAACTGCCGGTACGGCTCGCGCGGCGCCGCTCCGGGGCGCCGGGCCAGGCTGGAGGACGGCGTGCTCGACATCAGGCTGATGACGGCCGCCCGGCGGCTGCCCCGCCTGCGGGCGTTCGGGAGCGCGGTGGGCGGGCGGCTCGGCCTGTCGCGCCACTACCGGCAGTGGCAGGCCGACACGGTGCGCGTCGAGACGCCCTCGGGAGAGGTACGGCTGGCGCTGGACGGCCAGACCGTCACCGCGCGCGGGCCCCTGACGTTCGCCAAGCGCCCGCGCGCCCTGCACGTGTTCCGCTGACGTTCGCCGAGCGCCCGCGCGCTGCACGTCTTCCGCTGCCCCGCGACCGGCGCCGCGCGGCCGGGCGCTCAGGTGAGGGTGGCGTCCTTGTAGAAGGCGTCCAGCGTCTCCCCGTAGTGCTGCTCGACCACCTTGCGCTTGATCTTCAGGCTGGGCGTCAGCTCTCCGGCCTCCACGGTGAAGTCGTCGGCCAGGATCGCGAAGTCCTTGATCGTCTCGTAGCTCGCCAGCCCCGCGTTCACCTCCTTGATCGCCTTGCCGACCTCCTCGCGCATCCGCGGGTGGTCGCGCAGCTTCTCGGGGTCGCCGGGCAGCCCCTCGGCCGCCGCCCACGGCCGTACGACCTCCATGTCGAGCGTCACCAGCGCCGTGCAGAAGTTGCGCCGGTCGCCGTGCACGAACACGTGCGACAGGTACGGGCAGGCCGCCTTGATCCGCCCCTCGAGGTAGGTGGGCGCCACGTACTTCCCGCCCGAGGTCTTGATCAGCTCCTTCTTCCTGTCGGTGATGCGCAGCCGGCCGGCCTCGTCGATCTCGCCGATGTCGCCGGTGCGCAGCCAGCCGTCCTCGAGCGTCTCGGCCGTCTCCTCCGGCAGCCCGTGGTAGCCGCGCATGATGCCGCGCCCGCCGATGAGGATCTCGCCGTCCTCGGCGATGCGCACCTCGGTGCCGGGCAGCGGCTGGCCCACCGTGCCCAGCCGGAGGGCGCCGGGCCTGTTGAGGAAGCTGCCGGCCGACGACTCGGTCAGGCCGTACCCCTCCAGGATGGGCAGCCCCGCGCCGTCGAAGAACTCGCCGATGTCCTGTGACAGCGGGGCCGCGCCGGAGATGAAGGAGCGGATGCGTCCGCCGAAGCGGGCCCGCAGCTTGGCGAACACCAGCCGGTCGGCCAGCGCGTACTCCAGGCGGGTGGTCAGCGGCAGCGTCGCGCCGCGCTGGCGGGCCCTGCTGACCCTGACGGCCGTCCGCTTGGCCCAGTTGAAGATCCGCAGCTTCACGCCGCCCTCGCGCCTGACCGTCGCGACGACGGTGTTGTGGATCTTCTCGAAGATGCGCGGCGCGGCGGCCATGAAGGTCGGCCGCAGCTCGCCCAGGTTGTCGGCGATCCTGTCGAGGCGCCCGTCGATCGCGGTCGGCACGCCGATGTCGATCATCACGACCTCGAGCAGCTTGCCGAAGGAGTGCGACAGCGGCAGCCACAGGTAGTGCAGGTCGTCGGGGCCGATCAGGTCGATCTTGCGGACGGCCTCCGCGGCGTACAGCCAGTTGTCGTGGGTCAGCTCGACGCCCTTGGGCCTGCCGGTGGTGCCGGAGGTGTAGATGAGCGTCGCCAGGTCGTCCTGCCCGATCTCGTCGATCATGGCGTCGTAGTCGCCGTCGGCGCGGACCCTGTCGAGCGGGACGACCCAGCCGTCGTCGCTCGCGGCGCCGTCGATGACGACCACGTGGCGGACGCCGGGCAGGTCGGCGCGCACCGAGGCGAGCTTGGCCACCTGGTCGTCGTTCTCCGCGATGACCAGGGTGCTGCCGGAGTCGTTGATGACGTACGCGCATTCGTCGGCGGTGTTGGAGGGGTAGATCGTCGTGGTGGCCGCGCCCGTGGACAGCACGGCCAGGTCGGCGAGGATCCACTCCAGCCGGGTCGAGCAGAGGATGGACACCCTGGTGTCGGCGCGGGCGCCGAGCTCGGCCAGGCCCAGGGCCAGCGGCCGCACCCGCTCGCCCACCTGGGCCCAGGTCAGCGATTCCCAGCCGGTGCCCGCCGGATGGCGATAGGCCTCGGCGTCGGGGGTGGCCTTGATCCGATCGCGCAGCAGAGCGGGAATGCTGGACATTCCTGACCTCCGGTTGAGGGGGACGGCTTGGTGCGCACTCTAGGCCGAACGCGGCGGGTCAGTCGATGGTCAAGAACGGTTACGCGCCGGTTCACTCACCCGGCTGTCACGGTCGTCACACCGTGATCACCTGTCGCCTCTCCGGCGGGGTCGACGTGGTCGCCACGTTGCCGTGATCGGCCGTACGCACCTCCCACGCGCCGCACTCGCAGCGGAAATAGGAGATCACACCGTCCGAGGTCTCGTGGGTGGAGACGAGTGTCGTGAAATGCATGCCTCCAACCTGATGTAATGTCCTTATGCATTTCAATGCTTACGGGGGCAACGGGGCGGCACTGTCGGCCGACCTGGTCAACGCCGTCGACTTCACCCCCGAGGCGATCACCCCGTTGCTCGTCAGGAACGAGATGCTGCGAGCGGAGCTCACCCCCGCCCAGGCGGCCGAGCTCGGCAGGTGGGCCAGGCGGCTCGACCCCGTCTTCGGCGAGACCGACCAGGACACCCAGATCACCCTCGTCAACGACCTGCTGGCGATCACCGCGGCCACGCCGTACATCAGCGCGCACGACGGCCGCCGCCCGCACCTGCACTTCTTCGCCCTCGGCGCCGACATCGTCGCCAGGGCCAAGGACACCACGGCGGGCGGGCTGGCGATGGCCATCTGCTTCTCCGACGGCCGCCGCCTCGGCCGCTGCGACAGGCAGGGCTGCCGGACCGTCTACGTCGACACCTCGCGCAACGGCCGCCGCAGGTTCTGCTCGCTGGCGTGCGCCAACCGGGTCAACGTCGCGGCGCATCGCGCCCGGGCCCTTGCGGACGATTTTCCGGCCGGGTAATCTCTGCGAGTCGCATTTCCGAGCCGTGGAGGCTGTTGACGTGAGGTTCTGAGGTCGCGGGCACCGCGCCGTCTCGCCCTGTCGTGGGCACGTGCGCACCTGGACCTCGGGCGTCTTCGCGGTGGTTCCCGCCAAGTCCTGAATTCTCAGACTTTCCGACGGGAGCTCTCTCATGTCATTTTCCGTGGTGATCGACCACGTCTCCTACGGCTGGCCGGACGGCACCCAGGTGCTCGACGGCCTCGACGCCGCCTTCCCCGCCGGACGCACCGGCCTGATCGGCGCCAACGGTTCGGGCAAGTCCACCCTGCTCAAGATCATCGCAGGGGAGCTGCGCCCCCGCTCCGGCTCCGTCAGCGTGGCAGGGCAGGTCGGCCACCTGCCGCAGAACCTGCCGCTGCGCGCCGAGCTGACCGTCGCCGACCTGCTCGGCATCAGCGCGACCAGAGCCGCGCTGCACGCGATCGAGTCGGGCGACGTGCGGGAGCAACACTTCACCGCCGTCGGCGACGACTGGGACGTGGAGGAACGGGCGACCGCCCAGCTGGCCACGCTCGGCCTCGACCACGTCGGCCTCGACCGCACCGTCGCGACGCTGTCCGGCGGCGAGACCGTCATGGTGGGCCTGGCCGCGCAGTTCCTCCACCGGCCCGACGTGCTGCTGCTCGACGAGCCCACCAACAACCTCGACCTCGACGCCAGGCGGCGGCTCCACGCCGCGGTCAGGGCCTGGCCGGGGGTGCTGGTCGTCGTCAGCCACGACAGGGAACTGCTCGACCAGGTCGACCAGATCGCCGAGCTGCGCGAGGGCGCGGTACGCCTGTACGGCGGCAACCTGAGCGACTACGAGTGCATGCTCGCCGCCGAACAGGAAACCGCCGCACGCATGGTCAGGGTGGCCGAGGCCGACGTGCGCAGGCAGCGGCGCGAGCTCATCGAGGCCAGGACCAAACTCGACCGGCGGGTGCGCTACGGCGACAAGATGTACGCCAACAAGCGCGAACCGAAGATCGTCATGCAGGCGCGCAAGCGCGAGGCCCAGGTGTCGGCGGGCAAGCACCGCATGATGCACATCGACAAGCTGGAGGAGGCGCGTGAGCGGCTGAACGAGGCGGAACAGGCGGTGCGCGACGACGCCGAGATCCGCGTCTCGCTGCCCGGGACGGCGGTCCCCGCGGGCCGGGTCGTGCTGTCCTTCGCGACCGCACGCCGTACCGGTGAGGCGATGGAACGCCTGGAGGTGCGCGGACCCGAGCGGATCGCGCTGCTCGGCCCGAACGGGTCGGGCAAGACCACCCTGCTGCGAGCCATCGTGGCGGCAGGGGCGCCGGTCCCGGTCGGCTACCTGCCGCAGCGCCTGGACGTCCTCGACGAGAGCCTCAGCGTGCTCGACAACGTCCGCGCGCACGCCCCTGGCGCCTCCGTCAACGAGGTGCGCGCCCGCCTGGCCCGCTTCCTGTTCAGGGGCGCGCGGGCCGAGCAGCCGGTGCGCACGCTGTCGGGCGGCGAACGCTTCAGGGCGACGCTGGCGGCGCTGCTGTCGGCCGACCCGCCGCCGCAGCTGCTCCTGCTGGACGAACCGACCAACAACCTCGACCTCGCCAGCGTCAGGCAGCTGTCGCAGGCGCTGTCGGCCTACCGGGGGGCGCTGATCGTGGCCAGCCACGATCTGCCGTTCCTGCGGGGGCTCGGGATCACCCGGTGGCTCCGGCAGGATCGGGACAGCGGTCTGACCGAATCCTGATTGACGGCAGGGGATCAGCCGGGCGATAGTGTGGCAGATGCTTGCCCCCCGGTTGATCTCCTGCGTTCTCGGCCTGGCGACGCTGACCCTCACCGCGTGCAGCTCCACGGCCCAGGGCCCCGCCGAGCCCTCCCAGGGAGTCACGGGGCCGTCGAGCGGCACCGGCGCCCTCACCGCCGCCGCCTACCGCGACGCGCTCACCGAGCAGCGCACCGGCGTGCGGGCCGCGCTCACCGCGCTCTCCTCCGCGAAGACCGTCAAGTCACTCAACGATCGCATGGAACGTGCCGAAGAGACCCTCAGCGGCGCCACCGAGGCCCTGTCGGCCCTCGCCCCTCCCGTCGAGGCGCGCGTCCAGCACGAGGCGTACGTGGCCAGCCTGCGCGACTTCACCACCCAGCTCGGGATGACGCTCGGCAAGGTGGGCGGCAGAAGCGTCTGCACGGCGGGCGGGGTCTTCAGCGACGTCGCGGACAAGCTCCAGGCGCTTGACCAGGCGGGCAGGTCGCTGACCGCGCTCGGCGACTACCCGGCCGACGTGGTGCCGGTCAAGGCGGCCAGGAAGCAGACCAGGCGGCCGGCGAACGGGCGGTTCCTGCGCGCCGAGCGGCTCAGCGGGCGCAGCTCCCTGCTGATCGACAACGGCGGGTCGAGGGACGCGGTGGTGACCGTGATGCGCGGCAAGACCAAGGCGTTCAGCGTGTTCGTGCGTAAGAAGTCGACGTTCCGGGTGAAAGGCGTGCGCGACGGCACGTACGAGATCTTCTTCACCCACGGGATCGACTGGGACGGCAGGGCGTTCACCAGGTCGTGCAGCTTCGAGCGGTTCGAGAAGCCGGTGCAGTTCAGGACGACGTACACGGCGACGCAGATCAGGTGGCACGACTGGCGCGTCACCCTGCACTCGGTCACCGGGGGCAACGCGCCCACGACCGACGTCGACCCCGGCACCTTCCCGGCCTGATCGCCGGGGCCCGGCCCGGCCCGGCCCGGCCCGGCCCGGCCTGGCCGGTCCTGCGGCCGGCGGGAGCGGCGACCCGATGCGATCGCCCCCGCGTCCGGTGGGAGCCGCGATCCGGTCGGTCCGGCCCCGTAAGTGGCGGGACGGCGATCCGGTCGGTGGGCTTCCGTGTATGGCGGGACGGCGGTCCGGTCGGCTGGGCGTGTGTGTGTGGCGGGGCGGCGGTCCGGTCGGCCGGCCCGTGGCGGGTGGGGGGTGTCGGTCCTTTCGGCCCCGGAGTCGTGGAGGTCCGGTCGGCTCGCAACCGCGGGAGGTCGGGCCCTCGGCGGTGGAAGGGGCCGCCGGAGACGGAAAGGGCCGCGTCCCTCGCACTCGAGGTCGCGGCCCTTTTCACAGCAGGGTCAGGAGGAGAACAGCATCCCCAGGAAGCTGTCGTGCCTGCGCCGGTGACCGTAGTGACCGCCGTAGTGCGGGGCGGGGGCGCCCCACGCGGGAGCCCCGTGAGCCGGAGGCGGGGGCGCGGCGGGCGGCGTGTGGTACTGGGACTCCATGCGAGTCAGCGTCTCCAGCTCGCCGTAGTCGAGGAAGATCCCTCGGCAGTTCTCACACTGCTCGATGTGGACCCCGTTGCGCTCGTAAGTCCGCATGTTGCCGCGGCACTTGGGGCACTGCATCTGGTTGATCTCCTTGCCCATTGGCGGGATGTACACGGTCTGCGTGCGTCACTATGTCAGCCTCACCGGAGGCCCACAATCCTGTCGCACGACTCGACCAACGAACGTTCCACCTCGTCCAGTTCCCGACCCTCCCGCTGTGCGTGGGTGACCGCCACCGCGGCCAGCTGAACGGTGACCGCTCTGGCGGGAACGTCGAGCCTGGCCCAGGGGTCGCGCGGGTCCAGCGCGGGCCCGCCCGACGCGAGATAGGCGTTGAGGAACCGGTTCCAGATGCCGGGCTCGAGAAGCCCCGCGGCGAACCACGCCGCCGGACGCGCCAGGTCCCAGGCCGGGTCGCCGATCCCCAGGTCGTCCACGTCGATCAGCAGCCACCGGTCCGAGCGCCGCACCAGCTGGCCCAGGTGCCAGTCGCCGTGGGTGAGCAGCAGGGGCACGGGCTCGGGGGCGGGGAGCGCCGCCAGGGCCTGCCGTACCAGCCGCTGGTCCGGCCCGTCCCCCGGCATGCCGCTGACCGCCCGCGCCATCCGCGCGGGCCCGCCCGCCTCCGGCAACGGCGGCACCGTCGTCAGCGGTACGGCGTGCAGCCGGGCCAGCAGCCGCGCCCCTTCCTCCCAGGGAGCGGCGTCAGGGTCGTCGGGAGCGACCGGTGTACCCGCCGGCCACACGGTCACCGCCCTGTCGCACACCGTGCGCACGTCCATGTCCAGGGGGGCGAGCATCACCCCGGTCAGCGCGGCCGACGCGCTGGCCTTGAGCCTCAACCGGAGGGAGGCCGCGTCGTCCCTGGCCGAGTGCGCCTTGACCACGACCTCGCCGCGCCGGACGACGACGACGTCACTCCTCGTCGCGTGCCGGGTCGGCGTGCCTGCCCCGCCGTACTGGGCGGCCAGGCGGGCCAGCTCATCCTCGAGATCCACCCGGAAAGCCTACGAGGCGCCGCTCGTGGGCCGTTCCGCGACGGCGGCCGGGGCACGTCGAACGCTCAAGCCTGCCGTTCCCCCGCCCCGCCATCCGAGAGGGTGACACCACCGGACGGGTTCTGGGGCGGCACCGTCGGTACGGGCTTTCGGGAGGGCGACATCCTGGGTACGGGCGCTGCGGAGGCGGAACCACCATTGGGGGAGGGGTCCGAGAGGGCAGAGCCACCATGTGGGAGGGGTCCGGGAGGAGCGCCGCAGGCAAGGATTCCAGGAGCGCCGCACCTCCCGGGAATTCGCTTCTGAAGACGCGCGGAGCGAGCCGACAAGCGCCTCACCGCGTATGCCCGCGGTATCCAGGTGAAACTCCACTGCCTGGACGCGCCTTTCGAGGAGCTGTCCCGCAAAGTGGCGGCCCGCGCCGCTGAGGACAGGACACCGTCCCCATCACGCAGGAACAGATGGCTCACGACGTGACGTAGTTCCAAGTCCCGGATGCGCACGAGTTCGCCCTGTTCGACAGCCCGGCTGTTGCCGGGCCTTGTGAGTGAACCGTGCCGGCTGTCGTGGCCCCCGACGTTTCCGGTGGTCGAGGACTGTTTTCCGGTATGGCGGTGCGTTGATTTGACGGGGGACGGAGTCGTACATAGAGTTCACCAGTCCCACCCAGTCGGCGTTGATCGTCGGCTGTCCGGGGGAACCTCCTCAAGCGCATCCTTGCCGGTGGTCGTCATGTCCGTCGGCGGGTCCGGTTCGACAGGAATCGGATGCGGGAGTAGTTTTGAGGAGTCGCCCGGAAAAAGATGGGGCGGTCGAAATTCTCGGCAGGTTTCGCGAAAAGAGTCAATTTGACTCGGATCGCGGGGGCTGAAAGAATAGAGACACAACGAACGAAGCGAG